>DATGRC010000144.1:0-14429 GCA_035303865.1 Acidimicrobiales bacterium
GCCGCCGGCGAGCTGCATCGGCGGCGCCGGCAGCCGGTAGGACGCGCCGTCGGGGGTGGTGACCTCGGGCAGGTACCCGTTGGCCGCCACCTGCACGTGCTCGTGGACCTCGGCGGGGGTGAGTGCCGGCGCCCACACGCCGCTGAAGCGCTCGAGGCGCTGCATCCAGTCGGCCAGCGTCCGTTCCCGGAACGTGCGCTCCAGCTCGGCCACGCAGGCGGCGGCGTGCTGCGCCCGGCTGGCCAGGTCGGCGAAGCGCTCGTCGGCCAGCAGGTCGGGGCGCTCGATCAGCTCGCACAGCTCGGCCCAGAACCGGTCGGCCTGCAGGCAGACGAGGTAGAGCCAGCGCCCGTCGGCGGTGGGGTAGGAGTTCACGAGCGGGTTGGGCGCCGCCTCCCGGGGCGGCGACGGGATCGACCCGACGGCGGGGCCGGCCATGATGTCGGGGCTCAGCGCCCACATGCCCACGCTCAGGAGCGACACGTCGATGTCGGTGGCCACGCCGCTGCGCTCCCGCTGGAAGAGGGCCATGCCCACCGCGCCGGCGATCGTGTTCGACCCCTGCAGGTCGAAGAAGGCGGCGGGCTGGTACATCGGCTCGGCGTCGCCCCGGGACATCTTGAACGCCATCGACGCCGACGCCCACGCCGCCGCGAGGTCGAAGCCGCCGGTCTCGGCCATCGGGCCCCGCGCCCCCCACCCGGATCCCCGCACGTAGATCAGCTGCGGGTTGACGGCCCGCAGGTCGTCGAGGTCGATGCGCAGCTTGGCCCGCACCGACGGCAGGTAGCTGGTGAGGAAGACGTCGGCGGTGGCCACGAGCTCGAGCAGCACCCC
This sequence comes from Acidimicrobiales bacterium, assembly GCA_035303865.1. Lineage (GTDB taxonomy): Bacteria > Actinomycetota > Acidimicrobiia > Acidimicrobiales > VFJN01 > VFJN01. The sequence goes on from DATGRC010000144.1 coordinate 838, forward strand.
TCGGCCGGCCTCCGAGGCCAGGTCGAGCGTGATGCTGCGCTTGCCCCGGTTCGGGATCTCGACGAACGGGTTGGCCGAGGGCTGGTCGGGCCGGGCCAGCAGGTTCATCAGGCCCCGCTGGGGGTCGCCGGTGGGCGGCTCGACCTTGATCACGTCGGCGCCGAGGTCGGCCATGAGCGCCCCGGCTGCGGGCACGAACGTCCACGCCGCCACCTCCACCACGCGCACCCCGCGCAGCGGTCGGGCGGCGTCGCCCGCGGCCGCCACGTCCTCGCCGTGCCCGTCGTCGGTCATGGACCCACCCCTCTGTGGCGCCTCGTGCCGGCGGCGACGCCGGCGGTCAGATGAGGGTACTCATCTTCGGGCCAGGCTGCTCGTTGACTAGTGACATTGGATATGTCAATAGTTGTCCGGTGACGGCGATCGAGGTGACCACGCTGGGGACGGGCAGCCCGATCCCCGACGCGAACCGAGCGGGCCCGGCCACGCTCGTGCGGGCCGGCGGGCAGACGTTCCTGGTGGACTGCGGGCGGGGGGTGCTCCTGCGGGCGGCCGCGGCGGGCGCCGCCGCCAACGGGCTCACCGCCACCCTCCTCACCCACCTCCACAGCGACCACCTCACCGACCTGAACGACGTGATCACCACCCGCTGGGTGACGTCGTTCGCGCCGTTGCCGCTGCGCCTCGTGGGCCCGCCCGGCACCCAGGCGGTCGTCGACGGCGTCCTCGCCTCCCTGCGCTCGGACATCTCCTACCGGCTCGCCCACCACGACGACCTCACCTGGGAGCCCCCGGTGGCCGTGGAGGAGGTGGGCCCCGGCGTGGTCCACGACGACGGCGGCGTGCGCATCGTGGCCGCCGCCACCGACCACCGGCCCGTGCAGCCCACGCTCGGCTACCGGTTCGAACACGACGGCCACGCCGTGGTGCTGGCCGGCGACACGGTGCCCTGCGCTGGGCTCGACGAGCTCTGCGACGGCGCCGAGGTGCTCGTCATCACCGCCATCCGCCACGACCTCGTGACCCAGCTGGGCATCGAGCGCCTCGTGGACATCTGCGACTACCACTCCTCGGTGGAGCAGGCCGCCGACACGGCGGCCCGGGCCGGGGTCCGCACGCTCGTCATCACCCACGGGGTCCCCCCGATCGCCCCCGGCGCCGAGGCGGAGTGGCGAGACCTCGCCGCCGCCCGCTTCGACGGCGAGATCGTGATCGCCGCCGACCTCGACCGGGTGGAGGTGGGCTGATGGCTCCCGCCGCCCCGAAGGCGTTCTCGGGCTGGGATTCGGATGTGGGCCGGCAACCTGGCCCGAGAACGGTCGGTTGGCGGGGAGCGGCGGTGCGATGACCAGTCCCAACGAGCCCGACTTCGGGGGCACGATCGCCCCCAGCTACCGTGACGCCACCCCCTGGTGGCCGGACCCGCCCCCCACCGGCCGCCCGAACGTGGTCGTGATCGTCCTCGACGACACCGGCTTCGCCCACTTCGGCTGCTACGGCTCGGAGCTGGCCACACCGAACATCGACGCGCTGGCCGCCGGCGGGCTGCGCTACACCGGCTTCCACACCACCGCCCTGTGCTCGCCGTCCCGGGCCGCGCTGCTCACCGGCCGCAACCACCACGCGGTGGGCATGCGGGGCGTGGCCAACTGGGACACGGGCTTCCCGAACATGCGGGGCGGCATCACCCCCCGGGCCGCCACCGTGGCCCAGGTGCTGCGGGCCGAGGGCTACGCCACCTACGCGGCCGGCAAGTGGCACCTGGCCCCGATGGAGGAGTGCTCGGCGGCCGGGCCCCACACCCACTGGCCCCTCCAGAAGGGCTTCGACCGCTTCTACGGGTTCATGCAGGGCGAGGTCGACCAGTTCTCGCCCGAGCTCTACCGCGACAACGGCCCCGTCGACCCGCCGGCCCGGCCCGAGGACGGCTACCACGTGTCCGAGGGCCTCGTGGACGAGTCGATGCGCTGGATCAGCGACCTCACCGCCGTCCGACCCGACCGGCCGTTCTTCCTCTACCTCGCCTTCGGCGCCACCCACGCCCCCCACCAGGCCCCGGCCGAGTACCTCGAGCGGTGGCGGGGCCGCTTCGACGACGGGTACGACGCCGCCCGGGAGCGCTGGTTCGCCCGGCAGCTCGAGCTCGGCGTGGTCCCCGAGGGCACCACGCTCGCCCCCCGCAACCCGGGCGTCCCGGCGTGGGACGAGCTCACCGAGAACCAGCAGCGGTTCGCGGCCCGCCTCCAGGAGGCGTTCGCCGCCCAGCTCGAGCACACCGACGCCCAGATCGGCCGGCTCACCGCGTTCCTCGCCGAGCGCGGCCTGCTCGAGGACACGCTGCTGCTCGTCCTCTCCGACAACGGCGCCTCCCGGGAGGGCGGCCCCTACGGCGTCATGGACGAGTTCAGCTTCTTCAACGGCATGTGGGAGGACGTCGACGAGCTCGTGGCCACCCGCCTCGACGACGTCGGCGGACCCCACGCCCACTCCAACTACCCGTGGGGCTGGGCCCAGGCCGGCAACACGCCGCTGCGCTGGTACAAGCAGAACACCTACGGAGGCGGGGTGCGCGGCCCGCTCGTCGTCCACTGGCCGAAGGGCATCGCCGCCCGCGGCGAGCTGCGCCGGCCGTTCACCCACATCGTCGACCTCACCCCGACGATCCTCGACGTGGTCGGCACCACGATGCCCGACGAGGTGGACGGCGTCCCCCAGATCCCCCTGCACGGCGCGTCGATCCGCCCCACCTTCGACGATCCAACCGCCCCGCCGCCCCGCCGCGTCCAGTACTTCGAGCAGATGGGCCACCGGGGGCTGTGGGCCGACGGCTGGAAGATCACCACCTACCATGAGCCCGGCCAGCCCTTCGACGAGGACCGCTGGGGGCTCTACCACCTCGACGAGGACTTCTCCGAGTGCCACGACCTCGCGGACGAGCACCCCGACCGGGTGGCGGCGATGGTCGAGCAGTGGTGGGCCGAGGCCGAGGCCAACGGGGTCCTCCCCCTCGACGACCGCACGATCGAGCTGTTCATGGCTGCGCCCCGGCCCGGCTCGGTGCACGACCGCGACACCTACGTGTACCGGCCCCCGGTCAGCCACCTCCCGGCCGAGGCCTGCCCGGCCCTCGGCGGCCGGGCCTGGACGATCACCGCCGAGGTCGAGGTGCCCGCCGGTGGCGTCGAGGGCGTGATCTACGCCCGGGGGTCGCACAACCTCGGGCACGCCTTCTTCCTCCACGGCGGCGCCCTGCAGTTCGACTACAACGCGATGGGCACCCACCACCGGGCCGCCGCACCGGTCGAGCTGACCCCGGGCCGCCACGTGCTCACCGCCCGCTTCGACCGCACCGGTCCCGGCGGCACGCTCACCGTCGGGGTCGACGGGGAGGACCTCGCATCGGTCGAGGTGCCGCAGGTGGTGCGCATCCTCGGCTCGACCGGCATGGACATCGGCCGCGACGCGCTCTCCCCGGTGGTCGACGACTACGACGCGCCGTTCCCCTTCACCGGGACGATCCACCACGTGACCTTCGAGGTCCGCTCCCGCGCCGAGCGGGCCGACGTCGAGGCCCACGCCAAGGCCGAGCTCAGCCGCGAGTAGCCACCCCTCCCGGCACCGGGCCGCGGGCGTGGCCAGCCGAGCCCCGGCCCACGAGGCCGCCGCGGGCGCCGCGCGGGCGCCGGCGTCCCCGGTCGCGGCGGCACCGACCGCCTGCGGCGCGGCCCGTCAGGGCCGACCGGCGAGCGTGGCGTAGCCCTGCTCGGCGTCCAGGGCGTGGTGCACGACCTCGTGGACGAGGTAGCGGGCGAAGGTCGCCACCGTGAAGCGGGCGCCGTCGTCGCGGACGCCGGTGCGGGCCCACTCGTCCTCGGCCACCGCCTCGAACGAGGCGGCCAGGGCGCCGGCGGCGTCGGCCAGCTCGGCGGCCACGTGGGCCGGGTCCTGCGCTCGGTAGCGGCCCTCGACGGCGGCCGCGTCCTGGTCCCAGCCGGCGAAGCGCGGCCGCGCCTCCCGCCGCATCAGCGCGAGGCGCTCGTCGAACAGGCGGTAGACGTCGCGCAGGTGGCAGGCGTACTCGAGCGCGGACCAGCGGTCCTCGCTCGGGCGGCGGGCTGCGTCCCGGTGGGCGAGCAGGGCCCGCCAGGTCGTCGCGCTCTCCCGCACCCGCGGCGCCACATCGGCCGTCGAGAGCGTCGCCGCGTCGAAGCCGCACTCCGGGCACGGGCGCTCGAGCACGAAGGTCCAGTCCCGCTCGTCGGGCGTGATTGGCATGCCCGCATCATGGTCGCCCGGCGCTCCGACCGCCGCCCGAAGCGGCACCCCCGAGCCGCCGGCGTGACGCCTGACCGGTCTCGGCCACCGCCATCGGGGGAAGGCAGTGCGGGACCACCCACGAGGGAGACCGAGCGCATGAGCAACATGGACGACATGAAGGGCCGGGCCAAGGAGGCCGCCGGCGACCTCACCGACCGCGACGACCTGAAGCGCGAGGGCAAGGCCGACCGCGTCGAGGGCAAGGTCAAGGACGCCGTCGACACCGCCCGCGACAAGATCGGCGAGCTGGCCGACAAGGTGCGCGGCAAGGACTGATCCCACCCCAGACGCGACGGGGGCGCCGGCGAGAGCCGGCGCCCCCGTCGCGTCTGGGTCCGGTCGGGCTACGAGGTGGCGTCGGCCCCGGAGAGGTCGCCCAGGTCGATCTCCCCGATGCCCGTGTCGCCGCCGGCCACGGCCTGGGTGGCGTCGGGCTCGACGCCGAGCTCGCGCGGGCGCGCGGCCGTGATCGGACCGGCCACGTGCACCGGCAGGGCCCGGCGCACGCCGAGCGCCACGAGGGCGACGATGATGCCGCCGATGATCGCGGCCAGGCCGAGGCCGTCGACGAAGGCCTGCTTCGCGGCGTCGACGAGCGCGGTGCCGGCCTCGCCCATCTCGGCGGCCACCGCCATGGCGCCGGTGAGGCCCGTCTCGGCCACCGCCCGCGCCGGCGCCGGCAGGCCCTCGACGGCTGGCCGCAGCGAGCTGCTGTAGGTCGAGGTCAGCACCGAGCCGAGCACCGCCACGCCGAGGGCACCGCCCAGCTCGCGGGTGGTGTCGTTCATCGCCGAGCCGACCCCCGCCTTGGTGACGGGCACCGACGCCATGATCAGCGTGGTCAGCGGGGTCATCGACAGCGCCATGCCCACGGCCAGGAACACGGCGGGCACGAGCACGAGCCACGCGGGCGTGCCGACCCCCACGAACGAGAAAGCGAGCAGCCCGAAGGCCACGATGCCGAGCCCGATCGGCACGACGTTGCGCGGCCCGAAGCGGGCCACCAGCCCGGGCACCTGCGGCGACACGAGCATCATCACGAAGCCCATCGGCAGCTGCAGCAGCCCCGCCTCGAGGGGCGAGAACCCGAGCACCAGCTGGAAGTACTGCGACACCAGGAAGAAGGTGCCGAACATCGCGAAGAAGATCATCGTGATGCCGCCCGACGCGGCGCTGAAGCGGGCGTCGCGGAAGTAGCGCAGGTCGAGCATCGGGTGCTCGGCCCGGAGCTCCCGGATGGCGAAGAGCACGAGGAGGAGGCCGGCCCCGGCGAACGTGCCGATCGTCTCGGTCGACGCCCAGCCCCGCACCGGGCCCTCGATGATGGCGTAGACGAGGGCGCTGAGCCCGGCGATCGACAGCAGCGCGCCCGGCACGTCGAGCGGCGGCTGCTCGGGGTCGCGCGACGTCGGCACGAGCACCTTGCCGGCCACGAGGGCGAGCAGCAGCACCGGCACGTTCACGAGGAACACCGAGCCCCACCAGAAGTGCTCGAGCAGGAACCCGGAGGCGATCGGGCCCAGCGCGGCGCCGCCACCGGAGATGCCGGCCCACACGGCGATGGCCTTCGGCCGCTCGGCGGGCGGGAACACGTTCGTCAGCAGCGACAGCGTGGAGGGCATGACGAACGCGGCGGCCAGGCCCATCACGGCCCGGGCCGCGATCACCATCGTGGAGGTGGTGGCGAAGGCGGCGATCAGGGTGCCGATGGCGAAGAGCACGAGGCCGCCCTGCAGCGCGCCCTTGCGGCCGAACCGGTCGCCGAGGGTGCCGGCGGTGAAGAGCATCCCGGCGAACACGAGCGCGTAGGCGTCGACCATCCACTGCAGGTCGGTGGTGGAGGCGTCGAGCTCTCGGGCCAGGGTGGGGATGGCCACGTTGAGCGCGGTGTTGCCGATGATGACGATCATCAGGCTCAGGCACAGCACGCCGAGGATCGCGTGGCGGCGGGCGTAGACCTGGGGGTCGATCGGGTGCTCTGGGGCGTGGACGTCGTGCACGGTCTTCTCGTCTCGCGTCGGTCAGGGGCGGAGCAACGCTACAGGGCACTCGTGCCACTTCGTGCGGTCAATTGCGCTGTGAAATCGGTCTCACCGGTACGGTGCGGCGGGTGGGCCCGGTGCCACCGCTGTTCCCCCGCCCCCGCCAGGTCGACGTCGTCGGCCCCGTCGGCGACCCCACCGAGCGGGCCGTCCAGCCCGACCCGGGCCTCCCGCGGCAGGGCTACCGGCTCGACGTGGGGCCCGAGGGCGCGACGATCCGCCACGCCGACGAGGCCGGCCTGCGCTACGCCCGCCACACGCTCGCCCAGCTGGCCGGCGCGGACGAGCGCCCGGCCCTCGTGATCACCGACCACCCCGACCTGGCCCGGCGCGGGTTCATGCTCGACATCTCGAGGGACCGGGTGCCCACCACCGCCACGCTCGACTGGCTGGTCGAGGTGCTCGCCGCCCTGCGCTTCGACCACCTCGAGCTCTACGTGGAGCACACCTACGCCTACCGGGACCACCCCGAGGTGTGGCGGGACGCCTCGCCGATCACCGCCGACGAGCTCCGCCAGCTCGACGACCGGTGCGCGGCGGCGGGCATCGAGCTCGTGGTGAACCAGAACACCTTCGGGCACATGGAGCGCTGGCTGCGCCACGACGCCCACCGGTGGCGGGCCGAGTGCCCCGACGGCGCCACCAACCCCTTCACCGGTCGGCCGATGCCGCCGGCCACCCTCGCCCCCACCCCCGCCAACGCCGACTTCGCCCTCGCTCTCGTCCGGGAGCAGGCGGCGCAGGTGCGGTCCCGAACCGTGCACATCGGCGCCGACGAGCCCTTCGAGCTCGGCCAGGGAGCCAGCGCGGCCGAGGTGGCCGCCCGCGGCCGCACCGCCGTCTACCTCGAGCACCTCCAGCGCCTCCTCGGCCCGCTGGTGGAGGAGGGCCGCACCGTCCTGTTCTGGGGCGACCTGATGCGACGCGACCCTGCGCCCGCAGCCGCGCTCCCCGAGGGCGCGGTGCCCGTGATCTGGCACTACGACCCTCCCGCGGAGGACCCGGGCCTGCTCGGGCGCCTGGACCCGGAGGTGCTCGCCGACCTCGGCCTGCCCGACGGGTTCCACCGCGGCTTCGCCGCCCACCTCGCCGCCGTGGCGGCGGCGGGGCGAGCCCACTGGGTGGCGCCGGGCACCTCCACCTGGAACAGCGTCGTCGGCCGCTGCGACGACGCGCGCGCCAACGTCCTCGACGCGGCGGCGGCCGCTCGGTCGAGCGGCGCCGAGGGGCTCCTCCTCACCGACTGGGGCGACAACGGCCACCTGCAGCCGCTCGTCGTCAGCCTCCTGCCGATGGTCGTGGCCGCCGGTGCGGCCTGGTGCGCATCGACCAACGCCGACCTCGACCCGACCCCGGTCGTCGACCGCCTCGCGGGCACCCCGGGCCTCGGCGCGCTGCTGGCCGACGTCGGGACGGTGCACCGCGTCCCCGGCGTGCAGACCGCCAACGCCAGCGCCCTCTTCGCCGCCCTCGACCCCGGCCGGCCCGTGCCCCTCGTCGGCACCCCCGAGCCCGGGCCGCTGGCCGCCGTGCTCGATCGCCTCGACGCGGCGGTCGCAGCCGCCGGCGGGCTGGGGCGCCTCGACGTGCTCGCCGCCGTGCGCGCCGCCCGCCACGGCGCCTGGCGGCTGGCCCAGCGAGCCGGTCTCGACGACCGGCTGCCGCCGGCCGACCAGCGGGACGCCGACGCCCGGGAGGTGCGCGCCCTCCACGCCGAGGCCTGGGCGGCCACGAGCCGCCCCGGCGGCCTCGTCGACTCGCTCCGCCACCTCCCCGGCGGCAGCTGAGCAGCCGCCTACCCGGCGGGCCGTCCGGCCCGCAGCAGCGCCTCGACCACCTCGGCGGGCGCGGGGCGGGCGAGGTGGAAGCCCTGGGCGTGCTCGCACCCGGCCTGGCGGACGAGCTCGAGGGCCCGGGCCGACTCGATGCCCTCGGCCACCACCTGCAGGTCGAGGGAGTGGGCGAGGTCGGTGATCGCCCGCAGCAGCGCCACCGCCCGCTCGTCGCCCTCCAGGGCGCCGGTGAAGGCCCGGTCGACCTTGGCCGCCGCCACCGGCAGGTCCCGCATGCGGGCGATCGACGAGTAGCCCGTGCCGAAGTCGTCCACGCCGATCCGCACGCCCAGGTCGGCCAGCGACGACAGGACGGAGTGGGCGGCGTCGAGGTGCTCCATCACCGACGTCTCGGTCACCTCCACCAGGAGGAGGGACGGGTCGATCCGGTGGCGGTGCACCGCCTCCTCGACGAGGCCGGGGAAGTCGGCGTCGGTGAGCTGCAGGATCGACACGTTCACCGCCACGGGAACCCTCAGCCCGGCGTCCGACCAGCGGGCGACCTGGTCGAGGGCCAGCTCGAGCACCTGGGTGCCGAGGCGGACGATGAGGCCGGTCTCCTCGGCCAGCGGGATGAACTCGTCGGGGGCGACGAGGCCCCGCTCCGGGTGCTCCCAGCGCACGAGCGCCTCCACCGCACCCCACCGGTCCCGCCGCAGGTCGAGAACGGGCTGGTAGTGGAGCACGAGCTCGCCCCGGTCGAGGGCGTGGCGCAGGTGGGTCTCGAGGCTGACCCGCTCGACGGCCCGGTCGCGGAGCCGCAGGTCGAACAGGGCGTGGCGGCCCCGCCCGGCGTCCTTGGCCGCGTACATCGCGGCGTCGGCGTTGCGGATCACGTCGGCCGCGTCCATCCCCGGCTCGGCGAAGGCGATCCCGATCGATGCCGACACGAACAGCTCCGTGCCGTCGGGGAGGTGGAACGGCCGCTGCAGGGCGTCGCAGAGCCGCTCGGCCACCAGCTCGGCCTGGTCGGGGCGGTCGGTGGACACGAGCACCGTGAACTCGTCGCCGCCGAAGCGGGCGAGGAGGTCGTCGCCCCGCAGCACCTTGCGGAGCCGCTCGCCGACCGACGCCAGCACGCCGTCGCCCATCGGGTGGCCCTGGCTGTCGTTGATCCACTTGAAGCGGTCGAGGTCGAGGAACAGCACCGCCACGCGCCCGGTGCTCGCCGCGATGGCCCGCTCGAGCTGCTCGAGGAAGTGGGAGCGGTTGGGGAGCCCGGTCAGCGGGTCGACCTGCGCGGCGGCGGTGAGCGCCTCGACGTTGCGGTGCCGCTCGACGGCCAGCCCGGCGAGGTGCCCGAGGCCGGTGACGCGCCGCAGCTCCTCCTCGTCGGGCCGGTGGACGTCGCGCCGGTAGACGGCGAACGTGCCGGCCACCTCGCCGGAGGCGAGGCGCACCGGGTGGGACCACACCGAGCGCAGGCCGAACTCGGTGGCCACGTCGCGGTAGCCGGCGGTGAGCGGGTCGGACAGGGTGTCGGCCACCACCACCGGCTCGTCGCGGAACGCCGCGGTCCCGCAGGCGGCCTCGCCCTCTCCCACGGGCAGGCCGTCGAGCTTCGCGACGAAGGCGGGCGGGAGGCTCGGGGCCACGGCGTGGTGCAGCGAGCTCCCCGTGGCGTCGACGAGCAGGAACGAGCAGAGGGCGCCGGGGTAGTCGGCCTCGACGAGCCGGCAGATCGCCTCGAGGGTGTCGTCGACGGGGGCGCCGACGGCGATCTGCTCGAGGATCTCCCGGTGCCGGGCCAGCTCGGCCTCCGTGGCCGCCTGCGCCAGCTCGGCCTCCTTGCGGTCGTGGACGTCCTGCACGAAGCCCACGATCCGCACCAGCCGGCCCCGGTCGTCGCGCTCGACCTGGGCTCGCCCGTGGAGCCAGCGGGTGGTCCCGTCGGGCCGGACGACGCGGTACTCCTCGTCGAAGGGCGCCTCCTCGGCGATCATCCGGTCGATCGCCGCCGCGTAGCGGTCGACGTCCTCCGGGTGGAGGACCTCGTCGAGCCGGGTCGGCCCCTCAGCCGGGCTGCCGAGCAGCTCGTGCATCCCCGGCGACCAGTGCACCTCGGCGGTGTCGGCCTCCCAGCTCCACGACCCCACCCCGGCCATCCGCTCGGCCAGGGCCATGGCCTCCGCGTGGCGGGGGAGCGCCCCTTCGTCGAGGTGGGCCCGCGCGGGCTGCAGCTCCTGCCAGCGGCGGATCACCGCCTGCGCCTCGTGCTCCTCGTCCGACATGGCGGCCTCGGTCGTCCCCCGGTGCGGGGGAAGGCTACTGCTGGTGCGGTGGCGTCAGTCGGGCCAGGGCTCGCCGAGCTCGGCCTGCCGGGCGGCGGCCTCCTCGGGGAAGACGTTCTTCATGATGAACGTGTCGGCGACGAGCTGGTAGTCCGGGGCCAGGCGCTTCGTATACCGCTCGATGTAGAGGAGCTGCTTGGCCAGGAGCACGAGCTCCTGCGGCGACGTGCCGTTGTAGGCCTTCATCAGCTCGAGGCTCTGCGTGACGAGGTCGCCGAGGTTGAGCGCCGCCATGCCCCCGTCGAGCATCGGGCCGAGGATGGCCCCGAGCTGCTGACCGATCTCCTCGTCGGTGCCGACGTCCTCGGGGAAGACGCCGACGCGCCGGTAGGCCCGGGCCACCCGCGTGAAGTCCCGGTCGAACATGCACGTGTAGAAGAGGTCCTTCACGAGCTGCTGCCACTCACCGGTCAGCTCGCCCATAATCCCGAAGTCGAGGTAGCAGCCCCGCCCGTCGTCGAGGACCCAGATGTTCCCGGCGTGCATGTCGCCGTGGAACGGTCCGTGGACCATGACGGCCTCGGCCCACACCTTGGCGCCGCGGCGCAGGACGAGCTGCCCGTCGATGCCCCGCTCCTCCATGAGGTCGAAGCGGTCCATCGGGATGCCCGACACCCGCTCCATGCAGATCATCCGGGGTCCGCAGTGGTCCCAGTACACCTCGGGCGCGGTGATCATCTTGTTGTCGCCGAAGGCGTGGATGTTCTCGCGGAAGCGGTCCTGGCGCCACGCCTCCACCACCGGGTTGAGCTCCTGGAACGTGACGGCGTGGAGGTCGCGGATCGTGCCCCGCGCCCCCGAGTGCGCCCCCCACCTCGTCCGCTCGATGAGCCCGGCCAGGCGGTACATGATCCGCAGGTCGGTGGTCATGAGCGGGCGGATGCCGGGGCGCTGCAGCTTCACGACCGCCTCCCGACCGTCGTGGAGCGTGCAGGCGTGCACCTGGCCGATCGAGGCCGCCGACAGCGGGGTCTCGTCGAAGTGGGCGAACACCTGCTGGGGCGGCAGGCCGAGGTCCTCGGTGATCATGCGGCGCACCTCGTCGGGCCCGAACGGCGGGACCTCGTCGAGGCAGCGGCGAGCGGCGCTCGGCAGCGGCTCGGGGAACAGGCCCGAGGAGCTGGCCATGATCTGGCCGAGCTTCACGAAGGTGGGGCCGAGGCGGATGAACCCGTCGACGGCGCCGTCGGCGGCGGCCCGGGCCAGGCTGCGGCCCCGGCGGCGCACGACCCACCCCGCCACCGACGCCAGGATCGACGCGACGAGCACGATGCAGGTGAGCGCCATACGGCGCAGCTCGGCCAGGCCGAACTGCTCCAGCGGCGGCGTGTCCACGTGGAGCGCCTCGGGGGGCGGCCCGTCGGCGTAGGGCCCCCGGAAGGTGGAGAGCACCGCGGCGTCGCCGTAGTCGGTGGTCGGCCGGTGGGCCTCGGTCGGCTCGGTCGGCGAGGTGGCGGGGCGCGGGTCCACGGGTGAGCGTTCGCCCCGGGCGGTGGGCCTCCTGCTGTGACGTGTGGCTCAGCGGCGCCGGGCCGCCGTCAGCGCTCGTCGGGCTCGATCCACTTCTCCACGTGGACCGGCGCCGCGGCGGCGAGGTGGTCGAGCACCCCGTCGACGGTGTCGCTCACCCCGAGCAGGGCCCGGTTCTGCGGGCGCAGGAAGCCGGCGTCGACCATGGCGTCGAGCTGGGCGACGAGCGGCCCCCAGAACCCGCCGACGTCGAGCAGCGCGGCGGGCTTGGCGTGGATCCCGAGCTGGCTCCAGGTGACGGCCTCGAAGAGCTCGTCGAGCGTGCCGAACCCGCCGGGCAGGGCGACGAACGCGTCGGACCGGTCGTACATGAGCGCCTTGCGCTCGTGCATCGTCGCCACCTCGTGCAGCTCGGTGACGCCCCGGTGCGCGATCTCCCGGGTGAAGAGCCCCTCGGGGATGACGCCGACCACCCGGCCGCCGGCGGCCAGCGCGGCGTCGGCGACCACGCCCATCAGCCCCACCGAGGCGCCGCCGTACACGAGGTCGATGCCCCGCTCGCCGAGCGCCGTGCCGAGCGCCTCGGCGACGCGCTCGTGGACCGGGTCGACCCCGGACGAGGACCCGCAGAACACGCACACCGATCGCAGCGCCACCATCGCCGGAAACCTACGAACCGAGCGCGGTCGGCGGCGAACCCGTTGGCGGGGGCGGGGCCGAGCGGCGGCTACCGTCGCGGCCGTCCACGGGAGGGGGCCAGCGATGAGCAAGTACCTGGAGGGGATCTACGCACCGATCCCCGGCGACGTCACCGCCGTGGACCTCGAGGTGGTGGGGACGCTGCCGCCCGAGCTCGAGGGGCGCTACCTGCGCAACGGCCCGAACCCGGTCACGCCGGTGGACCCGGCCCGCTACCACTGGTTCACCGGTGACGCGATGGTGCACGGGGTGCGCCTGCGCGACGGCCGGGCGGCGTGGTACCGGGCCCGGTCGGTGCGCTCCCGAGCGGTCAGCGAGGCGCTCGGCGAGGCGCCGGCGCCAGGGGAGCGCCACGGCGGGATGGACACCGCCAACACGAACGTCATCGGCCTGGCCGGCCGCACCTACGCGATCGTCGAGGCCGGGGCACGACCCGTGGAGCTGAGCTACGAGCTCGACACGGTCTGCCACAGCGACCTCGGCGGCACCCTCCCCAACGGCTACACCGCCCACCCCAAGGTGGACCCGGCCACCGGGGACCTCCACGCCATCGCCTACCACTGGGCGCTGCCGCACCTGCAGTACGTGGTGATCGGCGGGGACGGGCTCGTCCGCCAGGTGGAGCCGATCGAGGTGCCGGACGGGCCGATGGTGCACGACTGCTCGATCACCGAGCGGTGGATGGTCGTCTACGACCTGCCGGTCACCTTCGACGTCGACCTCGCCGTGAGCGGCCGCCGGTTCCCGTACACGTGGAACCCGTCGCACCCCGCCCGCGTCGGGCTCCTCCCGCTCGGGGGCCGGGGCGACGAGGTCCGCTGGTTCGAGGTGGCCCCCTGCTACGTGTTCCACCCGGTCAACGCGTTCGACGACGGCGATCGGGTCGTCCTCGACGTCGTGCGCTACGAGCGCATCTTCGACGACCAGCAGCACGGCCCCGA
>DATGRC010000145.1:0-33073 GCA_035303865.1 Acidimicrobiales bacterium
TCGGCATCCAGGTGATGCAGACGGTGTCGGTGGTGCGGGCCGACAGCGTCGGGGCGGTGGCCGCCTACGGGGAGGCCTACCTCGTCGGCGGCGGCGTCGCCTTCCTCGGCCTGCTGTGCGCCGGCTTCGTGCGGTCGAGCCCCCGGCGCGCCGAGGGCGCCCTGGAGGGCGCCCTCGTCAGCGACCGGGATCCGGTGCCGGCCTCCTGACCGCACCGGCGACGGCTCAGTCGGCCGTGATCTCCTTGATCTTGGCGGCGATCTCGGCGGCGGCCGGGTCGGGCGTGCCCTGCTGCATCGCCATCAGCTTGGTCATGTCGCCCTGCACCTTGATCTTGCCGGCCATGAAGGCCTGCATGCCGGCCTGCGGGTTGCCGTCGACGAGGATCGCCTTGGCGGTGGCGTAGTCCAGGGTGACGGTGAGGTCGGCCTCGTCGAGGTGGCCGATGTCCATCTGGACCTCGCCGCTCGTGGTGTCCATGTGAGCGTTGATCGTGCCGTCGCCGAAGGGGACGTCGGTGATGATCTGGTTCATGCGCACCGAGTGGGCGGGGGCGGCGCCGCTGCCGGCGTGCTCCTCACGGATCTTCCGGGCCGCCTCGAGCCACTCGTCGGACAGGAAGGGGTACTTGTCGGCCACAGGGCCTCCTCATGGTCGGTGCAGATGGTGCGAAACGGCACCGTAGCACCCACCTTTGCACTCCGCGTGCAGGAAGTTGGGGCCGGTCAGGAGGCGCTGCGGAGCGCGTGGACCGTGCGCAGCGCCTCGTCGAGGGCGTGGTCGTCGGCGGCCAGGGAGTGCACGACGTAGCGAGCTACGAAGTCCCCCAGCTCGGGCAGCGGGAGGCGGATCCGACCGGTGCGGTGGAAGTGGGAGAACTGCCCCACGCAGGCCACCACGCCCACGGCCAGGAGGCGGGGGTCGTCCTCGCGGATCGAGCCGTGCTCCTGGCCCACCCGCACCAGGCGCTCCATGTCGTCGATGTGCTGGCGGGTGCCCTGGCGCAGCACCTCGGTGAAGTTCGGGCCCTCCACCTCGAGCAGCGAGAAGAAGTGGGCGTGCTCGGCCATGAACGCCACCGACACCTCGGCGCCCCGGTAGATGTTGACGAGCGGGAGGGCGTCGGGGTCGAGCACCTCGCCCTGCGTGCGGCGCAGCTGGAGGCGGATGCTCTGGGCCAGCTCCTTGAACAGGGCCTCCTTGTTCTCGAAGTACCAGTAGAAGAGGCCCTTGGCCACGCCGGCGGCGCGGACGATGTCGATGACCCGCGTCTCCGCGTAGCCTCGCTCGGCGAAGAGGACGGCGGCGCAGTCGATGAGCTGCTGCTTGCGCTCCTCGCCCTGGGCGGTGAGCCGGCGGTCGGGTTCCACGGCGTGAGCCTGCCCGGTCTTGACCCACGGGTCAATCACTTGGCCCGGTGCTACCGTCCCGCCCCGATGGCCGCCACCACCCGCAGCGAGCGCCTGGCGGCGCGGGAGCGCAACCCGAAGTGGCAGAACCCGCCGCTGCGGATCGAGATGTCGATCTGCATCAACTGCGACACGTGCCTGCGGCACTGCCCGCCGCAGTTCGGCGCGATCTTCAACCACGGCATCGACGTGATCATCATCCCCGAGCTGTGCTCGGGCTGCGAGCAGTGCGTCGAGCCGTGCCCGGTCGACTGCATCCACCCCGACCCCGACTGGCAGCCCGCCCCCGCCGACTGGTGGGAGGCCCCGGCCCTCGACGACCCCTACGCCTAGGGCGTCGGCCGGGCGGTAGCGTCCTGCGCCATGGCTCGCACCCCTGCCGACGACACGCACCCCGTCCGCCCCGGCTGCGAGGCGTGGTCGTCACCGGGTGGGGGACCGCACGGCGCGCTCGTGCTCCACGGCTTCACCGGCTCCCCGGTCTCGATGCGCCCGGTGGGCGAGGCCCTCGCGGCCGCCGGCCTCGCCGTCGAGCTGCCCCGCCTGCCCGGCCACGGCACCGACGTGGCCGACCTGATCCCCACCACCTTCGACGACTGGCTGGCCGAGGCCGAGCGGGCCCTCGGGGCGCTGCGGGCCCGGGTGCCCGACGGGCGGATCGTCGTCGTCGGGCTGTCGATGGGCGGCGCCCTCACCGTGGCGCTGGCCGAGCGCCACGACGACCTGGCCGGCATCGTCGCCATCAACACCCCGGTCTCCATCTCCGACGAGATGCGGGGCCTCGTGCAGCAGCTCCTCGACGGGGGGATGGAGGTCATGGACTCCATCGGCAACGACATCGCCGCCCCCGGCGTCGACGAGGGCAGCTACGACCAGACGCCCCTGCGACCGCTGCTGTCGCTGATCGAGGCCGGCGACGAGCTGCGGGCCCGCCTCGGCGACGTCCGCTGCCCGGTGCTCGTGATCACCAGCCGCCAGGACCACGTCGTGCCGCCGACCGACTCCGACGTGCTCGCCGAGTCGGTGGGCGGCCCGGTCGAGCGGGTTTGGCTCGAGCGCAGCTACCACGTCGCCACCCTCGACTTCGACGCCGAGCTCGTCTGCCAGGCCACCGTCGACTTCGCCGCCCGGGTCACCACCGCCTAGCCCCCCGGCGATGAGCGACGGGTCGCCGCACCGTCTGCACCGGTGATGGTGGACCTCGATCTCCGATGCGAGCGTCGCACCCGCGCCGTAGCGTGTGGGTCGATGGCGTCGCCCCAGGCCCGAATCGACATCGACGAGCTCTTCGAGGCGCACCGCCGCGAGCTCACCGGCTACTGCTACCGGATGCTCGGCTCGGGCTCCGAGGCCGAGGACGCCGTGCAGGAGACGCTCGTGCGGGCGTGGCGGGCGGCCGACCGCTTCGAGGGGCGCTCCTCGGTGCGCTCCTGGCTGTACCGGATCGCCACCAACGTCTGCCTCGACATGCACCGCTCGCCCCAGCGTCGGGCTCGGCCGATGCACCTCGGTGGCCCCTCCACCGTGGAGGGTGCGGTGCTGCGGGAGCGCCCCGAGGAGACCTGGGTGCAGCCGATGGCGGACCACCGGCTCCTGCCCGACGGCGGGGATCCGGCCGAGGTGGCCGCCGCCCGGGACTCGGTGCGCCTGGCCTTCGTCGCCGCGCTGCAGCACCTCCCGGCCCGCCAGCGCGCCGCGCTCATCCTCTGCGAGGTGCTGCGCTGGTCCGCCGCCGAGGTGGCCGAGCTGCTCGACACGTCCGTGGCGTCCGTGAACAGCGCGCTCCAGCGGGCCCGGGCCACCCTGGCCACCGCCGACGTCACCCAGCTCGACGACCTCGACGACCCCGAGCACCAGGCCCTCCTGGCCCGCTACGTGGACGCCTTCGAGCGCTACGACATGGCTGCGCTCGCCGCGCTCCTGCGGGAGGACGTCGTCATGTCCATGCCCCCGTGGGACCTGTGGCTCCAGGGTCCGGCGTCGGTGGTCGGCTGGATGGTCGGCCCCGGCGCGGCCTGCGAGGGCTCCCGCCTCCTGCCCATCGCCGTCAACGGCACCGCCGGGTACGGGAGCTACAAGCGGGTGGCCCCCGACCGCTGGGAGCCCTGGGCGATCCAGGTCGTCGAGGTGGCCGGCGGGCGCATCGTCGGGCACCACAACTTCGTGTACCCGGAGCTGTTCGCCCAGTTCGGGCTGCCTCCCTACCTCGAGGCCTGATCGTCCGAGGCCGGGCTGAGCCCCACCAGCCGGAACAGCTCCTCCACCTCCTCCGGCAGGTCCACCACCACGAGCGACCACCCGAAGCGAGCCAGCGCCAGGCGCAACCGCAGCAGGTCGTCCACGAAGCCGAGCCCGCAGCGGTCGCCGCGGTGCAGCGGCCCGAGGTCCACGACCCCGCGCTCGCTCACCACCAGCGCCCGCGCCGGGCGGCCGTCGTCGCCGTCCGGGTCGGCGCCGGCCTCGGGAGGGACGGGACCCCGCATGGGAGTGGGGACGGCGCCCGCCTGGCGATCTCATCGCGGCGGGGCCGCGTATCGTCGGGGGCGTGCGGCTCTTCGTCGCGCTCTGGCCCCCGCCGGCCGCACTCGACGCGCTCGAGGCGCTGCCCCGACCCGAGCACCCGTCGCTGCGCTGGACCACCCGCCCGCAGTGGCACGTGACGCTGCGCTTCCTCGGCGACGTCGACCCCGACGCGGTGCCCCGCCTCGTCGATGCGCTCGACGCCCACCTCCGCTCGCAGCCCGCCCCGGAGGTGGAGCTCGGGCCCGCCGTCACCTGGCTGGGCCGGCCCCGGCGCAGCCCGCTCGTGGTGCCGCTCGTCGGGGCCGACGAGGCGGCGGCCGCCGTCGCCGCCGCCACCGCCGGGGTCGGCGAGGACGACGACCGACCGTGGCGGGGGCACGTCACCCTGGCTCGGGTCCGGCGCGGCGCCATCGGCCCGCGCGCCGCCGCTGGCCACCCCGTCCACGCCCGCTGGAGGGCGGACCGGGTGGCGCTCGTGCGCAGCCACCTCGATGGCGACGGCGCCCGCTACGAGACGGTCGCCGAGGTGGCCCTGCGCGGCGCCACCCCGCCGACGGCGCCGTGATCCGGCTTCGGAGGGAGCGAGGGCCCGCCCCTACGATGGGCGGCCCATGGCTTCCCTCTCCCGAGACGACGTCGCGCACGTGGCCCGCCTGGCCCGCCTGCAGCTGACCGACGAGCAGATCGACACCTTCACCCCGCAGCTGGCCGCCATCCTCGAGCACGCGGCCGACGTCGAGGCCCTCGAGCTCGACGACGTGCCGCCCACCGCGCACCCGTTCCCGCTGACCAACGTCCTGCGGCCCGACGAGCCCCGCGACGCCGGCATCCGCGACGAGGTGCTCGCCCAGGCCCCAGCGGCCGAGGACGGCATGTTCCGGGTGCCGCCCGTGCTGGGGGAGGCCCCGTGACCGGGCGCCCCACCGCCGTCGGGATCGCCGCCGCCGTCCGCTCGGGCGAGCGCAGCGCCCGATCGGTCGTCGAGGAGCACCTCGCCGCCATCGAGGCCCGCGAGGGCGAGGTCCACGCCTTCAACCTCGTCACCGCGGACGCCGCGCTGGCCCGGGCCGACGAGGTCGACGCCCAGGTCGCGGCGGGACAGGACCCCGGCCCGCTGGCCGGCGTCCCGGTGGCGCTGAAGGACAACCTCTGCACCCGCGGGGTGCCCACCACCTGCTCCTCGCGGATCCTGGAGGGCTGGGTGCCGCCCTACGACGCCACCGTCGTCGAGCGGCTCGCCGCCGCCGGTGCCGTGGCCGTCGGCAAGACCAACCTCGACGAGTTCGCGATGGGCTCGTCCACCGAGAACTCCGCCTTCGGGCCCACCCGCAACCCCCACGACCCCGAGCGGGTGCCGGGCGGGTCGTCGGGCGGGAGCGCGGCCGCGGTGGCCGCCGGGTTCGCGCCGCTGTCCCTCGGCTCCGACACCGGCGGCTCGATCCGCCAGCCCGCCGCCTTCTGCGGCATCGTCGGCGTGAAGCCCACCTACGGGCTGGTCTCTCGCTACGGGCTCGTCGCGTTCGCCTCGAGCCTCGACCAGATCGGTCCCTTCGGCGCCACCGTCGCCGACGCCGCGCTCGCCCTCGCGGTGATCGGCGGCCACGACGAGCGGGACTCCACCTCGCTCCCCGGGGCCGCGCCGTCGCTCGTCGACCAGCTCGCCCAGGGCGTCGAGGGGCTGCGGGTGGGCGTCGTGACGGAGCTGCTCGACGCCGAGGGCATGGCCCCCGACGTCCAGGCCCGCACCCGCGCCGCCGTCGCCGCGCTGGAGGCGGCCGGCGCCGAGGTCGACGAGGTCTCGGTCCCGGCGGTCGTCTACAGCCTCTCGGCCTACTACCTCATCGCGCCCGCCGAGGCGTCCAGCAACCTGGCCCGCTACGACGGCGTCCGCTACGGCCTCCGCGTCGACGCCCCCACCACCGGCGAGATGATGGACGCCACCCGCACGGCGGGCTTCGGGCCCGAGGTGCAGCGGCGGATCATGCTCGGCACCTACGCCCTGTCCCCCGGCTACTACGACGCCTTCTACGGCAAGGCGCAGAAGGTCCGCACGCTGATCATCCGAGACTTCGCCGCCGCCTACGAGCGCTTCGACGTGCTGCTGTCGCCCACCGCGCCGAGCACGGCGTTCCCCTTCGGCGCCAAGGCCGACCCGCTGTCCATGTACCTGAACGACGTCTGCACGATCCCGTCGAACCTGGCGGGCCACCCGGCGATCTCCGTGCCCTACGGCACCGGCGCGGACGGCCTGCCGGTGGGCGTGCAGGTCATGGCCCCGGCGCTCGGCGAGCCCACGATGTTCCGGGTGGCGGCTGCGCTGGAAGCGTCGCTGGCCGCCGAAGGAGGTGCTTCCTCGTGACCGACACCGCCGCTGCGAGCGTCCTGCCCGAGGGCTGGGAGATGGTCATCGGGCTCGAGGTGCACTGCGAGCTCCACACGGCCACGAAGCTGTTCTGCGCCTGCCCGAACCGCTTCGGCGACGAGCCGAACGCCAACACCTGCCCCACCTGCCTCGGGCTCCCCGGCTCGCTGCCGGTGGTCAACGCCCAGGCGGTGGAGCTGGCCATGCGCCTCGGCCGGGCCCTCCACTGCGAGGTCAAGCCCTCGGTCTTCGCCCGGAAGAACTACTTCTACCCGGACCAGCCGAAGGACTACCAGATCTCCCAGTACGACCTCCCGACCAACGAGGGCGGGTACCTCGACCTGCCCTCGGGGCTGCGGGTGGGCATCACCCGGGCCCACATCGAGGAGGACACCGGCAAGCTCACCCACGTCGGGGGCGGCGGGCGCATCCACGACGCCGCGCACAGCCTGGTGGACTACAACCGGGCCGGCGTCCCGCTCGTGGAGATCGTCTCCGAGCCCGACATGCGCACGAGCGAGCAGGCCAAGGAGTACGCCGCCGAGCTGCGGGCCATCCTCCTCGCCACCGGCGTCTCCGACGCCAAGATGGAGGAGGGCTCGATGCGGGTCGACGCCAACGTCTCGGTCCGCCGGGTCGGCGAGCCCTTCGGCACCCGCTGCGAGATCAAGAACCTCAACTCGCTGCGCTCGCTCGGCCGGGCCATCGACCACGAGGCGCAGCGCCAGGTCCAGCTGCTCGAGGCGGGGGAGCGGGTGGTGCAGGAGACCCGGCACTGGGACGAGGCCAGCGGCCGCACCGGCACCCTCCGCTCCAAGGAGGACGCCGACGACTACCGCTACTTCCCCGAGCCCGACCTCGTGCCGCTCGAGCCCACCGCTGAGGACATCGCTCGGATCGACGCCGCGCTGCCGAAGCTGCCGGCGGACCGCCGGGCCGAGCTGGCCGCGGCGGCGGGGGTCGAGCCCACCGACGGCGGCGTCGTGATCGCCGTGCAGCGCGACCTCGACGGGCTGGCGCTCGCCGCGATCGCGGCGGGCGGCGACCCGGCTCGGGTCCTCACCCACGTGGAGCACAACCTCGCCGTGGAGGGCGCCGAGTCGCTGTCGCCCGAGCACCTGGCCGCCCTCGTGAAGATGGAGGTCGGCGGCGAGCTCACCGCCACCCAGGCCAAGGCCGTGCTGGCCGAGATGGTGGCCACCGGGGACGACCCGGCCTCGATCGCCAAGGCCAAGGGCTTCGAGGCGCTCGATACCGGCGCGCTCGAGGCGATCGTCGACGAGGTCATCGCCGCCAACCCCGACGAGTGGGAGACCTTCCGCACCGGCGACGACAAGGCCCGCGGGAAGCTCACCGGCTTCTTCATGGGCCAGATCATGAAGGCGTCGAAGGGCCAGGCCGACGGCAAGACGGCCACCGCCCTCCTGCGGTCCAAGGCCGGGCTCTGAACCGGCCGGGGGCCCCGCTCAGCCGCCTCCGGCTGATCCTGGTCCTGGGCTCGATGGTGGCCCTGGGGCCGCTGACGATCGACCTGTACCTGCCGGCGCTGCCGACGATCGAGCGCGAGCTCGACACCACGGCGAGCGCGGTGCAGCTCACCCTCACCGGCACGCTGCTCGGCCTCGGGCTGGGCCAGCTCGTCGTCGGTCCGCTGTCGGACCGCTTCGGGCGCCGCCGCCCCGTGGTCGTCGGCACGCTCGTGCACGTCGCCGCCTCCGCCCTGTGCGCGGTGGCGCCCACGATCGAGGTGCTCGGCGCCCTGCGGCTCCTGCAGGGGCTCGGCGCCGCGGCCAGCGCGGTGGTGGCGATGGCGATCGTGCGCGACCTGCACGTGGGCGCGGACGCCGCCGTGCTGCTGTCGCGCCTCATGCTCGTGCTCGGGGCGGCCCCGATCCTCGCCCCCTCGCTCGGCGGGGCCATCCTGGCCGTCACCTCCTGGCGGGGCATCTTCGTGGTCCTCGGCGCCGCTGGCCTCGCCCTCACCGCGCTCGGGCTGTTCGTGGTGCCCGAGACGCTCCCGCCCGAGCGACGGCGGGGTGCGTCGCTGCGCCTCGTGGCCGACGGCTACCGCACGCTGCTGCGGGACCGCACGTACACCGCGCTCGTGCTCTGCGCGTCGCTGCTCACCGCGGCCACGTTCTCGTACGTGTCGGGGGCGTCGTTCGTGCTCCAGGACCTGCACGGGCTCAGCGAGCAGGCCTTCGGCGTGGTCTTCAGCGTGGGGGCGGTGCTGCTGATCGCCGGCACCCAGCTGAGCGCCCGCCTCGTGCGGACCCGCCCGCCGGCCCGGCTGCTGTGGACCACGCTCGGCCTCGGCACGGCGGTGGCGGTGGTCGGCGTGGTGGCCGTGGCCACCGCCGGCGGGGCGCTCCCGGTCCTGCTCGTGCCCACCTGGACGGTCCTGGGCCTCGTCGGCGTGACCAACCCGCTGCCCACGGCGCTGGCCCTCAGCCGCCACGGCGAGGCCGCCGGCGCGGCGGCCGCCCTCCTCGGCGCCGTCCGCTTCGGCCTGGGGGCCGCCGCCGCGCCGCTCGTCAGCGTGCTCGGCAACGACGACCTCGCCATGGCCGCCACGATGGGCGCCGCCATGGTCGGCTCGCTGCTCATCGTGGCCCTGATCCGCGGCTCCCTCGACGACACCCCCGAGCCCCACGTGGTCGTCGCCGCCGACCCCGCCACCGCCACCGACTGAGGGCCGGGCGCCGCCGGCCCGACCCACCCCAGCCCACTGAGGCGAGCGGATGGTCCCCGGCGTGGTGTGCCCGGTTCGGGACGGTGGTACAACGTTCGTCATGGCATACCGAATCGACGACCCGCGGATCCCCGAGCGCCTCGGGCCGGACTCGCTGCTGTGGCGGTACGCGGGCGACACCCGCATCGCGTTCATGGGGGCCACGATCGGGCTGCTGCAGCTCATGCACCCGGCGGTGGGGGCGGGGGTCATCCAGCACTCGGACTTCTTCGACGACCCCTACGACCGGGTGCTCCGCTCGCTGCCGGCCATCCTCGGCGCGGTCTACGACGGGCCCGCGGCCGCCGACACCGGCCGCTGGGTGCGGGACCAGCACAAGGCGATCACCGGCACCGACGACCAGGGCCGCCGCTACCACGCGCTCGACCCGGAGACCTACTGGTGGGCCCACGCCACCTTCCAGTACATGGCCGAGCAGGTGGCCGACCGCTACGACGACCACCGCCTCACCCCGGAGGAGCGCGAGCAGCTCTACCGGGAGGGCATCACCTGGTACCGGGCCTACGGGGTGAGCGAGCGGCCGGTGCCACCCACCCGAGCCGCGTTCCAGGAGAAGTGGGACCACATCTGCGCCGAGGTCCTCGAGATGAACGAGGCCGTCGAGTTCGTGCTGCGGATGCTGCGCAAGCCGATCCGCCTCGAGCTGCGCCCGCCGCTCGACCGCCTCACGCCGCTCGTGCGGCGCACCCCGGTCGGCCACGCGCTCAGCGTCCCCGCCCGGATCAGCGCCATCGGCGGGCTGCCCCCGGTGGTCCGGGAGCGGCTCGGCATCCCCTGGAGCCGGGCCGACCAGCTGCAGCTCGACGCCCTCGAGCTGGCCGTGCGCAAGCTGTGGCGCTTCGTGCCCGAGACGGTCCGCTGGCAGCCCCGGGCCCTCGAGGCATGGCGCCGGGTGCGAGCCGACGACGGGGGAGCGGCCGCGTGAGGCGGCGCCGGCCGGCCCTCGCCCTCGGGTCGATCGTCGCCGCCGCAGCCGTCGACCCGCCCGGCGACGGGGAGGACGCCGCCGCCTGGGTGCTCGACGCGGCGGCCGAGCACCTCCGCCGCTTCGGGCTGCGGCGCTGGAGCGTCGACGACGTGGCCGACGCCGCCGGGGTGGGGCGCACCACCGTCTACCGCTGGTTCGGCTCCCGGGACGACCTCGTCCACGCCGTGCTGGCCCGCGAGCTGCGCCAGACCCTCGAGGCCGTCGCCCGCGCCACGGCCGGGGCGGCCAGCTTCGAGGACCGGGCGGTGGAGGCCACCCTCGTCTGCCTCGCCGCCCTCGACGGCTCGGTGGTCGACCACCTCGTGCGCCACGACCCGGCCGCCGTCCTGCCCCTGCTCACCACCGAGGCCGGCCCGCTCCTCGACCTCGCCCGGGCGGGGCTGGCCCCGCAGCTGGTGGCAGCCGGGATCGCCCGGGACCACGCCCAGGCGGAGCTGCTGGCCGAGGCGCTCGCTCGACTCGGCCTGTCGTTCGTGCTCACCCGCTCGTCGGTCGTGCCCGTCGACGACCCCGAGCGCCTCCGGGCGGCGATCCGCCGCCTCATCGGCCCCCTCCTCGCCGCCGCCCGCTGATCGCGCTTGGGGTCGCCCCGAGGGGCCCCGGTAGCCTTCGGCCATGAGCAGCGAGCAGGGCGAGACGCCGGTCGACATCAAGCCGCGCAGCCGGGACGTCACCGACGGACCGAACCGGGCCCCGGCCCGGGCGATGCTGCGAGCGATCGGCATGACCGACGACGACTGGGACAAGCCCCAGGTGGCGGTGGCCTCCTCGTGGAACGAGGTGACGCCCTGCAACCTGCCGCTCGACCGGCTGGCCAAGCGGGCCAAGGACGGCGTGCGCGCCGCCGGCGGCTTCCCGATCGAGTTCACCACGATCGCCGTGTCCGACGGCATCTCGATGGGCCACGAGGGGATGCGGGCCTCGCTCGTGTCCCGCGAGGTGATCGCCGACTCCGTCGAGACCGTGATGCACGCCGAGCGCATGGACGGCATCGTCACCTTCGCCGGCTGCGACAAGAGCCTCCCCGGGATGCTCATGGCGGCCGCTCGCCTCAACCTGCCGTCGGCGTTCGTGTACGCCGGGTCGATCCTGCCCGGCCGCCACAAGGACCAGGCCCTCGACATCGTGTCGGTGTTCGAGGCCGTGGGGGCCCACGCAGCCGGCACCCTCGACGACGCCGGCCTGCAGGCCATCGAGCGCAACGCCTGCCCCACCGAGGGCGCCTGCGCCGGCATGTTCACCGCCAACACGATGGCGTCGGTGGCTGAGGCCCTCGGCATGTCGCTGCCCGGCTCCGCCTCCCCGCCCGCTCCGGACCGCCGTCGCGACGACTACGCCTACGCCTCCGGCCAGGCCGTCGTCCGGATGCTCGAGCTGGGCATCCGCCCCCGCCAGATCATGACCAAGGAGGCCTTCGAGAACGCCATCGCCGTGGTCATGGCCCTCGGCGGCTCCACCAACGCCGTCCTCCACCTCCTGGCCATCGCCGCCGAGGCGCGCGTCGAGCTGGCCCTCGAGGACTTCAACAAGGTCGCCGCCCGGGTGCCGCACATCGCCGACACCAAGCCCCACGGCAGGTACCACATGGTCGACATCGACCGGGTCGGCGGCATCCCGATGGTGATGAAGTACCTCCTCGACGAGGGCCTCCTCCACGGCGACTGCCTCACCGTCACCGGCAAGACGGTGGCCGAGAACCTGGCCGAGCTCGACCCGCCCCGCCCCGACGGCGAGGTGGTGCGCACCCTCGACGACCCGATCCACGAGATCGGCGGCATCGCCGTGCTGCGGGGCTCGCTGGCCCCGAACGGCGCCGTCGTGAAGGTGGCCGGCATCGACCACCTCCAGTTCGAGGGCCGGGCCCGGGTCTTCGACGGCGAAGACGCCGCCATGGAGGCCGTGCTCGGCGGCCGGATCGAGGCCGGCGACATCGTCGTCATCCGCTACGAGGGCCCCAAGGGCGGCCCCGGGATGCGGGAGATGCTCGCCATCACCGGCGCCATGAAGGGCGTCGGGCGGGGCAGCGACGCCGCGCTCATCACCGATGGCCGCTTCTCCGGCGGCACCCACGGGTTCTGCATCGGCCACGTCGCCCCGGAGGCCGTCGACGGCGGCCCGATCGCCTTCGTGGAGGAGGGCGATCGGATCCGCATCGACGTGGTCGAGCACACGATCGACCTGCTCGTCGACGAGGCCACCCTCGCCGAGCGACGGGCCCGCTGGAAGCTCCCCGAGCCCCGCTACACGAGCGGCGTGCTGGCCAAGTACGCGCGCCTCGCCTCGGGCGCGGAGCGCGGCGCCATCACCGAGGCCTGAGCCGGGACCG
Organism: Acidimicrobiales bacterium; assembly: GCA_035303865.1. Taxonomy (GTDB): domain Bacteria; phylum Actinomycetota; class Acidimicrobiia; order Acidimicrobiales; family VFJN01; genus VFJN01. The sequence continues at coordinate 12,361 of DATGRC010000145.1, forward strand.
GCCCGGGGGTCACACCCGGGGGCCGGTCGACACGATCACGATCGCCAGCGCCGCGGCCAGGGCGAAGCAGCCCAGGGCCACCACGGCCGACCACGACGCCAGGGCCGGCACCCTCGGCGCCGTCCGGCGCCATCGAGCCAGCGCCACCGCGGAGGCCATCGCCGCCGACGCCACGAGCGTGGCCGCCGTGCCGACCACGACCGGCACCCGGACCCAGCCCGACGCGCCGGTGCCGTCCGCCTCCGTCGGGGGCACGGCCAGCCAGCTGATGACCTGCGGGACGTCGTCGTCCACGGTGATGGCGCCGTCGACGGTCAGGGGCATCGGCTCGAGCCGGGCCGAGGGGAGCAGGACCATCCCGGTGACCGAGCGCGGGAGCGTGAAGCGCACGGTCCGCTCGAAGGTGGTGCCGAGGGGCACGTCGGCGAGGAAGGTCCGCACCTGCATCGGTCCCTCCACCCCCTGCGTGCGGAAGCCGCCCGGGTCGGGGGTGGTGATCCGGGTGGCCGCCTCGGGGAGGTGGACGGTGAGGAAGATGCCGTGGGCCTCCGGGGTGGGCCCGAGGATGTACGGCGAGGCGCCCTCGAGCTCCTCGAGCGGTGGGACCTCGACCCGCATCCTGAGCTCGGCCCGGTAGTCGCCGGAGGGCAGCAGCCCGACGTCGAGCTCGGCCTCGGGGCGCAGGTACCAGTCCATCTTGTCGGCCCCGTAGTTCTGGAACGACACCATGAGCCCCTGCGGGTGGAGCGAGCCGGCCACCCCCAGCTCCTCCCACACGGCCTGCTGCGCCTCGTCGTCGCTCCAAATCACGAGGTGCCGGCCCTTGCTCGACTCGAGCAGCGCCGACGCGAGGTCCATCGCCGACACCTCGCGGGTGGTCACGGCGTCGAACACCGCCTTGGCGATGTCGCCCTGGTAGGCCACCCGCTCGTAGCGGTTCTGCCCCTCAAACTCCTTGTAGTTCTCGTGCAGGACCTCGGCCAGCACGTTGTCGACGGTGATCTCGGTGCCGTCCACCTCCACGGGGCCGGTGACCGCCATCAGCTCCCGCAGCGCCACCGCGTCGACGACGATCACCCCGTCGATCGAGATGCCGTGCACGGCCATGATGTCTCGAGCGATCGGGCCCGTCGCGGTGAGGTCCGGCGAGCGGGTGGTGGAGCGCATGTCGATGCCCACGCCGGTGGGCCGGTAGATCGCCCGCAGCTCGGCGGGCACGTCGACGGAGCGCTCGAGGCGCAGGTCGCCGGCTCGGGCCACGTCGCCCAGGTCGATCTCGCCGTCGCGCAGGACGAGCCCGCCCGCGCTCAGCGCCAGCCCGCCGCCGCCGGCCATCTCCGCGTTGTTGGCCGCCAGCAGCAGGAACGTGGTGGGCCCGACGAGCACCTCGCGGACCGGCTCGATGAGGGCGCGCCCGTCATCGAGCTTGTCCTGCGCGTCGCGGATGGACGCCACCAGCTCCTCGTGGGCGTCGCGCAGCGGGGGCAGGAGCCCCCTCGGGTGACCGAGGTCGATGCCGGCCAGCGTGGCCTCGAGCCGGTCGAGCTCCTCCAGCGCCGCGTCGACGAGGGCCACCCGCCCCGGACCGGACCCGGCCTCGGCCAGCTGGGCGTCGAGCCGGGTGGCGGCCGCCGCGCCGGCCCGGCCGAGCGACGCGGTGGCGTCGGCCATCCGTCGCACGCCTCGGACCTGGGCGTCCACGCCCGGGAGCAGGCTGAGGGCCCGCAGGGGCAGGCTCGCGTGGGCCCGGTCGGCGGCCCGCTGGAGGTGGCCGGCGGCCTCGTCGGCCAGCCCGGTCAGGCCCTTGGTGGCGGCCGCCTCGAGCGTGAGGTCGTCGAGCGCGGCTCGGCCCGCCTCGAGGTCGCGCTTGATCGACAGCACGTCCCAGGCGAGGAGCAGCACGAACCCGAGCCCGAGCGCGACGGCCCCCGCCGCCGCGAGGCGGGCCGGGCGCGCTCGGAGGTCCGGGTGGTCCGGGGCGGTGCTCAGCCCCGGCGGGCGATGCGCCGGACGCCGAAGGCGGCCACGCCGGCGCCCGTACCGGCGACCAGGAGGAGGGTGGCGTCCGCACCCGTGGCCGGCAGCATCCCCCCGCCGGCGCCCGACGAGATCGGCGCCACGTCGAGGTCGTCGACGCTGCCGTCGGTCCCGCCGTCGGTGCCGCCGACCCCGCCGTCGGTGCCGCCCGTGCCCCCGCCGCCACCCGGGTCGCTCGGATCGCTGGGATCGCTCGGGTCGCTCGGCGCGGCCGGGTCGCTCGGGTCGGACGGGGCGGTGGGATCGCTCGGGTCGCTGGGGTCGCTCGGGTCCTGCGCGTGCACGGGCCCGACGACGGCGGTGAGGCTCGTGGCGCCGACCAGGCCGGCCACGGCCGCAGCCCGCAGGAACCGCTTCAGACGATCGTTGCTGCTCACGGCGCTCTCCCCAGTGATGAAGCCGCTGTCGGCGTTCGCGTTCGCCGGAGGGTGGTGCGGTTCCTGCCGGTTCCGGGCAAATGTCGCGCTCGGCGGGCGCCGACCGGGCCGGGCCGCCCCGGGCCCGGGAAGTCGTCTTGCCCGCTTCGGCGGCGGCGTGGGACACTCTCGCCCGTGGCTCGCCCGTCGATCCTGGTACTCATCTAGCGCACCCGCGATCTCGTCGCGCGTGCGCTCCCACGGCCTCCCCACCGGGAGGTCGTCGTCGTTTTCCAGGGAAGGAACCCCGCAGCAATGCAGCTCAACGGATCACAGGCTCTGATCAAGGCCCTCGAGATGGAGGGCGTCGACACCATCTTCGGCCTGCCCGGCGGGGCCATCCTGCCGGTGTACGACCCGCTGCTCGACAGCCCCATCCGGCACATCCTCGTGCGCCACGAGCAGGGGGCGGGCCACATGGCCGAGGGCTACGCCCACGTCACCGGCCGTCCCGGGGTGGCGATGGTGACCTCGGGCCCGGCGGCCACGAACATCGTCACGCCGCTGTGCGACGCGTACATGGACTCGGTTCCGATGGTCGTCATCACCGGCCAGGTGGCGCGGGCCGCGCTCGGCACCGACGCCTTCCAGGAGTGCGACACGATCGGCATCACCCGGTCGGTCACCAAGCACAACGAGCTCGTCACCTCGGCCCAGGACATCCCCCGAGCCGTGCGGGAGGCGTTCCACATCGCCACCACCGGCCGGCCCGGCCCGGTGCTGCTGGACATTCCGAAGGACATCGTCGACGCCCAGAACCCGGCGTCTCAGATGGAGTGGTACTGGCCCACCGACGAGGAGGTCCGCGACGGGCTCCCCGGCTACCGGCCCACCACGAAGGGCCACCCCCGGAAGATCCGTGACGCGGCCGAGCTGATCCTGCGGGCCGAGCGGCCGATCCTCTACGTCGGCGGCGGGATCCTGAAGGCCCGGGCCGCGGAGGCGCTGCGGGAGCTGGCCGAGCTCACCGACATCCACGTCGTCACCACGCTCATGGCCCGCGGCGCCTTCCCCGACGACCACCCGCTGTGCCTCGGCATGCCCGGCATGCACGGCAACTACACGGCGGTCACCTCGATGCAGAAGGCCGACCTGCTCGTCGCCCTCGGCAGCCGCTTCGACGACCGCGTCACCGGCAAGCTCGACGGCTTCGCCCCCGACGCCAAGATCATCCACGTCGACATCGACCCTGCCGAGCTGGGCAAGGTCCGCCGCCCCGACGTGCCGATCGTGGGGGACTGCCGCCTCGTCATCGAGGAGCTCGTCGCCGTCCTGCGCCGCAAGATGGCCGAGGGCCAGACCCCGCCGGACCGCAGCGCCTGGAAGCAGACGATCTCCGGCTGGCAGGAGAAGTACCCGCTGTCCTACAAGCCGTCCGAGCCGGGCGAGGCGCTCAAGCCCCAGTTCGTGCTCGAGCAGCTGCGGGACAACACCCCCGACGGCACGATCGTCGCCTCCGGGGTGGGCCAGCACCAGATGTGGACCTCCCAGTACTGGCGCTTCAACGAGCCCTACACCTGGGTGAACTCCGGCGCCCTCGGCACGATGGGCTACGCGGTGCCCGCCGCCATCGGCGCCAAGGTCGGCCGGCCCGACAAGATGGTCTGGGCGGTCGACGGCGACGGCTGCTTCCAGATGACCGCGCAGGAGCTGGTCACCGCGGCGGCGGAGCGCATCCCGGTGAAGATCGCGATCCTCAACAACGCCTACCTCGGCATGGTCCGCCAGTGGCAGGAGATGTTCTACGAGGAGCGCTACTCCGAGGTGTACCTGTCGCCCGACCTGCCGGACTACAAGCTCTGGGCCGAGGCCATGGGCTGCGTCGGCATGCGGGTCGAGGCCCCCGAGGAGGTGGCCTCGGCCATCCAGAAGGCCAACGAGATCGACGACCGGCCCGTGGTCATCGAGTTCCGCACCGACTCGCAGGAGAAGGTGTTCCCGATGGTCCCGGCCGGCAAGACCAACGACGACATCATCACCGACCCCGCCCTCGGAGAGGACTACGTGCAGTGAACCAGCCCGAGGCCAACCACCACCTGCTGTCGGTCCTCGTCGAGAACAAGGCCGGCGTGCTCGCCCGGGTGGCCGGGCTGTTCGCCCGGCGGGGCTTCAACATCATCTCGCTCGCCGTGGCCCCCACGGAGGACGAGGCGTTCAGCCGCATCACGATCGCCGTCGACGCCGCGTCGGCGCCGCTCGAGCAGATCGTCAAGCAGCTGTTCAAGCTGATCAACGTCGTGAAGATCACCGAGCTCGATCCCCGCCAGGCGGTGGAGCGCGAGCTGCTCCTCGTGACCGTGTCCGCGCCGCCCGAGGCCCGCAGCCAGGTGATCGAGCTGGTCGACGTGTTCGAGGGCCGCATCCTGAACGTCGGCCACGACCGGCTGACTTTGAGCCTCGAGGGGCACCCCGACAAACTCGACGACTTCGAGGAGCTGCTGCGGCCCTACGGCATCGTCGAGCTGCAGCGCAGCGGGCGCGTCGCCCTCCCGAAGATCGACCACTCCACCAGCCGGCTCCGGCCGGCGCGAGCCTCCTAGGACGGAACCGATGGCCAACGTGTACTACGAGAAGGACGCCGACCGCTCGATCATCGCCGGTCGCAAGGTCGCCGTCATCGGCTACGGCTCCCAGGGGCACGCCCACGCCCTGAACCTCAAGGACTCCGGCGTCGACGTCCGCATCGGCCTGCGGGAGGGCTCGTCGTCGAAGGCCAAGGCCGAGGCCGCCGGGCTGCGGGTGCTGTCGATCGCCGAGGCCTCCGCCGAGGCCGACCTCGTGATGCTCCTCGGCCCCGACACCGAGCACAAGGCGATCTTCAACGAGCACATCGCTCCGAACCTGAACCCCGGCGACGCCCTCTTCGTCGCCCACGGCTTCAGCGTGCGGTTCAACCAGGTCGTGCCGCCGGCCGACATCGACGTCGCGCTCGTCGCCCCCAAGGGCCCCGGCCACCTCGTGCGCCGCACCTACACCGAGGGCGGCGGCGTGCCGTGCCTCATCGCCGTCCACCAGGACGCCAGCGGCAAGGCCCGCGACCTCGCCATGTCCTACGCCGACGCCATCGGCGGCACCCGCTCCGGCGTGCTCGAGACCACCTTCGCCGAGGAGACCGAGACCGACCTCTTCGGCGAGCAGGTCGTGCTCTGCGGCGGGCTCACCGCGCTCGTGCAGGCCGGGTTCGAGACCCTCGTGGAGGCCGGGTACCAGCCCGAGTCCGCCTACTTCGAGTGCCTCCACGAGCTGAAGCTGATCGTGGACCTCATGTACGAGCAGGGCATCGCCGGCATGCGCTTCTCGATCTCCGACACGGCCGAGTACGGCGACCTCACCCGCGGCCCGCGCATCATCAACGACGCCGTCAAGGCCGAGATGCGCAAGGTCCTCGACGAGATCCAGGACGGCCGCTTCGCCGAGGAGTGGGTCAAGGAGTCCGAGAGCGGCCGGGCTCGCTACAACGAGCTCAAGGCCAAGGGCGCCGAGCACCAGATCGAGAAGGTCGGTGCAGAGCTGCGGGCGATGATGCCCTGGATCTCCGCGGGCAAGGAGCGCATCCAGGACGTCTCCGGCGGCTGACGCCGGGGGAGACGGGACCGAACGGGCGGGTGGGAGCGCGGACGCGGTGACGGCGCCCGCCTTCCCCCGCTTCGCCGTGGCCTGCGGGGAGGAGGCCTCCGACCCGTGGGTCCTCCACGACGGCGCGCTCGTGCGCGTCGACCAGCTGGCGGCCAGCCGCCACCTCGAGCACCAGGACGACGACCTCGCCGCGGTCGCCGGCCTCGGCGTGCGGGTGTGGCGCTACGGGATGCCGTGGCGCCTCACCGAGGTGGCCCCGGGCGCCTACGACTGGACGCTGTGGGACCGGGCGCTGGCCGCCTGCGAGCGCCACGGGCTCCAGCCGGTGGTGGACCTCTGCCACTTCGGCCTGCCCGACCACTACCCGGGGTTCTGCGACCCAGCGTGGGTGGAGGGCTTCGCCCGCTACGTCGAGGCGTTCCTCGCCCGCTACCCGGATCCGGTCTGGTTCACGCCGGTGAACGAGCCCGGGATCACCGCCACCTTCTCCGCCCGCTGGGGCATCTGGAACGACCGTCGCACCGACGCCGCCTCCCACGCCGCCGCGCTGGCCCACGTCACCCTGGCCGGGCTCGAGGCGCTGTCGCGGATCTGGGCGGACCGCGACGCCTGGTGGATTGGCGCGGAGGGCTTCGGCTGCCAGCTGGCCGACCCCGACGACGAGGCGGGGGTGGTCGCCGCCCGGCGGGCCCAGGAGCTCGAGTGGGCGGTGTGGGACCTCCACCTCGGGCTCGAGCCGGTGGGCGCCGGCGCCGAGCTCGTGGCCCACGTCCCCGACCCGGTGCGGGCGCGCCTCGCGCAGCTCGCCGCCCACCTGCGACGCGACCGCGTGGTGGCCGGCCACGACGTCTACCCGGTCAGCGTCACGCCCCACGGCACCCGGGCCGAGCGCCCGCTCACGATCGACGACCGCATCGCCGCCTACGGGGCCACCGCCCGAGCGTGGCACGACCGCTACCAGCTCCCGTTCTGGGTGGCCGAGACCTCGAACCTCAGCCTCCCGGTGGAGGACGGGCCCGCCTGGCTGGGCCGCCTCGTCGACGAGCTCGACGCCATGGCGCACGAGGGCCTCCCGGTGCGCGGCATCTGCTGGTACAGCCGCGGCGACCAGCGCGACTGGGACACCGCGCTCGTCGAGCCGGTGGGGCGGGTCACCACGGTCGGGCTCTTCGACGCCGAGCGCCGCCCCCGCCCGGTGGCCGCCGACTACGAGCGCCTGGCCCGCTCCCGGTGACCGTCGAGGCGGGGCCCCAGGGGCCCGACCTGCGGTTCGGCTTCAACGCCCACGAGTGGGGCGTGCTCATCCCGCTCGCCGCCGTGGGCTTCTTCCTGAACTACGACACCGGGCTGCTCAGCCTCGCCGCCCCCGCCATCGCCGAGGGCCTCGGGGTGTCGGTGGCCAGCTTCGGCATCGGGGTCGCCGTGATCCGGGTGGCCGCGCTCGGCTCGATGCCCGTGCTGCGCCTGGCCGACCGGGTCGGCCGCCGGCAGATGCTGCTCCTGTCGGTCCTGGCCTTCACCGTGGCCACCGCCGCCACCTCGCTGGCCTGGGGGCTCGTCTCGTTCGTCGTGTTCCAGATGGTGGCCCGGCTGTTCCTGGCCACCGAGGAGTCGCTGGCCGGGATCGTGATCAGCGAGGAGGTCCGCCCTGACCGGCGGGGGAGCGGCCTCACCCTCCTCGGCGTGATCGCCATGACCGGCTTCGGGCTCGTCGCGGTCATGCTGCTCGTCGTCCCGCACACCACGCTCGGGTGGCGCATCCTCTACGTGGCCGCCCTCCCCCCGCTCGCCGCGGTGGCCTGGCTGCGGCGGAGCCTGCGGGAGACGGCGGCCTTCACCGTGGCGCAGGACGAGGCCCGGGTGCAGACCTCGTTCTGGCCTCACGTCGACCGGGCCCACCGACCGCTGCTGTGGCGGATCACCGTCGTGCTCGGCACCCACGGGGTGATCAGCACGCCGATGTTCTTCTACGCCGCCGAGCTGGCGCAGGACGGCTACGGCTGGGAGGGGCTGTTCACGGTCATCGTCATCGCGGCCGGTCCGGCCACCCTCCTCGGCTACGTCGCCGGCGGGCGCCTCAGCGATCGGGTGGGGCGCCGACCGATCGTGATCGGCAGCACGCTCGTCGTGGTCCTCGGGGTGGTGCTCGTCTTCAGCGAGCTGCGCTGGCTGTTCGCCCCCGGCTTCTTCGTGATGACCGCGTCGGACGCCGCGCTCATCGCCGTGCGCCCCGCCTACCTCTCCGAGCTGTTCCCCACCGAGGTGCGGGCCACGCTCCTCGCCTTCGTGTTCGCGGTGATCGTGGCGGCCGGCTCCCTCGGCCTGGTGGTGGTCGGGCTGCTCGACGGCGTGGTGAGCACGCCGACCGCGCTCTACGGGATCGCCGCGGTGATGGTCGCCGGGCTGGCCGCCATGCGGCGCCTGCCCGAGACCGCCGGCATCGACGTCGTCGCCGCCCGCCGCCCGGCCTCGTCGCAGCGCCGGCCCGGGGGCGCTCCGGATGACCCGGAGACCGCTTAGCACTCTCACATCGAGAGTGCTAACCTGTGCGTCGCACGCTGGCGCTCGCAGCGCGGGAGGATCCCCCGGCGACGGGGTCGATCTGGGCGTACGAAAGGAGGTCGATCGTGGCGACGCTCGTCGTGCTCGCCGTCGGTTGGGCTGCCGTCGGCGCACTCTGGTTGGTGTGGCGCATCGCCGAGATCCGCGAGTGCCGGAGCGTGGACCGCTACCAGGCGAGCCGCTCGGTGCTGTCAGCGGTCACCGTGCGAGCGTGCCCCGACGCTCCCGCCCTCGCCGCCGCAGCCCCCGAGGCGCACGTGCGGATCGTGGAGGGAGACCGAGCGCCGGTGGTGCTCGCGTCTCGGGCGCCCGCTCGACGCGGGCGTCCCCGCCGGCGGCCCACCCGCCCCGGCCCGGGCGGACCCCGCCAGGCGACCCGTCCGGTGCGCCTCCCCGCGCCGGCGGCGCCGGCCGGCGGCTGCGCCGTCGCCGGTCGCGGCGGCGAGCCCGCCGAGGGGACGGAGGGCGCCGCCCCGGCCACGGTGCGCATCTCGAGCGCAACGACCGGCGATCGCCCCGTGATCCGCTTCGACGACGCCCAGCCCCTCGAGCCGATCGGCGTCGTCGACCCCGGTCAACCGGCGAGCCGCGCCCGCCGGCGCGGGCGGCGGCTCGCCGGGCAGGTCGGCGCCCTCGCCGCGGTGGCCGCCGCGGTGGCGCTGCTCGCCCCGCCGGCGGCAGCCGTGCTCGGCCGAGCCGGCGCGATCCCCACGAGCGGGGTGGAGGTCCTCCCGGGCGACGTGCCGGGCCTCGAGCAGACGCTGACCCCGGTCGTGGCCGCGGCCCGTGACGTCCTTACCCTCGGCGGCGGGCCCGGGTCGGACGACGCCCCCGAGGCGGCCGAGCCCGTCGCCCCGGCACCGCCGTCGGCGCCGGCGCGCGAGCGCCCCTACCTGGAGCCGATCCTGACCCCCGACGTGTGGGCGCCGGGGCGGTCCTGGCCCGCCCCGGCCGAGACCGCTACAGGGTCTCCGCGAAGCTGACCTCGCCCTCGCCCCGCAGCACGTTCTTGAGCAGCTTGCCGCTCGCGTTGCGGGGCAGCTTCTCCTCCTGGATGTCCACGTAGGCGGGCACCTTGAAGGCGGCGAGGGCCTCCCGGACCCACTCCTGGACCTCCTGGGCGGTGAGGGTCTCGCCGGCCTCCACCTGGACGACGGCCTTGACCTCCTCGCCCAGCTCGGCGTGGGGCACGCCGATCACCGCCGCGTCGGCGATCTTCGGGTGGGCGACGAGCCGCTCCTCGATCTCCACGCAGTACACGTTCTCGCCGCCGCGGATGATCATGTCCTTCTTGCGGTCGGTGATGTAGAGGAACCCCTCGTCATCGAGGTGGCCGATGTCGCCGGTGTGGAGCCAGCCGTCCTCGTCGATCGCCTCGGCCGTGGCCTCCGGCTTGTTCCAGTACCCGGCCATCAGGATCGGTCCGGTGATGCACACCTCGCCGGTCTCGCCGGTGGGCACCTCGTTGCCGGCGGCGTCGACGATCTTCACCTTCACCGTGGGCACGGGCGGGCCCACCGAGGTGGGCTTGCGCAGCGCGTCCGGCCCGGAGATCACCGTGGCCACCGACGAGGTCTCGGTGAGGCCGTAGGCGTTCGAGGTGCTCGTCACGTTCGGGAACGTGTCGCGGATCTTGCGCTGCAGCTCGTCGGCCGACGGCGAGCCGCCGAAGGCCACGCTGCGGACCGTGGACGTGTCGTAGTCGTGGCGGCCCGGGAACTCGCAGACCCGCCACACCATCGTGGGCACCGCCGCCCACATCGTGACGCCGTGGTCCTGGATCAGCTGGAGCGCCCGCTCCGGGTCGAAGCGCCCGTCGAGCATCACCAGCTTCACGCCGGCCAGGAGGCCCACCACCAGGTTCGAGTGGCAGCCCGTCACGTGGAACAGCGGCGCCGTGAAGAGGCTGACGTTCTGGCCGCCCCCCGAGTCGGGGATCGCGCCGCCGCCGAGCATGGAGCCGGCCACGCCGTTGTAGAGCGTGTTCTGGAGGTTGGCGATCATGCTGCGGTGGGTGGAGATGGCGCCCTTGGGCCGGCCCGTGGTGCCCGACGTGTAGAAGATCACCGCGTAGTCGTCCTCGGCGATCTCGTCGGCCATGAGCTCGTCGGTGGGCTCGGCGGTGAGCTCCGAGAACGGGTGGACCCGGGGATCGTCGGCCATCCCCACGTCGGCCGGCGTGCAGTCGATGAGGAAGACGTGCTCGAGGTCGGGGGCCTGGTCCAGGGAGCCGGCGATGCGCTCGAAGCGCTTGCGGTCCGCCACGAGCACCTTCGAGCCGGAGTCCTGCAGGCCGTACTCGATCTCGTCGGTGGTCCACCACCCGTTGAGGCCGACGAGGATGGCGCCCTGCTGGACCGTGGCCCAGAAGGTGAGGCACCACTCGGGGTTGTTCTGGGACAGGACCGCCACCCGGTCGCCCTTCTGGATGCCGAAACGGCGCAGCGCGTGGGCCACGCCGTTGGCGGTGCGCACGAACGTGGCGAAGCCGTAGGTGCGGTCGCCGTACACGATGAAGTCCTGCTCGTCGCCTCGCAGGAGGGCGACCTCCAAGATCGACCGCAGTGAGGGCATGCGGTCCTTGTAGACCTCCATCTCCCGGCCGAGCACCGTGTCGGTGGTGATCTCGAACATGCCTCCCGGCCCGGTGAGCTGGGCGCGGACCTCGGCCATCGTTGGCATTCGCTTCCCCCTGTGGTCGCGTGGCGGAGCCCCCGAACCTACTTGACCGCCCGGTCAGGTGTGACCGCGCCGAGCGCCGCGGCGGCTCAGCGGAAGGCGGGCGCCACCTGCTCGATGATCGCGTCCATCCGGTCGAGCCGGGCCGGGCCCCGACCGAGCGCGAAGTCGGGGACGATGAGCTCGTCGAGGCCCACCTCCTGCCAGCCCCGGCAGGCCTCGGCCAGGTCGTCGGTGGTGCCGGCCACCGCGGCCCGCCCCCCGGTGCCGGCCAGGAACGCCTCGGCCCGCCCCCGGTCGTCGGTGAGCATCACGAGGGCCTGGGCGGAGCGCTGGACCTCGGCCGGGTCCCGTCCGATCGCCTCGCAGCGCCGGTCGAGCACCGCCGAGCGCTCGGCGATCACCTCCGGCAGGCCCCACATGTTCCAGACGTCCGCGTAGCGGGCCACGATCCCCATCATCCGGTCGCCCTTGCCGCCGATCAGGATCGGCAGCGGATCCTGGACGGGCTTCGGCTCGGAGACCGCGTCGCGCAGCTGGTAGTGCTCGCCGTCGAGGGTGGTGCGCTCCTCGCGCAGGAGGCCCCGGAGCACCTGGCAGGCCTCGGCGAAGCGGTCGAGGCGCTCCCGGGGCGGCGGCAGCTCGATCCCGTACTGCTCGTGCTCGTTCTCCTGCCACCCGGCCCCGATGCCGAGGAGGAGCCGGCCGCCGCTCACGTGGTCCACCGTGGTCGCCCAGCTCGCCACCACCGCCGGGTGTCGGTAGGTGTTGCCGAGCACGAGGGTGCCCAGCCGGAGCCGATCGGTGGCGGCGGCCAGCGCGGCGAGCGATGCGGTGGCCTCGTGGGTGGGGGTGGTGTCCGGCCCGAACTCGCCGCCCGAGCCCATGAAGTGGTCGGCCACGTAGACCCCGTCCCAGCCGGTGGCCTCCGCGTGGCGGGCCACCTCCAGGACGTCGGACCAGGGCTGCTGCAGCGAGGGCCAGATCGAGAACCGCATGCGCCGACCCTACGCGGCGGGCGGGTCAGGCCGAGAGGCGCTCGACGACGTGGTCGATGCAGCGGGTGAGCTGGGCCACGTCCTCGGGGTCGATCGCGGGGAACAGCGCGATCCGCAGCTGGTTGCGGCCCAGTTTGCGGTAGCTCTCCGTGTCGAGGATGCCGTTGGCCCGCAGGACCTTCGAGACCACGGTGGCGTCGATGCGCTCGTCGAGGTCGATCGTGGCCACCACCGGGCTGCGCATCGCCGGGTCCTTCACGAACGGCGTGGCGTAGCCCGACGCCTCCGCCCAGCCGTAGACGATCTCGGCCGAGCGGTCGCTGCGGGAGGCGGCGAACTCGAGCCCGCCGTTCTGGTTGATCCACTCCACCTGCTGGACGGTGAGCAGGATCGTGGCCAGCGCCGGCGTGTTGTAGGTCTGGTCCTTGCGGCTGTTGTCGAGCGCGATCTTCAGGTCGAGGAAGGCCGGCACCCAGCGGTCCGACGCCGCGATCCGCTCGATGCGCTCCACGGCGGCGGGGGAGACGGCGGCGATCCACAGCCCACCGTCGCTGGCCAGGCACTTCTGCGGCGCGAAGTAGTAGACGTCGACCTGGGTCGGGTCGAAGCGCACGCCGCCGGCCGCCGAGGTGGCGTCCACGAGCACGAGCCCGTCCGCCCCCTCGGGCCGCTGCAGCGGCATGGCCACGCCGGTGGAGGTCTCGTTGTGGGTGAGGCAGTAGGCGTCGATGCCGTCCTCGGCCACCGGGAGCGGGTGGGTGCCGGGCTCGGCGGTGATGATCGACGGCTCGCCGAGGTGGGGCGCCGCCGTCGCGGCGGCCGCGAACTTCGACGAGAACTCGCCGAAGCTGAGGTGCTGGCTCCGAGCCTCGATGAGCCCGAACGTGGCGGCGTCCCAGAACGCGGTGGTGCCGCCGTTGCCGAGGATCACCTCGTAGCCGTCCGGCAGCACGAGCAGCTCGGCGATCCCGTTGCGCAGGGCGCCGACCTCGAACTGCACCCGCGGCTGGCGGTGCGAGGTGCCGAGGTACGGGCCGCCGTGGGCCGGGTCGGACGAGCGCAGCAGCGCCTCGACGGCCTCGGGGCGGACCTTGGAGGGCCCGCTCCCGAAGCGCCCGTCGGCGGGGAGGAGGTCGGCGGGGATCGAGATGTCGGGGATGCTGCTCACCCGGCCATGTTCGCGGACCGGGTCGTCGGCGAGCGACCTCGATCAGGCGCCTGAGACCGAGGTCACCGCAGGGCGCCGGTCGGCCCGCAGAAGCCCTTGGGGATCAGGGACCGCAGCGTGACACCATGGCGGACGCCCGAACCGAACCGCAGGAGAGCACCCCGTTGGCCACCCCCCGCACCGAGCGCCGTGTGTCGGCGCGCATCGCCGCCATCGCCGAGTCGGCCACCCTCGCCGTCGACGCCAAGGCGAAGGCGCTCAAGGCCGCGGGCGAGCCGGTCATCGGCTTCGGCGCCGGCGAGCCCGACTTCCCCACGCCCGCCCACATCGTCGACGCCGCGGTGGAGGCCTGCCGCGACCCGAAGATGCACAAGTACACGCCCGCGGCCGGCCTGCCCGAGCTGCGGGAGGCGATCGCCGCCAAGACCGAGCGGGACTCGGGCCTCGAGGTGGGGGCCTCGCAGGTCCTCGTCACCAACGGCGGCAAGCACGCCGTGTACAACACCTTCGCCACGCTCCTCGACCCGGGCGACGAGGTGCTCCTCCCGGCGCCGTACTGGACCACCTACCCGGAGCCGATCGCCCTGGCCGGCGGCGTGCCCGTCGTGCTGCGCACTGACGAGTCCAACGGCTTCCGGGTCACCGTCGACCAGCTCGAGGCCGCGGTCACCGAGCGCACGAAGGCCCTCGTGTTCGTGTCGCCGTCGAACCCCACCGGCGCCGTCTACCCCCGCGAGGAGGTCGAGGCCATCGGCCGCTGGGCCGCCGAGCGGGGGATCTGGGTCGTCACCGACGAGATCTACGAGCACCTCACCTACGGCGACCACGCCTTCAGCTCGATGCCGGTGCTCGTCCCCGAGCTGGCCGACCGCTGCGTCGTGCTCAACGGCGTGGCCAAGACCTACGCCATGACCGGGTGGCGGGTGGGCTGGATGATCGGCCCGGCCGACGTCATCAAGGCGGCCGCCAACCTCCAGAGCCACGCCACCTCCAACGTGGCCAACGTGAGCCAGCGCGCCGCCCTCGCCGCCGTGAGCGGCCCGCTCGACGCCGTGGCCGAGATGCGCACCGCCTTCGCCCGCCGGGGCGAGACGATGCACCGGATGCTGAGCGCCATCGACGGCGTCACCGTCCTCGAGCCGCAGGGCGCCTTCTACGCCTTCCCGAACCTGTCGGCCCACCTGAACCGGCCGATCCGGGGCCGCACGGCGTCGACCACGGTGGAGCTGTGCACGATCCTCCTCGAGGAGGCGAAGGTGGCGATCGTGCCGGGCGAGGCCTTCGACGCCCCCGGCTACGCCCGCATGAGCTTCGCCCTGGGCGACGACGACCTCGCCGAGGGCGTCCAGCGCATCGCCGACCTGCTCGCCGAGTAGGGGTCCGGCCCCTCCCGCGGGGCCGACCCCGCGGCGGGGGTCCGAGCGGATCGCGCGGTGGCCGTCCTGGCGAGGCGTGCCATCGTGGGGGCATGTCGCCGCGCGTGCTGCCCTACGGGTCCTGGCCCACGCCGATCACCTCGGAGCTCGTCGTGCGGGCGGCCCGCCTGCCCAGCGGGCTGGCCCTCGACGGCGAGGACCTGTGGTGGTCGGAGAGCCGCCCCGAGGAGGGCGGCCGCACCGCCGTGCTGCGCCGACGGGCCGACGGCACCGTCGAGGAGGTGCTCCCCGCCCCCGGCAACGCCCGCAGCGGCGTGCACGAGTACGGCGGCGGCGCCTGGTGGGTGCGCGACGGGGTGCTCTGGTTCGTCGACTGGGCCACCCAGCGCCTCCACCGGCTCGAGCCCGGCGGCGAGCCCGTCGCCCTCACCCCCGAGCCCGCCGTGCCCCGGGGCCTCCGCTACGCCGACGGCGACGTCAGCCCCGACGGGTCCACGATCCTCTGCGTGCTCGAGGAGCACCCCGCCGACGGGTCCGAGGCCACCAACGTGGTCGTGCGGCTCGCCGCCCACGAGCCCGCCACCCCGGAGGTGGTGGTCGAGGGCCCCGACTTCGTGGCCGACCCGCGCTGGCGGCCCGACGGCGGTGCCTTCTGCTGGCTCGAGTGGGACCACCCCGACATGCCCTGGGACGCCACCCGCCTCGTGGTCGACGAGGGCGGCACCCGCACCGTCGTGGCCGGCGGCGACGAGCGGGAGTCGATCGTGCAGCCCACGTGGGCGCCCGACGGGAGCCTCTGGTTCAGCGGCGACCGCAGCGGGTTCTGGAGCCTCTACCGCTGGACCCCCGAGACCGGCCGGCAGCTCGTCGTCGACATCGGCCGCGACATCGGCGACCCGCAGTGGGTCTTCGGCCAGCGATCCTTCGCCTTCCTCGACCACCAGCGCCTCGTGACCGTGCACCACGAGGGCGGCACCCAGCACCTCACGCTGTGGCGCCTCGGCGACGGCGACCCGGTGGCCGTCCCCCTCGACCACCTGCCCTACACGTCCTTCGACGCCATCCGGGCCGACGCCACCGGCTGCGCCTTCATCGGCGCGTCGCCCACCGCCGAGCCTCACGTCGTGCGCCTCCCGGTGCCGGCGCCCCACCCCGAGACCACCGGCGGCGCCGACCCGGGGCTGGCCGCCGGCGACCCGGAGGTCGTCGTCCCGCCCCGGGACCTCGGCCTCGACCCGTCCTGGTTCTCGGTGCCCGAGCCGATCGAGTTCCCCACCGCCGGCGGGCAGACCGCCCACGCGCTCTACTACCCGCCCACCAACCCCACCTGCGAGGGGCCCGAGGGCGAGCGACCGCCGCTGCTCGTGATGATCCACGGCGGCCCCACCTCCGCCGCCCGGCCGCTCCTCGCGCTGGCCAAGCAGTACTGGACGAGCCGGGGCTTCGCCGTCGTCGACGTCAACTACCGGGGCTCGTCCGGCTACGGCCGGGCCTACCGGGACCTGCTGCAGGGCCAGTGGGGGATCGCCGACGTCGAGGACTGCGCCGCCGCGGCCCGCTTCCTCGTGGAGCGGGGCGACGTCGACCCCGACCGGCTGTGCATCCGAGGCGGCTCGGCTGGCGGGTTCACGACGCTCGCCGCCCTGGCCCGGGACGACACGTTCGCGGCGGGCGCCAGCCACTACGGGGTGGCCGACCTCGCCGCCCTCGCCGCCGACACCCACAAGTTCGAGAGCCGCTATCTGGATGGCCTCGTCGGCCCCTGGCCCGAGGCCCGGGCCACCTACGAGGAGCGCTCGCCGATCAACCACACCGACCGGCTCGACCGGCCGCTCATCGTGTTCCAGGGCCTCGAGGACGAGATCGTCCCCCCGAACCAGGCCGAGATGATCGTCGAGGCGGTCCGGGCCAAGGGCGTGCCCGTGGCCTACGTCCCCTTCGAGGGCGAGCAGCACGGGTTCCGCAAGGCCGAGAACATCCGCGCCGCGCTCGACGGCGAGCTCAGCTTCTACGCCCAGGTCCTCGGCTTCGCCCTCCCCGCCGACGAGGGCATCACCCCCGTCCCCGTCGAGAACCTCTGACCGACACGAGATCTGTGCGGGCCTGCGTGCGGATGGGGCACGGAAACCCGCACAGATCTAGTCCACCCGGTCGAGGACGAGGTCGGGGGTGGGGACCGGGGTGGGGGAGACCTCGATGGCGCTGTCGAGGGCCTCGAGGGCGGCGGGCAGCCTCGACGGGTCGTCGAGGTGCAGCTCGAGCAGCGGCTCGCCCTCGGTGACCTCGTCGCCGACGGTGGCGTGCCACACCACGCCGGCCACCGGGGACACGTCGTCCTCCTTGCGGGTCCGGCCGGCCCCGAGGCGCCACGCGGCCACGCCCACGGCCAGGGCGTCGAGGCGGGCCAGCGTGCCGGTGGCCGGGGCCCGCACCACCTCCACCTCCTGGGCGACCGGGAGCGGCGCGTCGGGGTCCCCGCCCTGGGCCCGCACCATCGCCCGCCACGAGTCCATCGCCCGCCCGTCGCGCAGCGCGTCCGCCGGGTCGGCGTCGAGCCCGGCCAGGTCGAGCATCTCCCGGGCCAGGGCGACGGTGAGCTCCACCACGTCGGAGGGACCGCCGCCGGCGAGCACCTCCACCGCCTCGCGGACCTCGAGGGCGTTGCCGGCCGTACGCCCGAGGGGGACGCCCATCTGGGTGAGCAGCGCCCGGGTGCGCACGTCGTGGGCCTCGCCCAGGGCCACCATCGTCTCGGCCAGCTCCCGGGCCTGGTCGAGGTCCTTCATGAACGCGCCGCTGCCCACCTTCACGTCGAGCACGAGCGCGTCGGTCCCCTCGGCGATCTTCTTCGACATGATCGAGCTGGCGATCAGCGGGATCGACTCGACGGTGCCGGTGACGTCCCGCAGCGCGTAGAGCTTGCGATCGGCCGGGGCGAGGTCCGGGCCGGCGGCGTTGATCACCGCGCCCACCTCGGCGAGGATCCGGCGCACCTCCTCGGTGGAGAGCGTGGAGCGCCAGCCCGGGATGACCTCCATCTTGTCGAGGGTGCCGCCGGTGTGGCCGAGCCCCCGGCCCCCGGCCTGGGGGACCGCCGCCCCGCAGGCGGCGACGAGCGGGCAGAGCACGAGCGAGATCTTGTCGCCCACCCCGCCGGTCGAGTGCTTGTCGACCGTGGGGCGGGGGAGCGAGGACAGGTCGGCCCGGGTGCCGGTGGCGATCATCGCCGCCGTCCAGCGGGCCAGCTCGTCGGGCGCCATCCCCCGGAACAGGATGGCCATGAGCAGGGCGGCGGCCTGCTCGTCGGGGATCTCCCCGTCCGTGTAGGCGCGGATGAACCAGTCGATCTGCTCGTCGGTCAGGCGACCGCCGTCGCGCTTGGCGATGATCAGCTCCACGGCGTTCACGGTCGCTTCCCCTCCAGGTGGTCGGGTCCGAACGCGTCGGGCAGCAGCTCGTCCAGCGGCCGCCCGTTGACGAGCAGCTCGGGACCGCCGTGCTCGTGGAGCAGCTGGCGGCACCGGCCGCACGGCACGAGCGGCTCGCCGTCGCCGTCCACGCACATCACGGCCACGAGCCGCCCGCCGCCGGTGGCGTGCAGGGCCGACACGAGCCCGCACTCGGCGCACAGCGCCAGGCCGTACGACGCGTTCTCGACGTTGCAGGCCGCGAGGATCCGGCCGTCGTCGACGAGGCCGGCGGCGCCCACCGGGAAGCGCGAGTAGGGCACGTACGCCCGCTTGGCGACGCTTCGCGCGGCTTCGCGCAGGGCGTCCCAGTCGGGACCTTCGCCAGCGGATCCGGGTCCACGCGTTCTCACAGAGCGGCACGCTACCGGGTAGCGTGCGGGCGCTGGCCGCCCGAGTCGGGCAGCCCCATGAGGAGGAAACGAACACATGAATCGACGTTGGCTGCGGCTCTTCGCCGTGCTGATGGGTCTGGCGCTCTTCGCGGCAGCCTGCGGTGACGACGACGACACCGACACCGGCAGCGGGGACGGCGGCTCTGACACCACCGCCGCCTCGGACGACGGCGGGGATGGCGGCGACCTCCCCGGTGAGGGCATCCGGGTCGGCCTCGTCTACGACGTGGGCGGCCGGGGCGACCAGAGCTTCAACGACGCCGCCTACGCGGGCCTGACCCAGGCCCAGGACGAGCTCGGCGTCCAGATCCAGGACCTCGAGCCCAGCGGTGGCGGCGAGGACCGCGAGGAGCTGCTCCGCACCCTCGCCGAGGACGGCTACGACATGATCATCGGCGTCGGCTTCGCCTTCGCCGACTCGATGGCGGCCGTCACGGCGGACTTCCCGGACGTCCACTTCGCGATCGTCGACGACAGTTCCGTCGAGGCCGACAACCTGACCTCGCTGGTGTTCGCCGAGCACGAGGGCTCGTTCCTCGTGGGCGCCGCCGCTGCCCTGACCTCGCAGACGGGCAAGCTCGGCTACATCGGTGGCGTCGAGACCGACCTCATCCGCAAGTTCGAGGCCGGCTTCGTGGCTGGGGCCAAGGAGGTCAACCCCGACGTCGAGGTCGACGTGAAGTACATCACCCAGCCGCCGGACTTCTCGGGCTTCAACGACCCGGGCACGGCCAAGGAGATCGCGCTCGGCCAGTTCGGTGCCGGTGCTGACGTCATCTACCACGCGGCCGGCGGCTCCGGTGGCGGCCTCTTCGAGGCGGCGGCCGAGACCGGTGACGTGTGGGCCATCGGCGTCGACTCCGACCAGTACAACACCGCCGACCCGAGCGTCCGCGACGTGATCCTCACCTCGATGCTGAAGAAGGTCGACGTGGCCGTCTTCGGCGCCATCGAGGCGTTCGTCAACGGCACGCTGGAGGCCGGCGTCCAGGAGTTCGACCTGACCAACGACGGCGTCGGGTTCTCCACCACCGGCGGCTTCCTGACCCAGGAGATCATCGACCAGCTCGAGGAGCTGAAGCAGCGCATCATCGACGGCGAGATCGAGGTGCCGTCGGCGCCCTGATCGGCGTCACCAGCTGAGACGCGAGTCGGCCGTGGGCCCGGGGTGCGCCCCGGGCCCACGCCGGTTCCACGAGCGAGCGGAGGAGACCGCTGAGCGAAGTCGCAGTCGAGCTGAGGGGGATCACCAAGCGGTTCCCCGGTGTGATCGCCAACCGGGACGTGAACCTCTCGGTCCGCCGGGGCGAGATCCACGCAATCGTGGGCGAGAACGGCGCCGGCAAGTCGACCCTCATGAAGATCCTCTACGGGATGCTGCGTCCCGACGAGGGCACGATCTCGGTCGACGGCACCGAGCGGGACTTCAAGACCCCCACCGACGCCATCGACGTCGGCATCGGCATGGTGCATCAGCACTTCATGCTGGCCGACAACCTCACCGTCCTCGAGAACGTCGTCCTCGGCGCGGAGCCCCGCAAGGGGCTCCGCCTCGACACCGCGGCCGCCCGTCAGCGCATCCGGGCGCTGGGCGAGGAGTACGGCCTGGAGGTCGACCCCGACCAGCTCGTGGAGGAGCTCGGCGTGGGCGAGCGCCAGCGCGTGGAGATCATCAAGGTGCTCTACCGCGGCGCCCGGATCGTGATCCTCGACGAGCCGACGGCCGTGCTCGTGCCGCAGGAGGTGGAGGACCTCTTCGAGACGATCCGCGGGATGAAGGCGGAGGGCTACACGTTCCTGTTCATCTCGCACAAGTTGGACGAGGTCCGCGCGATCGCCGACTCGATCACCGTGATCCGCCGCGGCACCTACGTCGGCACCGCCGATCCGCGCGAGGTCACCACGCGCAAGCTCGCCGAGATGATGGTCGGCAGCGAGCTGCCGAGCCCGCAGACGCGCGAGTCCACCGTCACCGACCGCGAGGTGCTGCGGATCGAGGGCCTGCAGCTGGCCGGCGAGGGCGCACCGCTGCTCGACGG
>DATGRC010000146.1:0-30642 GCA_035303865.1 Acidimicrobiales bacterium
GGGCCGACGTGGCGATGTACGCGGCCAAGGACCGGTCGACCTCCGTCGAGGTGTACGACCCCTCCGTCGACCACCACAGCCCCTACCGGCTCGCGCTGGCCTCCGAGCTGCGCCGCACCGTCGAGCGGCGCGAGCTGCTCGTGGAGTACCAGCCCAAGGCCGACCTGGCCACCGGGGCGATCGTCGGTGCCGAGGCGCTGGCTCGCTGGCACCACCCGCGGGACGGGTTCGTGAGCCCCGACGTGTTCGTGGCCGTGGCGGAGCACACCGGGCTCATCCGGGCGCTGACCGAGCACGTCCTCGACGTCGCCATCGCCCAGTGCCGGGCGTGGCACGACCAGGGTCACGGCCACCTCCGGGTGGCGGTGAACCTCTCCACCCGCAACCTGCTCGACGACCAGCTCCCCGAGATCGTGGCCGAGCTCCTGCGCCGCCACCACCTCCCCGCGTCGGCGCTCACGCTCGAGCTCACCGAGGGCACGATCATGGCCGACACCGCCCGCACCGTCGGCATCCTCAACCGGCTGGCCAGCATGGGCGTGAGCCTGTCGGTCGACGACTTCGGCACCGGCTACTCGTCGCTCGCCTACCTGAAGCGCCTGCCCGTCGACGAGCTGAAGATCGACCGCTCGTTCGTCCGGTCGATGACCCGCGACGAGAGCGACGAGGCGATCGTGCGCAGCACGATCGACCTGGCCCGGAGCCTGGGGCTGGCCGTGGTGGCCGAGGGCGTGGAGGACGAGCAGACCTGGCGGCTGCTGCGCTCGCTCGGGTGCGACCGGGCCCAGGGGTACTTCCTGGGCCGGCCGATGACCGCGTCCCGCTTCTCGGCCTGGCTCGACGAGCGGGCCGAAGAGGCCGAGAGCCTCCACGCGCTGCTCGAGGAGCCCCCCGCGAGCCGCCCCCGCGACGCCGACCGGTAGGGACCAAGGTCCCTTGACCACTCGGTCAAGTTCTGTGCTCTACTGGGCGCCATGTTCGAGGGGGACCTGGCACACGCGACCGACGACGAGCTCCGGGCGGCGGTCGAGGCAGCCGACCTGTTCTCGCTGCTGCCGGCGGTGGCCCACCTGACCGGCGACCTCAGCGTGCTCGTGCCCGAGTGCCGGGTGGACCCGGCGATGCTCATCCAGCCCGACCTGGGCCTCACGGAGGAGCAGATGGAGGTCGGCCGACGCGCCGCGCTCGACGCGCTGCGCCGCCACCGCGACGCCGGTGCGCCCCCGGCGCCGACGCCGTCGCCCGAGGCGCTCCGGGCGATGATCGAGTACATCGTCGGCGAGCCGATCGACGAGTGGTACCCGGTGCTGCGCGAGGAGCTGGCCCTCGGCGGCGAGGACCTCCGGGCACCGCGCTGGCGCCGCGAGGAGGTGGCGCCGGACCGGCAGCTGCGGGTGGCGATCGTCGGCGCCGGCATGTCCGGCCTGCTCGCCGCCCACCGCCTCGGCCAGGTGGGCTGCGAGGTGACGATCCTCGAGAAGGACGACGACCTCGGCGGCACCTGGTACGAGAACACGTACCCGGGCTGTCGGGTCGACGTGCCGAACCACTTCTACAGCTACGCCTGCTACCAGGACCACGACTGGCCGCAGTACTTCTCCACCCAGCCCGAGCTGCTGCGGTACTTCCAGTCCTTCGCCGACCACGCCGGCCTGCGGGAGCGGATCCGCTTCCGCACCGAGGTCACCGAGGTCCGCTGGGACGACGACGCCCAGCAGTGGGAGGTGGCCACCCGCCGGGACGACGAGGAGCAGCCGCCGGAGCGGTTCGACCTCGTGGTGTCCGCCGTCGGGCAGCTGAACCGCCCGAAGTACCCCGACGTGCCCGGCGTGGGCACCTTCGAGGGCCCGGCCTTCCACTCGGCCCGCTGGGACCACTCGGTCGACCTGGCCGGCAAGCGGGTCGGGGTGATCGGCACCGGCGCCAGCGCCGCCCAGTTCATCCCGGAGATCGCCCCGGTCGTCGGCGAGCTGCGGGTGTTCCAGCGGACGCCACCGTGGCTGGCCCCCACCGAGAACTACCACGACGACCTGCCCGAAGCCCTGCGCTGGCTGATGCGCCAGATCCCGGACTACCGGCGCTGGGACCGGCTCTGGCAGTTCTGGCGCATGCACGAGGGGCTCCTGCCCGCCGCCGTGGTGGACCCCGAGTGGCCCGACCAGGAGCGCTCGATGAGCATGCTCAACGAGTTCGTCCGCCAGATGCTCACCGCCCACATCGAGGCCGACTTCGCCGACGACCCCGAGCTGGCGAAGAAGATGACCCCGCCGTACCCGCCGCTGGCCAAGCGGGTCGTGCGCGACAACGGCTCGTGGGCCCGGGCGCTCATGCGCGACAACGTCACCGTCGACACCACCGGGATCCAGGAGATCACCCCTCGGGGGATCCGCACGGTGGACGGCACCGAGCACGAGCTCGACGTGATCATCTACGGCACCGGCTTCACGGCCTCGGAGTTCCTGACCCCGATGCGGGTGATCGGGCGGGGCGGCGTGGACCTCCACGAGCGCTGGGACGGCGACGCCCGCGCCTACCTCGGGCTCACGATCCCGGACTTCCCGAACCTGTTCCTGCTCTACGGGCCGAACACGAACATCGTCATCAACGGCAGCATCATCTACTTCACCGAGTGCGAGGTGCACTACGTCACCGAGGCGGTGCGGGTGCTGCTCGAGACCGGGCACCGGTCGATGGACTGCAAGGCCAAGGTCCACGAGGCGTACAACGAGCGCATCGATGCCGCCAACCGCCAGATGGTGTGGGGCGCGGCCGAGGTGAACAGCTGGTACCGCAACGAGAAGGGGCGGGTGGCCCAGAACTGGCCGTTCAGCCTGCTCGAGTACTGGCACGAGACCCGCACGGTGGACCCGGCGGACTACCTCTGGCGGTAGCCCGCCCCGGTGCCTGATCGGATCGTGGCCACCCCGTTCACCGAGCTCGACCTCCCCGAGATCGACCTCTACGCGCCGGCCGAGGAGATCGTGGCGGCGAGCGGCGGAGCGTGGCTGGCCCGTGCCGGCCGGTCGCCGGTGGTCTGCGGCCACGAGGAGGCCCGGGAGCTGCTGCGGGACCGCCGGTTCCACCACCTCCTCCGCCACCTCGACGAGGTGCGGGCCTCGGAGGACCCGGCCCTCAAGCGCCGGCCCGGCTCGCTGCTGTCCGCGGAGGGCGAGGAGCACCAGCGGCTGCGACGGCTGTGCCTCCCCGCGTTCAAGCAGTCGACGGTGGAGGCGCTGCGCCCGTGGATGGCGGCCACGGTCCGCGAGCACCTCGCCCGGGTGGCCCCCACCGGGCGAGCCGAGCTCGTGGCCGACCTGTGCGAGCCGTTCCCCGTGCAGACGATCGCCCGCATCCTCGGCGCGCCCGAGCGCGACTGGCCGCGCTTCGCCCGGTGGGCCACGGACCTGCTGGCCATCTTCGCCCCCGACCTCGACGACGTGCTGCCGGCGCTGAAGGCCAGCCAGGCCGAGATGACGGCGTACGTGGAGGAGCTCGTGGCCCGGCGGCGGCGCGACCCGGCCGACGACCTGCTCACGAAGCTGATCGAGGCCGAGGAGGCCGGCGATCGCCTCACCACCGAGGAGCTCGTGACCCTGGCCGAGGCGATCCTGACCGGCGGTTCGGACACCACCCGCAACCAGCTGGCGGCGTGCGTCCACCTGCTGCTGCGCCACGACCGGTGGTCGGAGGTGGCCGACGACCCGTCGCTCGTCCCGGCGGCGGTGGAGGAGTCGCTGCGGCTCCTCGGCACGGTCCGCCAGACGGCGCGGGTGGCGATGGAGGACGTGGAGCACCGCGGGGTGCGGTTCCCGCAGGGGACCGTCGTGGTGTTCGTCCTGGCCGCCGCCAACCTCGACCGGCGAGCCTTCCCCCGCGGCGCCGCCTACGCGCTCGAGGCGCAGCCGGCACCGCACGTGTCCTTCGGGGTGGGCATCCACCACTGCCTCGGCGCCTGGCTGGCCCGCGCCGAGCTCGAGGAGGCGCTGCGCGAGCTGGTGCGCGCCTTCCCCGACCTGCGCGCCGACGGCGAGCCCACGTGGCGGGCCTCCCGGTCGTCGTTCGTCGGCCCGGCGACGCTGCCGGTGGCGTTCGCGCCCCGGGGCGCGGGCGCCTGACCGGGTCCCGGCCCGGGCCGAGCCGCGCCGCGGGCTCTCAGCCGGCTCTCAGGTTCGGGCGGCACACTGGGCGACGTGCACGCGCCCCGCCTGCTGCTCGTCGACGACGAGGAGAACCTGCGCTCGATGCTCGAGGCCGCGCTGGCGCACTCGGGCTTCGACGTGCACCCGGCGGCCAGCGGCCGCGAGGCCCTCGAGGCGGTCCGCCAGGTGCGACCCGACCTCGTCGTCCTCGACGTGATGCTCCCCGACCTCGACGGCTTCGACGTGGTCAAGCGGCTCCGCTCCGGCGGAGACCGCACCCCGGTGCTGTTCCTGACGGCCCGGGACGCCACCGAGGACCGGGTGCGGGGCCTCACGCTGGGCGGCGACGACTACCTCGTCAAGCCGTTCAGCCTCGAAGAGCTGGTGGCGCGGATCACCGCGGTGCTGCGCCGGGCGGGGGTCGACACCCGAGGCAGCCGGCTGACCTGCGCCGACCTCGAGATGGACGACGACGCCCACCGCGTCACCCGGGGCGGCGAGGACATCGCCCTGTCCCCCACCGAGTACAACCTGCTGCGCTTCCTGCTGCAGAACAAGGGTCGGGTCGTGTCGAAGGCCCAGATCCTCGACCACGTGTGGAACTACGACTTCGGCGGCGACGGCGGCGTCGTGGAGACCTACATCGGGTACCTGCGCCGCAAGCTCGAGGCGGCCGGGCCCCGCCTCATCCACACGCTGCGCGGGGTGGGGTACACGCTGCGGGAGCCGACCTGAGGTGTCGCTGCGAGCCCGGCTCCTCCTGGGCATGGCGGTGGTGGCCGCCGTGCTCGTCGTGTCGGCCCTGGCCATCACCCGCTCGACGCGCGACCACCTCCTCGGCCAGGTCGACGACCAGCTCCGGGCGGCCATCCCGCGCGTCGGGGACGACCCGGCCCGGCAGGCGCTGGCCCCCCGGCTGAGTGAGCTCTACGTCGGCCGGGTCACCACCGACGGACGCCACGTCGCCGTCCTCCTGCCCGACCTCGAGGGCGAGGGCGCCCCGCTCCCCCAGATCGACGCCGGCGACGTCGACCGCCTCGCCCGCGGCGCCATCATCACCGTGCCGAGCGACGGCGACACCCGCTACCGCCTGGCCGGGCAGGCCACGGCGAGCGGCGGGGTGGCGGTGGTCGGCCTCAGCCTCGACGACGTGGACGCCGCGTTCCGGCGCCTCGTGGTGGTGGAGTCGGTGGCCCTGCTCTCCGCCCTCGGCGTGCTCGCCCTCGTCACGTGGTGGGTGATCCGGCTCGGGGTGCGCCCGGTGCGCCAGATGACCGCCACCGCGTCGGCGATCGCGGCGGGCGACCTGTCCCTGCGGGTGCCGCCGGCCGAGCCGGGCACCGAGGCCGGGGAGCTGTCCAGCGCCCTCAACGGGATGCTGGGCCACATCGAGGCGGCGTTCGAGGAGCGGGCCGCGGCCGACGTGCGCCTGCGCCGCTTCGTGGCCGACGCCTCGCACGAGCTGCGCACCCCCGTCACCACGATCCGGGGCTACGCCGAGCTGTACCGCGACGGTGCGCTGCCGGCGGGACCGGCGCTCGACGAGGCGATGCGGCGCACCGAGGCGGAGGCCGTCCGCATGGGCCGGCTCGTCGACGACCTGCTGCACCTGGCCCGGCTCGACCAGGGCCGGCCCCTCGAGCGGGCGCCGGTGGACCTCGCGGCCCTGGCCGCCGACGCGGTGGCCGACGCCCGGGCGGCCGCCCCCGACCGCGAGGTGGTGCTCGACGCTCCCGCCCCGGCGGTGGTGGTCGGCGACGAGCACCGGCTCCGGCAGGTGGTCGGCAACCTCGTCACCAACGCCCTCGTGCACGCGCCCGGCGCGGCGGTCTCGGTGCGGGTGGCGGCCGACGGCGAGACGGCGACGCTCTCGGTGACCGACGACGGGCCCGGCATGAGCGAGGCCGACGCCGCCCGCGCCTTCGAGCGCTTCTACCGGGCCGACGCCTCCCGGAGCCGCCACCAGGGCGGGTCCGGCCTGGGCCTGTCGATCGTGGAGGCCACGGTGCGGGCCCACGGCGGCTCCGTGGCGCTGCGCAGCGCCCCCGGGGCGGGGACCACGGTGCAGGTGCGGCTCCCGGTCGTCCGGGGCGGTGCGGTCAGCGCCAGCGGCTGAGCCGGGCCCGGAGCTGCTCGAAGCGGCGCCGGATCGTGGTCGGCATGTCGTCCTCGTCGGTGGTGTCGAGGCGCCCCTGGCGGTCCAGGTAGAGCGCCTTCGCCGCCCCGAGCAGCGGGGTGGCGACGAGCGCGCCCGGCACCCCGGCCGCGGCGCCGCCGACGAGGGCGGCGAGCATCGTCGTGGGCGGGGTGAGGTTCACCGCCTTGCCCACCACGGCCGGGCCGATCACGTTGTTCTCGAACTGCTGGTAGGCGAGGAAGACCGCCCCGGCGATCACCGCCGTGAGGGGGCTCTCGGTGAGGGCGAGCAGCACGAAGAACGAGCCGCCGAGGAAGCCCCCGATCTGGGGGATGAGGTTGGTGAGCGTGGCCCACAGGCCGGCCACCGGGGCGAGGGGCACGCCGAGGGCGAGGCCGACCGACAGGACCACGAGGCCGCTGAGCACGGCCACGACGAGCGACCCGGCGAAGTAGCTGCCGAAGGACTCGTAGACGATCCGCCCCACCCCGTCCACGGCGGCCTGCCGGGACGGGGGCACCACCGCCCGAACCCGGCGCACGATCCGCTCCCCGTCGACGAGCACGCCCACGGCGGTGACGAGCACGACCACGGTGGAGAGCACGCCGCCGAGGAGCCGCTCGCCGAGCTCGGCCAGGGTCCGGTCGTCGATGCGGGCCGGCAGCTCGTCGATCCAGCGCTGCACCTCGACGGCGGCGTCGGCCTCCTCGAGCCGCGGACCGACGATCGGCCAGCCGTAGAGCTCCTCGATCGTCTCGGGGACCTCGGCGCTGAACTCGCCCGCCTGCTCGACCGCGGCCGGGCCGACGACGAGCACGACGGCGCCGAAGAGGAGGGCCAGCCCGCCGGCCACCAGCGTGGCGGCCAGCCCCCGCGACGTGCCCCGGCGCTGCACGGCGGTGACGAGCGGCGAGAGGGCCACGCCGACGAGGACGCCGACGGCGACGCGGGTGACCTGCTCCGGCGCGATCGTGACGACCGCCCACGCCGCGGCGGCGACGATGGCCGCCGCCGCGAACACGACGCCCGACCACGGGTCCACGTCGACGACGACCGGCGGTGGCCGGTCCTGGAGGGTGCTCCCACCGTCCCCGGTCGCATCGGTCACCGTCGTTACGGTAGGAGCCGGTGGCCGCGAACGGAGGGACCCTGCCGCACCGTCGGGTGCGGCTGTCGTGGACCGGTGCGTGGGTGATCGTCGGCACGATCGTCCTGCTCATCGTGGCCCGGCGGATCTTCACCGCCGCCCACCGTCCGCTCAGCTGGGCGGTGGCGGCCACGGTCGCCGCCGTGCTGATCGACCCGATCGTGGACCGCCTGGCCGTCCACATCCGCCGGGTCCCGGCGGTGCTGCTCACCTTCGTCGCCATCGGGGCGATCGGCTTCGGCGGCACCTACGTGGTGTTCGACGAGGTGCAGGCCGCGCTCGAGCGGCTCGAGACCGCGGCCCCCGAGGCGGCCGCCAGCGTGGAGCAGCGCGACGACCGCCTCGGCGAGATCGCCCGCGACGCCAACCTCGGCGAGCGGGTGGACTCCTTCGTGGCCGTGCTGCAGGAGCGGGTGACCGGCAGCGACGACGTGGTGCGCAGCGCGGCGGGCACCGCCCCCACGTACTTCGTCAGCGCCATCCTCACGATCTTCCTGATGACCTACGGGCCCCAGATCGCCCACGCCGCGCTGGCCCAGGACCCCGACGAGGCGCGGCGGGCCCGCACCGCGCTCGTGGTCGGCGCCGCGGTGGCCCGGGCCCGGCGGGCCGTCGTGCAGACCGCCGCCGCGGCGGTGGCCCTCGGCCTCGCCGGCACGGCCGTCGCCGCCGCCCTGGACCTGCCGGCCCCGTCGGCCGTCGGGGTGGCGCTCGGGGTCACGTCCATCCTCCCCCACGTCGGGGTGATCGCCGGATCGGTCCCGCTGCTCCTGCTCACCGTGGGCTTCCGCAGCGGCACCGCCGCCCTCGTGCTGCTGGCCGTCGCCGTCGGGGTGCAGGTCTTCGACTCGCTCGTGGTCCGACCCCACATCGCCCGGCGGTCGGTGGAGGTGGGGCTCGTCGTGCCGTGGGTCGTCGCCCTGCTCGGCTACTCCGTCTACGGCATCGGCGGCGCCGCCTACGGGGTGGTGATCGCCGTGTTCGCGGTGGCGGTGCTGGACCGCCTGGAGGCGGCCAACGCCGCCCGCGACGCGTCGACGCCGGCGCCGTCGGGCCGGTCCGAGCCGTCAGCGGGCTCGGGCGGCCGCGGCGGGGCGATCAGCTGAGGAGGTCGAGCACGTCGGCCACGATCAGCCAGCTGAGCATGGCGATGATCACCGTGGCGAGGGCGGTGTAGTGCCAGCGGTAGCGGTGGTCGGCGGCCCAGAAGCGGCGGACCGAGGCCACGTTGGCCACGATGGCCACGCTGCCGAGCACGATCCCGATGACCGGGGCCACGCCCATGCCGACGTGGACGAGCGGCAGCACGAACGGCAGCACGATGTAGGTGAGCAGGCACCGCACCGTCGACACGAGGAGCGACGTCTCGGCCAGCTTCCGAGCCGAGGTCTCGCTCGCGGTGGGGGCGTCGACCGGCAGGCCCAGCACCCGCCGCATGCACAGGTCGGCCGCGCTCCAGCGAGCGGGGTCGACGGCCGGCGGGGCGGCGGGGGCGGCGACGAGGTCGGGCTCCACGGGCCCGACGCTAGCGGTCCCGCCGCGGCGGGCCCCAGTCGGGGCGGTCCGGCGACCGCCCGGGGTCGGGGCGCTGGTGCTGTCCCAACATCAGCACCGGCGCCCCGACGCTTCCGGGTGTCCGCACTCGGCGGGAGTAAGGCAACCTTAACATCTGCTGCACGGCGGGCCAAGCCCCGCGCCGCTCAGGCGGTGGCGGTGCGGACGACGCCCTCGGCCACCGCGGCCTCGGCCACGTACTCGGCCACGAGCGGGCCCACCCGGGTGTCGAACACCGACGGGATGATGTAGTCGGGCCGCACCTCCTCGCCCACCACCTCGGCGATGGCCCGGGCCGCAGCCAGCTTCATGCCCTCGGTGATCGACGTGGCGGCCACGTCGAGCGCCCCCCGGAAGATGCCGGGGAAGGCGAGCACGTTGTTGATCTGGTTCGGGTAGTCGCTGCGCCCGGTGGCGATGACGGCGGCCAGGCCGTCAGCCTCCTCGGGGAGGATCTCCGGGATCGGGTTGGCCATCGCGAACACGATCGGGTCCTTCGCCATGCGGCGCAGGTCCGACGGGGTGAGCAGGCCGGGGCCGGAGACGCCGACGAACACGTCGGCCCCCTCGATCACCTCGCTGAGCGTGCCCTCCCGGCGCTCCGGGTTGGTGTGCTCGGCGAACCACTGCTTGGCCGTGTTGAGGTCGTCGCGGCCCTCCCAGATGGCGCCCTTGCGGTCGACGCCGATGATCTCGGCCACGCCCGCCTCGAGCATGATCTTGCTGCAGGCCACCCCGGCCGCGCCGACGCCGGCGACGACGACCCGCAGCGAGTCCATCGGCTTGTCGACGATCCGCAGCGCGTTCTCCAGCGCGGCGAGGGTGACGACGGCCGTGCCGTGCTGGTCGTCGTGGAACACCGGGATGTCGAGGAGCTCCTTCAGGCGGTCCTCCACCTCGAAGCAGCCCGGCGCGGCGATGTCCTCGAGATTGATGCCGCCGAAGGCCGGGGCGATGCGCACCACCGTCTCGACGATCTCGTCGGGGGTGCGCACGTCGAGGCAGATCGGGAAGGCGTCCACGCCGGCGAATCCCTTGAACAGCAGGGCCTTGCCCTCCATGACCGGCAGCGCGGCCGCCGGGCCGATGTCGCCGAGGCCGAGCACGGCGGTGCCGTCGGTGACGATGGCCACCGTGTTCCTCTTGATCGTGAGCTCGTGGGCCAGCTCCGGGCGCTTCTCGATCGCCGTGCACACCCGAGCCACGCCGGGGGTGTAGGCCATCGAGAGGTCGTCGCGGTCGGCCACCGGCATCCGCGACAGGACCTCGATCTTGCCGCCCTCGTGCATCTCGAAGGTGCGGTCGGCGACCTCGATCACCTCCACGCCGTCGAGCGCGTGGACGGCGGCCGTGACCCGCTCGATGTGCTCCTCGCTCGAGCAGTTGACCACGACGTCCTCGTCGAGGTGGGCCCCCCGCACGTCGAAGCCGCCCAGCGACGTGATGTTGCCGCCTACCTCGCCGATCGCCGTCGCCAGGCGCCCGAGGGTGCCGGGACGGTTGTCGAGGCGGACCCGGAGGCGGATCGAGTAGGCGGCAGTGGGCGTGGCCATCGGTAGCACCGTTCTCGCTGGTGGATTCGGACGAGGACCGGCAGGTCCGGGCCCTGGACGGTACCTCTGGGCCGAGAAGGGGCGGAAAACGGGGACGAGGCGCCCGCCGGAGCGGACGCCTCGCCAGCGGTCCCGTGACCCGGGGCCTCAGGAGGGCTCGTTCGACATCTCCTCGAGGCAGCGACGGATCTCGGACGCCTTGAACCGACGGTGCCCGCCGAGGGTCCGGATCGCCGTGAGCTTCCCGGCCCGAGCCCAGCGGGTGACCGTCTTGGGGTTCACCCGAAACAGCGCGGCCACCTCGCTCGGGGTGAGCAGGGCCTCGGGTGCGTCGATGTCGTCGTGCTGCGCCATGGTGTTCCTTGTGGTGTCGTTTCCGGCGACCACGCCCGGTCGTGGTGGCATGTCCGTTTCGACCACAACGTACGGGTCCTGCCGGCTTCCGCCCATGGCCCGACCGGGTCATTTCCGACATGCTCGGTGACTAGTCCAGCACGGCCGGCCCGCGGACAGCCACCCGGCGGCTCAGCCCTCGTAGTCGAAGCCCAGGTCGGGGGCGGTGACGAGGGGACGCACGGGGATGCCCTCGGCGGCGACGAGCTCGACGACGGTGCCGCCCCGGTCCACGAGCGGCACGAGCAGGACCGGCTCGGCGCCGACCTCGCGCACGGCGCGGACCGCCTCCAGCATCGACAGGCCCCGGGTGACGGCATCCTCGGTGATCGCCACCCGGTCGCCGGGCTCGAGGGCCCCGGCGATGCGCCCGCCGGCGCCGTGGCCCTTCTCCTCCTTGCGCACGCTGAAGCTGCGCAGCATCCGCCCTCGGGTGGCGGCCACCGCCGCCACCCCGAAGGCCATGGCGTCGGCGCCCATCGTGAGCCCGCCCAGCGCCGTGACGTCGTCGGGGATCACCGCGAGGGCGGCGTCGGCCACGAGGAGCATCCCCTCGGGCCGGCAGGTCGTCTGCTTGGCGTCGATGAACCAGGAGGAGCGACGGCCGCTCTTCAGCGTGAAGTCCCCGCGCTTCACGGCGTGGGCGAGGAGGTGCTCGACGAGGGCGGCCTTCACCGGATCGGACACAGGGGGCGCTCCTTGGGGCTCAGGTGGGTCGGGGACGTCGCCGCGGCGCGCGGGCGGCGGCCTGCACGGCCACGACGACGAGGAGGACGGCGGCAAGGGTGCCGAGCAGGTTGCGGGTCACCCGGCGGTCCCGCACCGGGTTGGCGCGGTGCTCGCTGATCGCTCGGACGGCGGCGTCGGGCAGCACCTGGCCGTCGCCGCCGGAGGCCCGGTCGTCGAGGAGCACGGGCAGCCCATCGTCCACGGCCACCCACAGCGAGATCCGGGCGCCGTCGACCTCGGCCAGCACCTTCCAGACGTCGACGTCCTCGCCGGCGGAGGTGGTGTAGCGGCCCCGGGCCGGATCCGGGTCGACGCGGGCGTCCACCCCGGCGGCGTCGAGCGCCGCGGTGGCCACCTCGACGGCGTCGCCGGCCTCGAGCTCGGGGGTGGGGGCCAGCCACGCCCACGCCACGGCGGCGACGGCCGCCACCACCACGGCCCCGGCGAGGAGCGCCCGGCCCCGGATCAGCTGCCCCCTCGGAGCTCGGCGATGCGGCGCAGACGCCGCTCGTGGCGCTCGGCCGGGGTGGATCGCAGCAGGGCGTCGACGAGGTCGATCACGCCGCCCAGCTCGAAGGGCTTGCCGATGGCGTCGACGGCGCCGAGCTCGAGGTACCGGAGGTGGAAGTCCCGCTGCTTGCCGGTGATGACCACGATGGGGGTCTCGAAGTCCGGCCCGAGGCGGCGCAGGACGTCCTCGCCGCTCACCCTCGGCATCATGATGTCGAGCAGCATCAGGTCGACGTCGCGCTGGCGGATGAGCTCGAGGGCCTCGTCCCCGTCGCCGGCGTGCAGGACCTCGTGGTCGGTGAAGGACAGCTCCACCTCGAACAGGAGGCGGATGTCCGGGTCGTCGTCGACGACGAGGACCGTGCTCACCGGAAGCGCACCTGCCCGTCGCCGGCGGCGATCTCGCCGATCTGCACGGCCCGGTGGCCCTCGGTGCGGAGCACGTCGAGCGTGCGGTGGGCCTCGTCGGGCGGGACCACCACCACCATGCCGATCCCGAGGTTGAACACCCGCCGCATCTCGTCGTCGGAGACCTGCCCGAGGCGCTGGATCTCCCCGAAGATCCGCGGCGGCTCCCAGGTGCTGGTGTCGACGACGGCGTCGGTGCCCTCGGGCAGCACCCGCACCAGGTTGCCGGGCAGGCCGCCGCCGGTGATGTGGGCGATCGAGCGGACGTCGACCACCCGCAGGAGCGCGGCGATGGCGGGGGCGTAGACCACCGACGGGGTGAGCAGCTCGTCGGCCAGGGTGTGGGGCGAGCCCTCGTAGGCCGGTGCGTCGAGCGCCAGCCCGGCGTCGTCGAGCAGCACCTTGCGGGCCAGGGAGTACCCGTTCGAGCGCAGGCCGGGGGACGGCAGGCCGATCAGCACGTCGCCGGCGGCGACGTGCTCGCCGGTGATGAGCCGGTCCCGCTCGACGGCGCCCACGGCGAAGCCCACGAGGTCGAACTCGCCGGGCTCCATGGCGCCGGGGTGCTCGGCCATCTCGCCGCCGATCAGGGCGCACCCGGCCTGGCGGCACCCGTGGGCCACGCCCTCCACGAGCTGCTCGATGTGGTCGGGGTCGAGCTTGCCGACGGCGATGTAGTCGAGGAAGAACAGCGGCTCGGCGCCCTGGCAGACGATGTCGTCGACGCACATGGCCACGAGGTCCACGCCGATCGTGTCGAAGCGGCCGGCCGCCTGGGCCACGAGCGCCTTCGTGCCGACCCCGTCGGTGGAGGAGACGAGCACGGGGTGCGTGTAGCGGTGCTGAGCGAAGGAGAAGAGCCCGCCGAAGCCGCCGATGTCGCCGATCACCTCGGGCCGGAACGTGGAGCGGACCTTCTCCTTGATCCGCTCGACGGCCTCCTCGCCGGCGGCGATGCTGACTCCGGCGTCCTCGTAGCTGGTGCCCAAATCGCTCCTCGGTCTCGGTCCCGGCGGCTCAGTCGATGATGGCGGTCTGGACCGGCGCGGCGGGGGATGGCGCCGACGGCTCCTCGAGCACGTGCTTGCGCAGCGTGACCGGCACCGGGACCGGGTACTGGCCGGTGAAGCAGGCGTCGCAGAACCCGGCGCCGGGGGCGCCGGTGGCGGCCACGAGGCGGTCGAGCTGGATGTAGGCCAGCGTGTCGACGTCGAGGTACTGGCGGATCTCCTCGATCGTGAGCGACGCGGCCAGCAGCTCGCTGCGCTCGCCGGTGTCGATCCCGTAGAAGCAGGACCACTTCACCGGCGGGGAGGTGATCCGCAGGTGGACCTCGGTGGCGCCGGCGGCCCGCAGCATCTTCGTGAGCTGGCGCTGCGTGGTGCCCCGCACGATCGAGTCGTCGACCACGACGACCCGCTTGCCGGCCAGGTTCTCGCGCAGCGGGTTGAGCTTCATGTGCACGGCCCGCGCCCGCATCTCCTGGCTCGGGGCGATGAAGCTGCGCCCGATGTAGCGGTTCTTCACGAGGCCCTGGCCGAAGGGGATGCCGCTGCGCCGGGCGAAGCCCTCGGCGGCGGGCACCCCGGACTCGGGGACCCCCATGACCATGTCGGCCTCGACCGGGGCCTGCTCGGCCAGCTGCTCGCCCATGTGGATCCGGGCCTGGTGGACGCTCTGGCTGTAGAGCCGCGAGTCGGGCCGAGCGAAGTACACGAACTCGAAGAGGCACAGCTTCGGGTCGATGCGCGCCACCGGGAACGGCCGGTGCGAGCGGGGGCCGTGCTCGTCGATCACGACCATCTCGCCGGGCTCGAGCTCGCGCACGAAGTGGGCGCCGACGATGTCGAGCGCCGGGCTCTCCGACGCCAGGACCCAGCCGTGGTCGAGGCGGCCGAGGCACAGGGGGCGGAACCCGTTCGGGTCCCGCACGCCGATGATGCGCCGCTCGTCCATCACGACGAGCGAGAACGCGCCCTCGAGCCGGGGGAGGACGGCGGCCAGCGCCGCCTCGAGGTCCTCGTCGGCCACGTGCGCCTCGGGGAGGTGGGCCAGCTCGCCGGCGAGGAGCTCGGCGATGAGGTCGGTGTCGCTCGTGACCGTGCCGGGGAGCATCCCGGCCTCGGCGGCGAGGGCCTCGGTGTTGGTGAGGTTCCCGTTGTGGCCGAGGGCGAAGTGCCGCTCGCCGACGGCCCGGTAGGCCGGCTGGGCGTTGCGCCAGGTGGAGGACCCGGTGGTGGAGTACCGGCAGTGGCCGATGGCCAGGTGCCCGTGGAGGCCGGCCAGGCTGCGGTCGTCGAACACCGAGGTGACGAGGCCCTGGTCCTTCACCACCGTCAGGGCGGTGCCGTCGCTCACCGCCATCCCGGCCGACTCCTGGCCGCGGTGCTGGAGGGCGAAGAGCCCGAGGTAGGTGAGGTGGGCCACGGGCTGGCCGGGCGCGTACACGCCGAAGACCCCGCAGGCCTCCTTGGGGGTGTCGTCGTCGAGCGACGCGGCGGGGAGCAGCGGCTCGCCAGCGGGCACGGACCCAGTCTGCCAGGCGGGCGGGTGCGTGCGGCTAGTTGCGGCGGGCCGCAGCGGCGCCGACGGCGCGGCTGCTCTGGATCAGGCTCCGGCCGACGACGGCGAGCGCGACGGCCATGGCGACGAGCACACCGGCGGCCACGCCGGTGGCGGGCAGCTCCACGGCGCCGACGCCGGGCAGCGGGACCCGGAGCGTGCCGCCGCTGCCGGTGGCGCCGCCGGCGGCCGGCGGGCGGCGGCGGACCCGCACGCCGGCCACGTCCTGGTCGGCCAGGCCCTCCACGCCGCACTCGAGGGTGAAGTCGAGGCCCACCACCGACACGGGGTAGTCCCCGTCGGGCAGGTCGGGCACGGTGAAGGGGATCGTGGCGGGCGGGGCCGGCTCGCCGGGCGGGGCCTCCGGGGTGGTGCCCCGGCCGGCCTCGGCGCCGCCGACGAGGACCCGGACCTCGATGCCACCGGGGCCGTTCTCGATCCGGACGAGCCCTTGGGTGCCGGGCACGCCGACCTCGAGCTCGACCGAGCAGGTGGCCTCGAGCTCGGGTGGGGGCTCGGTGGTGCTCGTGGTGCTGGTGGGGCCGTAGGGGTCCTCGGGGTCCTGGGCCGCGGCGGGCGCCGCCGCCAGGGCGAGGGCGAGGAGCGGGCCGGCGAGGGCCGCGCGGCGACGGGCCCTGCGGATGCGGACGGTGGTGGCCGTGCTGCTCGCCGTGGTCATGAGGATCCCCAGCTCCGATCGATCAGGTGACAAGCGTAGCGAATGGGATGTTCCGGGCGCTATCGGTCGTGGGACGTCCGGTAGATGGGCGCGAGGACGGGCTCGGGGCCGGCGCCGTCGGCGACGAGCCAGGTCCGGTCGAGGACGACCTCGCCGGCGACCCGCCCGTCGCCGGTGTCGAGGTCCACCCGGGCGGTGGTGGGCCGGACCCGGGGGCTCGGCACGAGCAGCAGCTCGTAGGGGCCGCTGGGCCGGGGGGCCAGGCGCAGGTCGAGGTGGACGGTGCGGGCCTCGCCGGCGGGAACGTCGACGGTGAAGGTCACGTAGGGCCGCCCGGCCTCGGTCCCGGAGGCGACGGGCTCGACGAGCGCGTCGCCGGCCACGTCGGCCACGCTGGCCCCGAGCGGCAGGTAGAGGGTGACGAGGCTGCGCAGCGTGCCGGCCGGCTCCGGGTCGGCGCCGGGACCGGGGCCGAAGATGTAGCGGGGCTGCGTGACGCCGGGCGGCGCCGAGTTGGCGAGCGTCACCGTGGCCGACACCTCCCCCACCCGGTCGGCGGGCCGCACGCCGGCCAGCTCGAGGTGGGTGTCGAGGTAGTAGTCGAGCTTGTTGCCGGACAGGTTCTGGGCGGTGAGGGCCACGGCGTCGGGGCCGTCCAGGTCCGGCAGGGCGCCGTCGGCGCCGAAGGAGGCCAGGTGGGCCTGCAGGGTGGGCGACGTGGCGTGGAACAGCAGGTGGCGGCCGTCGACGGCCCCCACGAGCGCCTCGGCCAGCGGGCGCAGGCTCGGGAAGTCCCCGTCGACGAGGCGGCGGAACACGGCCTCGGCCACGTCGCCGAGCACCTCGGTGCGCTCCTCCACGTCGGGGAACCGCACGTAGGCCTCGTTGAGGGTGAGGTCCACGACGTCGTCGGCGCCCACCACCCCGAGCCCGGGCACCTCCACCGGCCCGATCCCGGCGAGGATGGCGGCCAGGCCGGACGGGTCGATCTGGATGACGCCGTCGACCGGGAGCCGGGTGGCCGACCGGTAGAGCTCCTCGAGGACCGGGGCGACGACGGTGAAGTCGGCGGCCACGTTGGCCTGCCGGAAGCGCCCGAGCATCCCGAAGCCGTCCCAGCGGTCCCGGACGTCGGACGGGACGAGCGCCTCGTCGACCGGGCCGGGCACGCTGAGCTCGTCGATGTCGCCGAACGCGGCGAGGTCGACGGTGCCGTCGCGCCCCTCGAGCACCCCGTAGCTGAGCACCATCCCACCCGACCCGCGCATCTCCGCCGTGTTGGCCACCGCGATCAGGTAGCGGCGCGGCCCGTCGCCGCCGACGAGGTGCTGGAGGATGCCGAGGCCGCGGTGGAGCACCCGCAGCTGGTGGGTCCGCTCGTCGGCCTCGGCCAGCACCGCCTCGTGCGCCTCCCGCAGCGGCGGCAGCAGCGTCCAGGAGCCCTTCTCGCGGCGCACCTCGGTGAGCTGGGCGAGGAGGTGGGCGATCTCCTGCTGCGCGGCCGAGATGGCGTCGAGGGGGACGGTGCCGGCGGAGAGGCTGACCTCGAGCGTGCCGTCCGGGGACTCGAGGGGGGCGGACAGGGCGAGGATCCGGCGTCCGCCGTGGATGACGACGGCGGCGAGGTCGATCGAGGACTGCAGGACCCGCAGGTTGGCCGAGGCGCCGGGGACCACCCGCAGGGCGGACAGGCCGAGCGACGTGTGGAGGGCGTCGTTCGAGCGGGCCACCCGCGCCTGGGCGTCGCCGAGGGCCCGGCGGGCGTCGCTCAGCCGGCCGTCGCGCAGCGCCTCGGCGGCGTCGTCGACGAGGCCCTCGACGGCGCGGACGTCGCGCCCGATGCGCACGACGTCGAGCGCGGTGTCGCCGACGACGGCGGCGACGAGCGCGACGACCAGCCCGACGACGAGGCCGCGCGACAGGCGGGCCCTCACGCCCTCGCACCCCCGTCGCGCTGGCGGTCCCG
Organism: Acidimicrobiales bacterium; assembly: GCA_035303865.1. Taxonomy (GTDB): domain Bacteria; phylum Actinomycetota; class Acidimicrobiia; order Acidimicrobiales; family VFJN01; genus VFJN01. Next base: position 17,778 of record DATGRC010000146.1, read on the forward strand.
GGCGGCAGCCAGCGCCAGCCCGCCCCGGAGGAAGCGCAGGCCCACGTAGGTGAAGTAGGCGGCGACCGCGCCGGCGGCCACCTGCACGAGGGCCACCTCGTCGAGCGCGGCGGCCAGGAGGGGCACCACGAAGAGGAACCCGTGCTCCACGTCGATGCGGCTCGGCGCCGGAACGAGCCGGCGGGCCGCCATCCAGCGGACGTAGCGGCCCGGCATGGCCTCGGAGGCCCGCCACATCGTGCCCTCCTGCATCTCGGTGCTGAGCCGCACCGCCATGTGGAGGGCGAAGGCGATGGCGGGTGCGAGGGCGAGGGCGGGGGACGTGTCGTGCGCCCAGGCCAGCCAGAGCCCGAGGCCGGTGAGGTTGAGCGTGGTGACGACGTAGTCGCCGACGAAGTCGAGGTGGGCGCCCACGGCGGAGGTGGTTCGCCGTCGACGGGCCAGCTTCCCGTCCATGCAGTCGATGACGAACCGGATCTCGTAGAGCACGGCCGCCCAGAGCGGGTGGCCGAGCGCGAAGAGCACGGCCGTCACGACGCCGAGGAAGTGGGCGGTCACGGTGAGCCGCATCGGCGTCACCCACCGCCAGGGGGTGACGAGGCGCACGAGCGGGACGGCGAGCGGGTCGACAGCCAGCACCGTCCACCACGCGTCCACCGGGTGCAGCTCGGCGTCTCGCGCCTCGGCGCTCACCGGGCGCCTCCCACGGTGGCGTCGGCCGCCACGCCGAGGAGGTCGAGGTAGCGGCGAGCCACCTCGGCGTGGGCGTAGGCGCCCGCCGCCCGGCGGGCCCCCTCGCCGAGGGCCCGGGCCCGGGCCGGGTCGTCGAGGACGGCGCGCACGGCGGCGGCCAGCGCGGCGGGGTCGCCGACGACGTGGTAGCCGGCGTGGTCGCCGAGGGCCTCGCGGTGGGCGGCGATGTCGGACACGACCATCGGCCGGCCGGCGGCCATCGCCTCGAGCACGACCATCGAGAACGCCTCCCACACCGAGGGCTGGACGACGACGTCGGCGGCGGCCAGCGCCGCGGGGACGTGCTCGGCAGGCACGTTGCCGAGGAGGGTCACCCGCTCGGCGAGGCCCCGGGCCGCGACCTCGGCCTCGAGGGCGGGGCGCAGCTCCCCCTCGCCGAGCACGAGCAGCTCGACCTCGGGCAGGTGCTCGAGCGCGGCGAGGAGCGTGGCGTGGTCCTTCTGGGCGGCGAGGCGACCCACCGCGACGAGGAGCGGCCGGTCCGGGCGTCGGCGCGGCGGCTGCCACCGGAGGTCGCCCTGGGCGGGGGGCGCGTCGACCCCGTTGTGGATCACCACCGCGCCGCGGCGGGCGGCGGGGCCGTAGCTGTCGAGGGTGGCCTGGGAGACGTAGACGTGGTGGTGGGCGAGGCGGGCGGCTCGCAGGAGGCGCAGGACGGCGCGGCGGGCCGCGCTCTCGAAGTCGGCGAGGACGTGGTGCACCGCCACCCGGCGGGGGACGCCGGCGGCGGCGGCGGCGAGGGTGGCCAGAACGTTGGCGTGGAAGGTGTGGCCGATCACCGCCGCCGGCCGGTCGGCCCGCCAGCGCCGGACCAGCTCGATGAGGACGCCGAGGGTGCCGACGGGCCCGGGGCGGGCGGCCCGCAGGTCGCGGTAGGGCTCGTCGTCGTACGCGTCGGCCCGCCGGTAGAGGAAGAGGACCTCGCTCTCCACCCCGGCCTCCTCGAAGGCGTGGTGCAGCTGGTGGGCCACCCGCTGCGCGCCGGCCGGCTCGCGCTGGGTGACCACCTGGACGACGCGCCGCGGGGCGTCAGCCATCGCGGCCCTCGGGATCCCCGGCGCGGTCGAGCACGTGGGCCGCCCGCAGCGTGGCCACGCCGAAGCGCAGGCCCTGGAGGCCGAAGTAGGCGGCCGAGCCGACCAGCGCCGGCACGATCAGGTCGACGCCTGCCGCGGCGAGGAGGGGGACGACGAAGAGGGCGACGTGCTCCACCTCGATCGTCGTGAGCGTGGGGAAGATGCGGCGAGCCCGCAGCCAGCCGGCCACGCCCCCGAGGGACATCGCCACGACGGGCTTGTCGAGGCCCGCCTCGGCGTAGCGCGCGTCGCGCTGGTCCCGCAGCACGAAGTGCAGCGGGTAGGTGCCGGCGACGGCGACGGCGGCCCACGGCTCGCCGGCCGCGGCGGCCAGCGCCACGTAGCTGGCCAGCACGACGACCTTGTCGGAGTTGGCGTCGAGGGCGGCACCCAGGTGCGAGGTCTGGCCCCGCAGCCGGGCCAGCTTGCCGTCGAGGCAGTCGACGAAGAACCGCAGCTCGAAGAGGACCGCGCCGACCACGAGCAGGTCGAGCGCGAAGGCCGCCGCGGCGGCCACCCCGGCCAGCTGGGCGGCGACGGTGAGGCGCAGCGGGGTGATGGCGGGACGGCCGACCATCCAGCCCAGCACCCGCACGCCGGGCGGGTCGATGAGCAGCACCGTCCAGGCGCTGTCGAGCGGCTTCAGCGCGGCGGCCCGCTCGGCGCCGGAAAGGCCGCCGCGGGCGCGGGCGGGCGCGGCCGGTGCGGTCATGGGCTCGGCGCCACCGGCTGGAGGGTCGCCTCGGCGGGCGCCGGCGGGCGGGACCGCTCCCCGAGGGCTCGGGCCACCGCGGCGACGAGGAAGAGGCCGCCGAGGCCCATCGTGGGCTCCGCCATCGCGTCGGAGGCGACGCCGTTGATCGCGAGCACGCTGAGGAAGCCGACCACCGACAGCCCCGCCGGATGGCGCAGGATCCGGGCCCGGGCGAGGCCGGCCACGGTGGTGCCGACGATGGCCAGGAACAGGGCGAGCGCCACGATCCCGCCGCTCACGAGCCAGGCCAGCGCGGAGCCGTGGGCGTTGCGGGCCCACGGCCCGAGGTCCAGGAACATCGTGCGGGTGACCCCGTAGCCGTGCCCGAACGCCCAGTCGAAGGCCGTGCGCAGCGAGTCGAGGCCCATCCCCCACAGCTCGAGGCGGCCGTTGCCGCCGGTGAGCGACGACGAGTTCCCCTCCCGGGCCAGGTAGGCCCCGATCCGGTCGCCCCAGAACACCCAGGCCGACACGGCGGCCATCGCCACGATCGGGGTGCCGGCCCAGCGCAGCACCGGTCGGAGCCGTCCGGCCAGACCGAAGGCGAGCAGCGCCCCGGCGGCCAGCTCGAGCCACGACATGCGGGAGTGGTTGGCGTACAGCGCGGCCACGACCACCACGACGGCCCCGGCCCGCACCGCGGGGCGCAGGCGCAGCACGCTCGTCGGCGCGGTGATGGCGACGACGCCGGCCGAGGCCAGGACCAGGCCGGCGGCGTTGGGGTGGGCCCCCATCCAGGTGAACCGCTCGAGGTTGGCGCCGCCGGCGGGGACGAAGATCGGGCCGAGGAGGAGCCCGACGCCGACGAGGGCGACGGCCAGGCGCACCAGCCAGCGGCAGTAGGTGGCCACCGCCTCGTGGAGCTGGTCGGGCCGGGCCCGGCCGACCGCGAGCGTGGCCCAGGCCAGCACGGCGAGGAGCAGCATCTGGAGGCCCCGGGCCACGGCGTACGGGCTGTAGGGGCCCCACGCCCCGGTGGCCATCGTCCACACCGGCAGGGCGAGGAGCAGAAGCGGCGGGCGCGACGCCTGCAGGGTGCGCTCGTGGCGGGCGATGAGCAGCACCGCGTACCCGCCGACGGCGCAGAAGTAGGCGAGCTCGAGCATCGGCTCGATGCCGAGCTCGGTGACCGCCACCGTGGTGGGGCGGATCACGAAGCTGTGCAGCGGCAGGACGGTGACGAGCAGCCAGCACGCTCCGAGGGGCCCGCCGACGGGGCCCTCGGCCCGCGGCCCGTGGCTGCGGCGGACGACGAGGCTGCGGCGCAGGACGAGGAGGTTGGCGACGCCGAGGCCGAGGAGGCCGACCAGCGCCAGGAGGGCGCCCATCGACGCCAGCTGGCCGAGCGCGGCGAGGACGAGGAGCACCAGCACCCCGACGGCCAGGTGGCCCCGGTCGATGCGTCGACCGGTGGGCGCAGGCAGGCGGTCGTGCCCCGGCTGTCGAACAGCCAGTCGCCCCCCACCACCCTTCAGAGCCACGAAAGAGCCTCCCTGTGCTGTCGACCCAGCTCACCCTGCGCGAGTACCTGGACGTCCTTCGGCGGCGACGCGTGGTGATCCTGCTCGTCACCCTGGTGACGATCGCCCTCGGCGTGCTGCCGGTGGTGCTGCGGTCGCCCGAGTACGCGTCGACCGCGTCCCTGCAGGTCACCTCGGACGAGGAGACGCCGTTCAGCCGCGGCGACGAGAACGTGCAGGGCCAGATGCGGTCCGTGCTCACCGACGTCGAAGCGCTGAAGAGCAGCGGGATGCGGGCCCTCGTCGTCGACCGGCTGGGCCCGGAGGCCGAGCCGTTCGGGGACGTGGAGGCGTCGCTCGTGGGCTTCAGCGAGGTCATCCGGGTCACCGTGAAGGGCCCGTCGCCGGCGGCCGCCGCCGACGCCGCCAACGCCTACGCCGACGTGTTCGTCGAGGAGCGGCGCCGGGAGGCCAACGAGGCGCTCGTCTCCCAGGCGGCCGAGCTGCGCAGCCGGGCCGACAGCGCCCAGCAGGAGATCGCCGAGATCGACCGGCAGCTGGCCACCGCCACCGACCTGTCGCTGCGGGACCGGCTGGCCCTGGAGCGGACCAGCCTGGCCGCCCAGGCCCAGGAGTTCTCGCGCCGGGCCGATCAGCTCGACGTGGAGGCGGCGCTGCGGGAGGGCGGGATCAAGGTCCTGTCCCGGGCCGAGCTCGAGTCGAGCCCGGTGGGCACGTCGCCCCTGCGCGCCGCGGTGATCGCCGGGGTGCTCGGGCTCCTCGCCGGCCTGGCCGTGGCCGTGGCCCTCGACATCGTGCAGGACCGGCTCTCGAACCGAGACGAGCTCGACGCCGTCGCCCCCGACCTCAGCGTCCTGGCGTCGGTTCCCCACATGGCCGACCCGTCGTCGCCCACCGCCGAGGGCGTGGAGGCCTACCGGTACCTGGCCACCACGATCGAGTTCAGCCGGATGCGCTCGCCGTTCCGCTCGGTGGTGGTGACGAGCGCGGTGAGCGAGGAGGGCAAGACGACCACCGCGGTGGGCCTGGCCCGGGCGGTGGCGGAGACCGACAAGCGGGTGGTGCTCGTCGACGCCGACGTGCGCCGCACCGGGGTGCACCGCGAGCTCGGCCTCGACAACCGGGTGGGGCTGACCTCGGTGCTCACCGGGCAGGTGGACGCGGCCGACGCCGTACGGTTCGTCGAGCCCAACCTGGCCGTGCTCACGGCCGGGCCGCCGTCGGCCGCGGCCAACGAGCTCGTCGGCAGCGACGGCTTCGCGGCCCTGCTGCGCAGCCTGGCCGACCAGTGCGACCTGCTCGTCGTCGACGCGCCGCCGGTGCTCCCGGTGGCCGACCCGCTGCTCGTGGCCCGGTCGGTGGACGTGGTGCTGCTCGTGTCCCGCCTCGGCGTCGTCCGCCGGCGGGAGGTGCGGGCCACGCTCCGGCGCCTGCGCGACGCGGCCCTGCCGGTGGTGGGCATCGTGGTGAACGACGCCGAGCCCGAGCGCAGCTACGTCGCCTACCACTCGCCGGCGCTGCCGGCCGGCGACGCGGCGGCCCCGGCGCCGAGCCCCTCCGGGGCCTGACCCGCCGGGCGGGGCGCGTTGGGAGCGCGCCGGCCCCGTCGTGCAAGGCTCGGCCCGGAACGAGACGACGTCGACCAGGAGGAGAGGTGGCATGACCGACGACGCGCCGGCGGCGGGCCGGCAGCGGGCCGACCGGCTGCGGATCGCGGTGCTGGCCGCCGACCCGGCCGAGCTGAGCCAGGCCCTGCGCCGGATGCCCACGCACCTGACCGACGCGATCGCCAAGCAGGTCGGCGTGCCCGCCCCCGTGCTGCGGCGGGACCCGGCACCCGCCCGGTTCCTGCGCCGCACCGAAGCAGCCCCCGTGTTCTCCACGGTGGCCGACGCCATGGTCGGGCCGTGCCTCGACGCCTGCATCGAGCTGCTCGGCCGCGCCGCCGACGACCCGACGCTGAACCAGCTGCGGGCGGCGGTGGACGCGCTGGCCGAGGACTTCCCGCCGGCCACGATCGCCCTGATGCTGGCGGCCACGGCCGCCAGCGACGCGCCGGCCGCCGAGGCCTGCGAGCAGATCCTGGCCGACGACGAGCGCTTCGCCCTGCCCGACGAGGTGCCCGAGGAGGTGCTGGCCCCGGCCCGCCCCGCGGCCCCGGCCGCGCCCGCGCCCGCCCCGAGCGGCGCCGACGAGGCCGCCCGCGAGGAGCGCCGGGCCCGCCGGGCGGCCCGCAAGGCCGAGGAGCGGGCCCGCCAGCAGCGGGCTCGGGAGGCGGCCGAGCAGCGCCGCAAGCGCCGCAAGAAGGGCAAGGGCGCGAGCGGCCCGTCGTCGCCCGCCGACGACGACCCCGAGCCGGCCCCGGCCGAGGCGCCGAGGGCCACGGCTGGGGAGCCGGACCGCCGCCCCCCGCTGCTCGCACCCCGGGAGGCGGAGAACTTCGACGGCGCGCACCCGCTGGTGGGGCAGGTCGTCGTGGCCGAGATCGCCTTCGACGGGATCGACCCCGACCGCCCGGAGCTGGACCGCAAGCGCCGCCCGGCGGTGGTGATCGGCGTGGCCGAGGACGAGCTGCTCGTGCGGCCGGGCTACTCGGAGGGCGGGCTCAAGGCCCGCACCTGGCAGTCGGTCGAGCTGCGGGACTGGCGGGCGGCCGGCCTGCACGCCCGCACCTGGATCGAGCGCGACGCCCGCCGCATCCCCCGCGCGGACGCCAGCGCGCCGGTCGGGCGGCTGAGCGTCGCCGACTGGAACTCGCTGTGGTGACCGGCCCCGCCGCCTCAGGGAAGGGCGCGCCGCCGGGCCACCCGCCACACGAAGCGGGGGTTACCGAGCAGGTAGCGGCGGGCCAGCCGTCGGGGCTCCTGGACCCAGCGCACCACCCACTCGAGCCCGGCCCGACGCACCCAGACCGGGGCTCGGCGGCGGGTGCCGGCGAAGTACTCGAAGACCGCGCCGACGCACCACCACACCCGCGGCGGGCCCTGCGCCGACCACCGCATCGCCCGGGCCTCCTGCAGCGGAGCACCCATGCCCAGGAGCACGAGGTGGGGGTCGGCCTCGGCCAGGCGCTCGAGCAGCGCCGCCTCGGCCGCGTCGTCGAGGTAGCCGGAGGAGGTGAGCACCACCTGCAGGTCGGGGCTGGTGCGGGCCATCGCCGCCGCGAAGCCCTCGGCCTCCCCGGGCCGGCCGCCGACGAGGGCCACCCGCAGGCCCCGGGCCGCCACCTCGGCGACCACGGACGGGGCGACGTCGGTGATGTTGACCCGCTCGGGCAGCGGCTGGTCGAGGTGGCGGGCCGCCCACACCACGGACTGCCCGTCGGCGACGAGGCACTCCATGGCCCGCAGGTCGGCGAGGAAGGCCCGGTCCCGGGCGGCGAGGTCCACGGTGGCCGCGTTCACGTACCCCACCCGCACCGGCCCCGCGGGGCCCTCGGCGGTGGCGGCCAGCCAGCGGGCGAAGCCGGGCAGGTCGAAGGCGTGGACGGGCAGGCCGAGCACGTCGCGGACGGGGACGGCGACGTCGGCGGCCGTCATGGCAGGAGCCGGCGGGCGGCGGCGAGGTCCGCCTCGTCATCGATCTCGACCCAGTCGGAGGACGGCACCGGCACGGCCCGGTAGGGGGCGCCGGCGGCGAGGTGCTCGGCGATGGCGTGCTCGTACCAGTGGTCGGCCCGGGCCGGCTGGTCGAGGAAGGCGGCCAGCTCGGCCCGCAGGCCGCGGGCGGCGGCGTGGTCGAACCAGGCCAGCCCGACGTACTCGCCGTCGGGCTCGGGCACGCCGACCTTGCCGATGGCGGTGACGAGCCCGTCGGGGGCCACCGCCACCTTCATCGCCTCGTCGGTGCGGCCCCGCTCGGGGTCGACGGCGAGGGCGGCGCCGGGGCCGGCCACGCTGCCGAGCAGCTTCTCGAACCAGGTCGGGGCGGCGTAGAGGTCCGAGTTGACGACGGCGACGTCGTCGTCGGGCCCGGCGCCGGCCAGCCACTCGTCGAGGCCGAGGAGCAGCGAGTACCAGTTGTTGCGGTCGGCGGAGCGGTCGTTGGCGACGACCTCCACGGCGAGGCGGTCGCGCCACGGGGCGAGCCGGTCGAGGATCGGGGCCGGCTGGTCCCCGACCACGACGAGCGTGCGGTCGATCCCGGCTCGGGCGAAGGCGGCGAGGTGGGCGTCGGCGGGGCAGGTGTCGCCCACCGGGGTGAGCCACTTGGGGAGCGCGGTCACCGAGGCCAGGCGGCGGCCCAGCCCCGCGGCGAGCACGACCACGTCGGTCATCCGAGCGCCTCCCGGACCAGGGCCCGCAGCTGCGGCTCGTCGAGGCGGACGTCGTCGAGGACGGTGCGGCGGCCGGGACGGGTGGACGGGCCGAGCCGCACGGCCTCCACGAGCACCTCCTCGGGGATGCCCCAGCCCTCGAGCGTGGACGGCATCCCGATCCGGGCGAACAGACGCCGGATGGCGTCACGGTGGGGGCTCTCCTGGAGCGTGGCCGTGATGAGGACGCCGATGGCCACGTGCTCGCCGTGGAGCAGGGCGGCGGCGCCGCGCAGCTGGTCGAGGGCGTGGCTGACGAGGTGCTCGGCCCCGGAGCAGGGCCGGCTGCTGCCCGCCACCTCCATGGCCAGGCCGCTCATCACGAGCCCCCGGGCCACGGCGGCGACGTCCTCGTCCCGCAGCGGCCAGTCGACGTCGAGGGCGGCGTGGGCGCTGAGCACGGCGATCGAGGCGGCCAGCTCGTCGAAGGGCTCGCCACCGCGCTCGTGGGCGGCACGCCAGTCGTCCACCGCGGTGAGGTTGCTCGTGAGGTCCCCGATCCCGGCCCGGGCGTAGCGCTCGGGGGCGGCGGCGACGAGGTCGACGTCGATGACCACGCCGGTGGGCATCTGGGCGCCGAGGCTGCGACGAGACCCGTCGGAGCCGGTCAGCGACGCCACCGGGGAGGCCATGCCGTCGTGGGACAGGACGGTGGGGACGGCGACGAGGTCGACGCGGGCGCGGCAGGCGGCCAGCTTGGCCACGTCGATCGGCTGGCCGCCGCCGATGCCCACGACGAGCGACGCCGGCGACTCGTCGAGGTGGTGCAGCAGCCGGGCGGCGTCGCCCAGCGAGCCGGTGAGGCCGGCCCGCACCTCGGCGTGGCCGCCGACGGCCTCGACCGCCTTGGCCAGGCGCTCGCCGTGGGCGCGGGAGACGTCGCCGCCGGTGGCGATGACGACGCGGCCGACGTCGAAGTGCTCGATCAGCCCGTCGGCGAGGTGGTCGAGCGCGCCGCGCTCGACCCGCAGGAGGCGGGGCACGTCGATCGTGCGGGCGCCGGCGGTCCCCAGGATCACGGTCGGTCCTCCACGGTGGGGGCGGCGGCGAGGCCGGCGGGGGTGGGGGTCGTGGCGCTCACAAGCCGCTGTGGGTGGTGTCGCGGCGGACCTGGCCGGTCAGGCGCCACTTCACGGGTCGGAGGGTGTCGACGACGCGCCGCCAGCCGGCCGGCTCGACGCCCATCATCCGGCGCAGCCAGCGGTGGTAGTGGGGGCCGACCGGGGGCAGCGGGCGGCCGGCGTCGAGGTGGGCGACGAGGTCTCGGAAGCCGAGCTCCTTCTCGATCGGGAGGTGCCAGGCCACGAGCTCGTCGTGCATCCGCTCCCGCGTGCCCCACACGCCGGGCAGGGTGCGGATGCGCTGCAGGTGGCGGCCGGCCCGATCGGCTCGCTCGCCTCGCTGCCAGAGGACCGCGTTCACGAGGTGCTCCTCGCTGTTGTGGTGAGGGAGGCCGCGGCGGTGGCGGTCGAGCGCCACCTGCCAGAGCGCCTCCACCTGATCGGCGAAGGCGGGCACCTCGGCGCCGAGCATCCCGTAGAACTCGCCGCCGAAGTGCTTGGGGACCACCCCGCCGAGGTCCTCGCCGGTGAGCTCCTCGAGGAGGGCGGCCTGCTGGCGGCGGGTGAGGTCGCACAGCGGGAGGTCCTCGTCGACGACGAGCTCGTAGGCGACGATGCCGCCCCGAGCGATCTCGGCGACGAGCGGGGTGTACGGGGCGCCCCACACCACGTCGGGGTCGACGAACATCACGACGTCGTCGGGCCGCACCCAGCGGCGGGCGTCGTCGAGCGCGTCGAGCAGGTACAGGCAGCCGAGGTACCGGTGGTAGAAGCCCTCGGGCGGGCGGTGGTGGAAGGGGACGTCGCGGATCGTGACGTCGGCGTCGGCCAGCACCCGGGCCGCCGCGCCCGCCGGCTCGGTGCCGGCGCACACGACGACCTCGAGCGGGGTGTCGGCGACGTGGCGCATCGTGGCCGCGTTGGCGGCGATGCAGGTCCAGTAGATGTCGTCGCGCTGGTCGACGGGCCCGCCGCGGGGGTGCTCGCCGAGCTCGAGGTGGTAGCTGACCACCGCCACGACGCGAGGGGCCCCGGCCATCAGATCACCACCGACCGGTAGCGCACCGACGCCGCCGCGAAGCACGCCGTCTCGTAGGCGTAGGCCACGAAGTGCAGGGCGCTGTACCAGAGGCGGGCGAGGACGGGGAACGGCCGGTGGCCGGTGCGGATCGCGTTGCGCACGATCCACGCGCCGGCCACGGCGAGCGGCGGCCACCAGGTGCCGGCCCGCCACGAGGCGACGCCGATCGGCAGGAGCGACCAGGTGACGAGGTGGACGCCGCGCAGGACGAGCCGGCCGTGGAGGAGGTCGCGCGCGGCGGGCTGGACCCGCATGAGCTCGACCACCTCCGCGTAGCGGCGGCGCTGGCGGAGGTACTCGCGGAACCCGCACGGCCAGATGCGGTGCTCGACGACGCCGTCGGGCGCGAACGCGGTGACCACGCCGGCCGCCACCGCCCGCAGCCCGAGGTCGGTGTCCTCCCCCATCGCGATGCGGAAGCGCTCGTCGAAGCCGTCGTGGGCCTCGAGGACGCGGCGGGCGATCAGCAGGTTGCAGGTCTCGAAGCGGCCGGTCCACGACTCGATCGACTGGCTGCGGTCGAACCACCCGCGCCGCTGGCCGGGCGGGAGCTCGACGGGGACGGTGCGGCCCTGGAGGAGCTCGGCCGGGCCGGCGGCGGCGAGCAGGCCCTCCAGCCAGGTGGGCCGGGGCAGGCAGTCGTCGTCGGTGAACGCCACCCACGGCGCCCGGGCCCGGCGCCACGCCAGGTTGCGGGCCCGAGCCGGGCCCCGGTTGCCGTCCAGGCGCAGGACGGTGAACCGCGGGTCGTCGGTGGTGAGGCGGCGCAGCTCCTCGTAGGTGCCGTCGCAGCTGCCGTTGTCGACGAGGACGGCCTCGAAGTCGGTGACCGTCTGGGCCCGCAGCGCGGCGACGAGGCCCTCGAGCAGCGGGGCCCGGTCGTAGGCCGACACGACGACGCAGACGCGGGGGGCCTCGCTCATCGGCGCGGCCCCGGGGCGTAGAGCTCCTCCAGGAGCGGGGCGATGCCCTCGTCCCAGTCGTAGGGCGCGGCGGCGGCCCGGCAGGCGTCGACGGTGGTCGGGTCCTTGGCCAGGTCGAGGGCCCGGCGGATGGCGTCGGCCAGCGACGCCGGGTCCCCGGCCCGGGACACGGCGCCGGTGGCCGGGCTGATCAGCTCCTGGAGGGCGCCGTCGTCGGTGGTGACCACCGGGGTGCCGCAGGCCAGCGACTCGAGCACGACCATCCCGAAGGACTCCCGCACCGAGGGCTGCACGGTCACCCACGCCCGCCCGTAGCGCTCGGGCTGGTCGTCGGGCGAGCCGAGCGGGAGGATCTCGGTGCGCTCCCGGGCGGCGGCGGGGGCGGCGGCGAGGAGCCGGGTGCCGTCGCCGGGGCCGCTCAGCCAGAGGCGCACGTCGGGGTGGGTCTCGGCGACGAGGGCGAGCGCCTCGAGCAGCTGGGCCACGCCCTTGAACGGCACGTCGAAGGCGCCGGAGAACAGGAGGGTGGGGGTGGGCTCGCGCTCGGCGGCCGGCTGGAACTGCGCCATCCGCACGCCGCCGGGGAGGCGCACGCCCTGGCGGTCGCTGCCGGCCCGCAGGTGGTCGAGGGCGTACTGGGACATGCAGGCGTACACGTCGACGGTGCGCACCACCTTCGCTCGGGCCCGCCGGTCGCGGAGGCGGTCCCACACGAGGAACGGCACGCCCATCTCGTCGTAGAGGGTGCGGTGCCCCCCGAGGCGCCGGGTGCGCACGGCGGCGAGCGCGTCGTGGGGCATGAAGGCGTGGGTGGCGTCGAAGCGCCCGGCGGCCAGGTGGGGGGTGACCCGCCACCCGAACCACGCCTCGTGGAGCCAGGCCCGGTCGAAGACCCGCTTGAACCGCACGGTGCGCACCCCGTCCTCGACGGTGGTGCCGGCGGTGCGCCCGGCGGTGAACACGGTGACCTCGTGGCCCCGGCGGGCCAGGGCCCGGCTCGTCTCGACGACGATCCGCTCCGCGCCGCGGCGGACCTCGGGCCAGGCGTACGGGTGGGTGATGGCGAACCTCACCGCGACCGACCTCCCCCGGCTCGGCCGGGACGACGACCACCGGGAGACCCGTGACGCGGCTCTTGTGCCTGACCAGCTGGTACCCGCCCCACCACTTCGGCGGCTACGAGCTGTCCTGCCACGACGTGATGCACCGCCTGGCCGAGCGGGGCCACCACGTGGAGGTGCTGACGAGCGACCACCGGCACGCGGGCGTGGGCGACGGCGACCCGGCGCCGGTGGCGGCCGTGCACCGCGACCTGCGGCTCTACTTCCGCGACGGGGACCTGTGGTCGCCGCCGCTGCGCACCCGCCTCGCCGTGGAGCGGCGCAACCAGCGGGCGCTGACCGCCGCGCTCGACCGGTGCC
>DATGRC010000147.1:0-10298 GCA_035303865.1 Acidimicrobiales bacterium
TCACCGGGGCCGCGGCCGGGCTCCTGTGCTTCATGGCCCACCACCTCCTCACCCGGCTGGAGCGGCCGATCCTCGTGTTCGACGCCGGCGGGCTGGCCCTCTTCTGCGTCACCGGCGCGGCTACGGCGCTCAGCCACGACGTCGGGCCGCTCGAGGCCGCCGTGCTCGGCGCCATCACCGGCGTCGGCGGCGGCGCGATGCGAGACGTCCTCCTCGGCGAGGTGCCGGCGGTGCTGCGCACCGGCCTCTACGCCATCCCCGCCCTGGTCGGCGCCACCGTCGTCGTCGTGGCGTGGGAGCTCGACTGGCGCGGCGTGGGCGTGGCGCTCGGCGGGGCCGCCACCTGCTTCGCCATCCGCCTGGCCGGCATCTACTGGGACCTCCACCTCCCCCGCGCCGAGGCCCACCAGCCCGAGCCCTGACCGGCCGGGCGGGGCCCGCTCCCCGGGACCGTCACACCCGGGCCCTACCCTTGGGGCATGCCGCTGCCGCTGCCCGCGTCGCTGTCGCCCTCGAAGGTCTCGTCTTTCACGGACTGCGCGCTCGCGTTCCGGTTCTCGGCCATCGACCGCCTGCCGGAGCCCCCGTCGCTCGCCGCCACCCGGGGCACGCTCGTCCACGCCGCCCTCGAGCGTCTGTTCTGCCTGGACGGGCCGCAGCGCACGCTCCCCGCCGCGCTGGCCTGCCTCGACGAGGCGGCCGCCGCGATGGCCGACCACCCCGACCTCGTCGACCTCGGGCTCGACGAGGCCGAGCACGCCCAGCTCCTCAGCGACGCGCGGCGGCTCGTCGAGCAGTACTTCCGCCTCGAGGACCCGCAGACGATCACCCCGATCGGCATCGAGCTCAAGCTCGAGGTGTCGCTCGACGGCCTGCGCCTCCGGGGGATCATCGACCGCCTGGAGCTCGACGCCGACGGGAACCTCGTGGTCACGGACTACAAGACCGGCCGGGCCCCCGGGGAGGCCCAGGAGCAGCAGCGCCTGGCCGGGGTGGCCTTCTACTCGCTGCTCTGCGAGCGGCTCTTCGGCCGGCGGCCGGCCAAGATCCAGCTGCTCTACCTGTCCGAGCCGGTGGCGATCATCGCCACCCCCTCGGACCGCACCACCCGCGGCGTCGAGCGGCGCCTGGCCGCCATCTGGGCCGCGGTGGAGCGGGCCTGCGAGCGGGAGGACTTCCGCCCCAACCCCTCCCGCCTGTGCGACTGGTGCGCCTTCAAGGCCTACTGCCCCGCCTTCGGGGGCGACATCGCCAAGGCGGACGAGCACCGCCGCCAGCTGGAGGCGTCGATGGCGGACCGCCCGCTCGAGACCGTCTGAGCCTGGCGTCGGCCCCGGCCCGTTAGCCTTCCCGCCGTGCCGCCCCCGTCGCTCCCCCCGGGCCTCAAGGAGGCGATCGTCGCCTTCGACGACGCCGTCGACCGTCGCCTCGCCCGCCTGCGGGGCCGCCCGGTGGTGGACAAGGTCATGTACGGGGCGTCCGAGCTCGGGGACTGGTCGTTCATCTGGCACCTGATCGGCGTGGCCCAGGCTCTGCGACCTGGGCGCAGCCCGATGTCGGCGGTGCGGCTGTCGGTGATCCTCGGGATCGAGTCGGCGATCGTCAACGGGGGCATCAAGTCGCTGTTCCGCCGCACCCGCCCGGCGTGGGAGGCGGCCCACGCCCGCCCGTTCCGGCTCCGCACGCCCCGGTCGAGCAGCTTCCCCTCCGGGCACGCCAGCTCGGCGTTCACCGCGGCCACCGTCCTCGCCGAGGACGACCCCCTGGCCCCGCTCTACTACGCGGTGGCGCTCGTGGTGGCCGCCAGCCGCCCGTACGTGAAGGTGCACCACGCCTCCGACGTGGTGGCCGGCGCCGCCGTCGGCCTCGCCCTCGGCGCGGCGGCCAAGCGCCTCTGGCCCCGCCCCTGACCTTCCCGATCGGGAATGCCACCACCGGCGCGGCTGTTGGCACCAGGTGTGACTGACTCCGACACCTCCATCGCCTTCGCCGTGACCTGGGACTACCGCTGCCCCTTCGCCCGCAACGTGCACGAGCACGTCGTCACCGCGCTGCGAGGCGGCGCGCCGTGGCAGGTGACGTTCCTGCCCTTCTCGCTCGGCCAGGTCCACGTGGAGGAGGGCGACCCGCCGATCTGGGACCGTCCGCAGGACGACTCGGGGCTGCTCGCCCTGCAGGCCGGCACGGTGGTGCGGGACAAGGCGTCCGAGCGGTTCCTCGACGTGCACGAGGCGCTCTTCGCGCTTCGCCACGACCGGGGCGGCCAGCTGCGGGACGAGGCGTCGGTCCGCGAGGTCCTCGCCCAGCAGGGCGTGGACGACGACATGGTCATGGCCGAGATCGCCTCGGGCCGGGCGCTCGAGGTGGTCCGCGAGGACCACGAGCGCGCCGCCGACCGCTGGAGCGTGTGGGGCGTGCCCACGTTCATCGTGGGCGACCGAGCCGCCTTCGTGCGCCTGATGCACCGGTCGCAGGGCGACGTGGCCGAGGCCACCCGCTCGATCGAGCGGGTGCTCGACCTGCTCGCCTGGTCCGAGCTCAACGAGCTCAAGCACACCACGATCCCCTTCTGACCGTCCGCGCCGCGGTCGTCCGCCCGAGCGGCCGGCCGCCGGCACCGGTACCGTCTGGACCGTGAGCAGGGAGCGGAGCGCGCCCGCCCCGCGCCGGATGTCCGACGTCGAGGCGCTGATGTGGAACCTCGAGAAGGACCCGCACCTCGCCGCGACGGTCGCCAACCTCACCCTCCTCGACCGGTCCCCCGATCGAGACCGGCTCCGGGCCCGGATGGCGCACGCCGTCGCCGTGGTGGCCCGCCTGCGCCAGCGGGTGGTGCCGGCCCTGGGCCGCCTGGCCCCGCCGGAGTGGCGGGAGGACCCGGACTTCGACCTGGACCGCCACCTGCGCTGGATGGCGCTGCCCGCCCCCGGCGACGACCCCGCTCTGCGGGCCCTGGTGGCCGCGCTCGTGCAGCAGCCCTTCGACCGGACCCGACCGCTGTGGGAGTTCACCGTGATCGAGGGCCTGCCCGACGGGCGGGCGGCGATGCTGCTGAAGCTCCACCACTCGATCACCGACGGCGAGGGCGGGCTGCGCATGTCCGAGCAGTTCCTCGACCTCGAGCGCGACGCCGCGGCGCCGATGGCCCGCCACGAGCCCGAGGCGCCGACCCCGTCGGCCCCGCCGTCGCTCGTGGGCACCACCGTCGACACGCTCACCCACAACCTGCGCCGGGGCGCCGGGATCGCCCAGCGGGCGGCCGCAGGGGCGGTCGGAACCCTCACCCGGCCGGATCGGCTCGTGGCGGCCGGGGCCGGCGGCGTCGACCTGGTCCGCTCCGCTGCCCGTCAGGCGCTCGTGGTGGACCGGGCCCGGTCCCCGCTGTGGACCGAGCGGTCGCTGCGACGCGAGGTCCACCTGCTCCAGATGCCGTTCCGGCCGGCCAAGGAGGCGGCCCGGACGCTCAAGGTGAGCCTCAACGACCTCATCGTCGCCGCCGCCGCCGGGGCCGCAGGCGCCCTGCACCGGGCCGCCGGCACCCCCGTCGACGAGCTGCGGGTGAGCATGCCCGTCAGCACCCGCCAGGACGGCTCGGTGGGCGGCAACGCGTTCGCGCCCGCCCGGGTGCTCGTGCCGGTCGGCATCGAGGACCCGGTGGTGCGGGTGCGAGCGATCCACGATCGGCTGGCCGCGGCCAAGGCCGAGCGGGCCATCGGGGCCGCCGAAGCGGTGGCCGGCCTGGCCAACCTGCTGCCCACCTCGCTGCTCGTGCGCGTGGCCCGTCAGCAGGTGGAGACCGTCGACTTCACCGTGTCCAACGTGCGGGGCGCGCCGTTCCCCGTCTACCTGGCGGGCGCCCGCATGGAGGCCAACCACCCGATCGGCCCGGTGGCCGGCACGGCGTGGAACCTCACCGTGATGTCCTACGACGGGCACCTCGACTTCGGCCTGCACGTGGACCGTGCGGCCGTGACGGACCCGGCCGCCCTGGCGGCGGCGGTGGCCGACGAGCTGGCGCAGCTGGTGGAGGAGGCGGCGCCTCGGCGCCGCCGGCGCTCCTAGGCCCCGACGGGCTCGTCGACGCGGCGCTCGCTGTCGGCGGCCGTGAGGACCATCCGCACGTCGAGCAGCAGGTCGGAGACCTCGTCGGTGGAGACGAGCTCGCGGTAGAGGAGGTCGGCGAGGCCGCCATCGATGAGGCGCACGGCCTCCTCGATGACGCGCTCGTCGACCGCCTTCGGGGACTCGGCTGCGGGCATGACGTCCTGGGTCTCAGTCATTGCCCCACGAGGATACCCACCCTCGACGACTTCCGGACGCCACCCGCTCGCGGCCGCGCTCCTTAGCCTGGGGCGGTGCAGTACGAGCGCGTGGCCCGGCTCGGCCAGGGCGGCATGGGCGTGGTCGACCTCGCCCGGGACCCGCAGGGGCGCCTCGTCGCGCTCAAGCGGCTGACGCTGCACGGCTCGGCGGCCGAGATCGCCCGGGCCCGCCAGCGCATCGAGCGCGAGGCGGAGGTGCTGGCGCGGCTCCACCACCCCAACGTCGTCGAGCTGCTCGACGTGCTCGAGGAGGGCGACGAGCTGACCCTCGTCATGCCCTACCTGACCGGCGGCACGCTCGCCGACCGGGTGAGCCGCCACGGCCCGGCCCCCGCCGAGGAGGTCGAGCGGCTCCTCGAGGCGCTGAGCGGCGCGCTCGCCGCCGCCCACCGGGCCGGGATCGTCCACCGGGACATCAAGCCGGCCAACGTCCTCTTCGACGGCGACGGCGTGCCCCACCTCGCCGACTTTGGGGTGGCCAGCACCCGCGAGCACACCGCGGGGCTGACGATGACCGGCACCGTGGTCGGCACCCCGGCGTTCATGGCCCCGGAGCAGGCCCGGGGGGAGGAGGCGGGCCAGGCCGCCGACGTGTTCTCGCTCGGCGCCACCCTGCGGTACGCCGCCACCGGCGAGGGCCCCTACGGGCGGGGCGCGCCTGACCTGCTCGTCGTCCGGGCGGCGGCGGGCAAGGTCCAGCCCCTCCCCCGGACCCTGCCGCCCTCGCTGCGCCAGCGGCTGCTGGCCATGCTCGACCCCCGCCCGGAGCGGCGGCCGAGCGCGGCGGCGCTGGCCGGCGGCCCCCAGGGCACCCGGGTGGTGCGAGCCGTGGCCCCCCGTCGGTGGCGGCGGGGCGCCGTGGTCGGCGCCCTCGGCGCCGCGCTGGCCGCAGGCGGGATCATCGCCGCCCTCGCCGTGTCGTCCCGCGAGACCGGCTCGGCGAGCGGTCCCACCACCTCGACCGAGGCCCCCACCACCACTGAGGCCTGCCTCGACCTGCCCTACCAGCCCTGCGGGGAGGAGGTCCCCGCCCCGAACACCGACGGGCGGCGCTGCCTGGAGGGCTACGAGGACTACGACGAGGACCCGGCCAACGGGTGCGAGGCCGAGCCCGACGGCATCGTGGACGGCACGCCGCTCCGGGACCGGATCGAGGGCACGATCGTGCCCCGCGACGACGTCGACGTCTTCACCGTGCAGGTGGCCGACGAGCGCCAGCTGCTCTGCGACGGTCGCCTGCACCTCACGCTCACCGCGCCGCCCGGCGTGACCTTGCGGCTCCAGGTGCTCGAGGACGGCGAGCTCCTCGGCGAGGCGACGAGCGCCGACGGGGTGCCCGCCACCGTCACGCTGCGCGAGCCGGAGTGCTTCTTCGACGACAGCACCACCCTGCAGGCCCGGGTGGAGCCGATCGGCTCCGACCGCACCGCCGAGCCCTACGTGCTCGAGCGGCGTGGCTCGTTCTGAGGCCGCGGGCGCCGGTCGCCGAGGGGGTCGGTCGCCGCAGGTAGGGTCGCCGCCATGGGCATGGAGCGAGCCGGAGTGACCTTCGCCAGCCTCATGGGGCTGGGTCCGCAAGCCGCGGTGGAGACCGCCCGACTGGCCGAGGAGTGCGGCTACCGGTCGTTCTGGACGGCGGAGACCACGGGCCCGGAGGCCTTCAGCGTGCTCGCCGCCGCCGGCGCCGCCGCCCCCGGGCTCGACCTCGGCACCGGGGTGCTGGCGCTGCAGCTGCGCACCCCGATGCTCGTGGCCATGGCCGGCGCCACCTTGCAGGCCCTGCACCCGGACCGGGAGATCCTGCTCGGGGTGGGCATCTCCTCGCCGGTGGTGGCCGGCCGCTGGCACGGCCAGCCCTACACCGACCGGCCGCTCAGCCAGGTCCGGGAGTACCTCACGCTCGTGCGGGCCTGCCTGTCCGGGGAGAAGGTGGACTTCGCCGGCGACCACTACCAGGTGAAGGGCTTCCGGCTCGGCGTGAAGCTGGGTGAGCGGCGCCCGAAGCTGGTGGTCGGCGCCCTGAACGAGAAGATGCTCGCCCTCGCCGGCGAGCTGGCCGACGGGGTGCTGCTCAACTACCTGCCCGCCTCGCACGTGCCGTGGTCCGTGGAGCAGGTCCGCAAGGGCGGCGACGCCGAGATCTACGCCTACGTCCACGCCGGGATCTGCGCGCGGGAGGAGGGCATCGAGCTGGCCCGCCGGGACCTGTTCTCCTACGCCGTGGTCGACGCCTACGCGAAGAGCTTCGAGCGAGCCGGGTTCGCCGATGAGGTGGCCGAGATCCGCGAGGCCCACGCCGCCGGGGACCGGGCCGCCGCCCTCGCCGCCGTGTCCGACCGCATGGTCGACGCCATCGACGTGATGGGCGACGCCGACACGGTCGCGGCCACGATGCGGGCCTACGCCGACGCCGGCGTCGACGTCCCCATCCTCATGCCGCTGCCCTGGGGTGCCGACCGCCGGGCCTCCGCCGAGGCCGCCATCCGCGCCGGAGCCCCCTCGTGAGCGACGTCGCGGTGGACGTCCCAGCCGGGGCGGGCCCGGATCGCACCGAGACGCCGTCGCCATGAGGCTCGAGGGGAAGGTCGCGCTCGTCACCGGCGGGGCCCACGGGATCGGCCGCGCCCTCTGCGAGCGGTTCGTGGCCGAGGGGGCGGCTGGCGTGGCCGTCGTCGACCTCGACGCCGACGGGGCGCAGGCCCTGGCCGACTCGCTCGGGGAGCGGGCGATCGGCCTGGCTGCCGACGTGGCCCGGGAGGCCGACGTGCGGGCCGCCGTGGCCGCCACCGAGGCCCGCTTCGGGCCGATCGACCTCATGGTGTCGAACGCCGGGATCGGCACCGGCCAGGGCGTCCAGGCCCCCACGGAGGTGTGGCAGGGCATCTGGGACGTCAACGTGATGGCCCACGTGCACGCGGCCAACGCCGTCCTCCCCCAGATGCTCGAGCGGGGCGAGGGCTACCTGCTGTCCACCGCCTCGGCGGCGGGCCTGCTCACCCAGATCGGCGACGCGCCCTACAGCGTCACCAAGGCGGCGGCGGTGGCGCTGGCCGAGTGGCTGGCCGTCACCTACGGCGACGCCGGCATCCGGGTCTCGTGCCTCTGCCCGCAGGGCGTGGACACCGACCTCGTGCGCTCCGGCGCCGGCTCGGCCGCCATCCAGACCGTCGTGGCCCAGGGCCTGATCACCCCCGAGCAGGTGGCCGACGCGGTGGTCGAGGGGCTGGCCGACGAGCGCTTCCTGATCCTCCCCCACCCCGAGGTCCAGCAGTACCGGGAGCGCAAGGCGGGCGACCCCGACCGCTGGCTGGCCGGCATGCGCAAGCTGCAGCGCCGCATCCGCGACGCCGTCGGCGACGCGTAGCCCCGCACGCTCGGGCCCGGACCGCCGACCGACCTGGTCGGCCGGGGTCCCCTACAGGAGGCCGAGTTGCTCGTCGCGCTCGGCCCGGGCGACGACGGGCTCCCACACGGTCCCGCCCCGCCGGCCCCGACCCCGGACCTGGAGGGCCTCGACGGGCAGGGCCCGCAGCGCGCCGCGCTCGTCGCGCACGCCGATCGAGCCGTCGCGCTCACGGCGCTCGACCTTGCCCTCGCGCCAGGTCCCGCCCTCCACGCGGCGCCACCGCACCCGGTCGCCGGGCCGCAGCCCGACCTCGAGGAGGGCGCTGTCGGCGAGGGGATCGGGGACGGGCTCGCTCGGGCGACGCACGCCACCAAGTGAAGCACCCCCGCCGCCGCGCCCCGACCGCGCCCGGGCGGCGACCGGCCCTCGGCGCGACGACCACGCCCCGCGAGCGAGCCACCGCGCCCGCGGGTGGCGACCCGGCGCGGGGTGGGGCCGCCACCGGCCGTCGGCGGGGTGCCCCGGCGCAGCTCAGGGCGACGGGTCGAGCGCGGCGCGGAGGTGGCGCACCAGCGCGGTGCGGGGTGTCGCCGCGTTGAGGCCGCTGGTGCTGGGCATCACGTAGGCGGGCACGCCGCCGAGGCGCCGCTCCTGCCATCCCGGCTGCGCGGCGCGGTCGACGGCCGCCCGCCAGCCGGCCAGGCCCACGAAGCACACCGCAGCGGGCCGCAGCCAGGCGCAGAGCCGCTCGACGCGGGCGAGGCCGTCGCGGTACTCGTGGGCGGAGAGCTCGGCGGCCCGGGGCGTGGCCCGCTTCACGAGGTCGGTCATGCCGATCCGGTGGTGGTGCAGCGCGTGGAGCGGGTCGCGGTCGCGGCTCACGAGCCCGGCTTCGAGCGCGGCGGGCCAGAACCGGTTGCCCGGCGTCACGTAGCCGACGCCGGCGTCCGCCGCGTGCAGGCTCGGGTTGAGGCCGCACACCAGGAGCCGCAGGTCCGGGCCGACGGTGTCGGGGAGCGAGCGCGCCCGGGTGGCCCGCACCCGCGCCACGGTCCCGTCGGGGCCGTCCACCTCCTCGAGTTCCTCGAGGTGGAACCCGGCGCCGGCGACCACGTCGACGAGGCGCGCCGGCGACCAGGTGGAGAACCACCGCCCCGGCAGGTCGTCGGCCGCGAAGACGTCTCGGCCCTCGCGCTCACCGAGGAGGAACGTGGCCTCGACCGGAGCGCCCACGGCGAGCGCGCGGTGCAGGTCGGCCAGCGCCGCCGGCACGTCGACCGAGCGCAGGTGCACGTAGCTGTTCCGAGCCCAGGCGCCGGCCAGCGCGCCTCGCCGGAACGGGAGCCGCCCGAGGTCGTCCCGCACCGGCAGGCAGCCCGGCGCCACGGCACGGGTGCGGCGCAGCATCGCCGTGGCCGCGTCGAGCGCCACCGCCGGGGCGCCGAGGGCGTCGGTGTACCAGCCCGGCTCGCAGCCCAGGTCGGCCACCGGCCCGCCGCCGACGCGGCGCCCGAAGGCCTCGGCCCGGGCCCGGTGCCGGGGCTGGCGACGAGCCTCGTAGGTCGCCGCCTCCCGCTCGTAGAGGTCCACGGTGGCCCGGTCCACCCGCCGATCGTCCCACGCGCCCGCGGTGCGATCGGCCGCGCCGGTGTGACGACGGGCACTTGACCGTGCGGTCAAGTACCGTGGGCGCATGGGAGTCCGCCTCGAACCGCACGACGAGTACATGCACCCGCTCGGCCCGGAGCCGAACTTCAACGAGAGCATGTACTTCAACCTCTTCGACCCGGCCCAGCGCATGGGGGGCTGGTTCCGCTGCGGGAACCGGGCCAACGAGGGCTACGCCGAGATGACCGTCTGCCTCTACCTCCCCGGGGGTCGGGTGGCGTTCATGTTCAAGCGGGCCGAGATCGACAACAACGACGCCTTCGACGCCGGCGGCATCCGCTTCGACGTGATCGAGCCCTTCAAGCGGCTCGACGTGAGCTACAAGGGCAAGGTCGTCATCCTTGACGACCCGCTGGAGATGGCCGATCCCAAGTCGGCCTTCACGAACAACCCGTATGCCGAGTGCGAGGTCAACATCGAGTACACCGGCGTCTCGGACATGTTCGGCGGCGAGCCCGACGAGCCGCACGAGAAGCCGGGCGAAGAGTTCGCCAAGGGCCACTACGAGCAGCTGATCGCCGGCAAGGGCTCCATCCGGGTGGGCGACGAGGAGTGGGCGATCGACGGCTACGGCCTCCGCGACCACTCCTGGGGCCCCCGTTACTGGCAGGCGCCGTACTACTACCGGTGGCTCACCGCGAACTTCGGGGCCGACTTCGGCTTCATGGGCTCCCGGGTCGCCCGCCGTGACTCCGACGGCACCCGCGGCGGGTTCGTCTGGGAGGACGGCAAGCTCCACCTCTGCAACGACTTCGAGATCGAGACCGACTGGCAGGGTGACGACACGTACCACCAGGAGATCCGGGCCACGCTCCGCTCGAAGGACAAGGAGTGGAAGGTCACCGGCTCGGTGCTCAGCCTCATCCCGCTGCGCAACCGCCGCCCCGACCCCGACACGGGCGACATGCTCGTCACTCGCATCTCCGAGGGCATGACCCGCTGGCAGCTCGAGGACGGCCGCG
>DATGRC010000148.1:0-9419 GCA_035303865.1 Acidimicrobiales bacterium
TATTGCCTCGCGCGGTCACGCGGTGGGCGGGCGTCCGTAGGCTCGTGGGGGATGCGCCGCCTCTCGCCCGCCGCGGTCCTCGGCTCGGTCGTGGGGGTCGCCGCGCTCGCGGTGGGGGCCGTCGTGGTGCTGTCGGGCGACGACGGCTCGGACGCGGCGCCGCCCACCACGGCGGCGGCCCCGAGCGACACGGCGGCCACGACCGCCTCCTCCTCGTCCGCCACCACGACGGAGCCCACCACGTCCACCACCGAGGCGGTGGACGTGTGGTCGCTCGAGCCGCCGCCGGCCGCCGGGGACCCGGCCGGGCTGGCCGCCCAGATCGCCGAGGCCGAGGCCACGATCCGCGACGAGCGGGCGAGCGAGGTCGACGTGGCCCGCGCCGCGCTCGCCCAGCAGGTCGCCTACCGGGCCCTCGGCGCCCGGCCGGAATGGGACGAGGCCGTGCTCGCCGCGCTCCCGGCCGAGCTGCACGAGACGGTCCGCCGCCACGTCGAGGCCCGCCGCGAGCTCCGCGCCATGCACACCAGGCTCTCCCCCACGCTCCCGGCCTGGGAGATCGTCCCACCCGCTCCCTACGACGAGCTGCTCTCCCACTACCGCGAGGCCGAGGCCGAGTTCGGCATCCCGTGGCCGTACCTGGCCGCCATCAACCTCGTGGAGACCGGCACGGGGCGCATCCGAGGCACGTCCGTGGCCGGCGCGCAGGGCCCGATGCAGTTCATGCCGGCCACCTGGGAGGCCTACGGCGCGGGCGGCGACGTGCACGACCACCGCGACGCCATCCTCGGCGCCGCGCGCTACCTGGCCGCCAACAACGGCGCCCAGGACATCGACCACGCGCTGTTCCGCTACAACCGCAGCCAGCGCTACGTGCGGGCCATCAAGCTCTACGCGGCGCTGATCGCCGAGCACCCCGCGACCTGGCGCGGCCTCTACCACTGGGGCGTCTGGTACCTCTCCGACGCGGGCGAGGTGTACCTGCCGGTCGGCTACCACGCCACCGAGCCGATCCCAGCGGCCGAGCACCTCGCGTCGCTGGGCCGCTGACCGGGTCGCCCGCCGGCGCCGGCCGCCGCGCCGGTCCCTCTACGCTCGGCGACCGTGCCCGACGACGCCCCCGCCCCCGACGAGGCCGCGGCCGACCAGCCGCCCGCCTACCGCCAGCACCGCTTCACCGCGCCGCCCGGTGCCACCGAGCTGATCCTCGTCCGCCACGGCGAGTCCGAGCCCGCCGTGCCCGGCCGGCCGTTCCCCACCGTGGGCGGCAACGGCGACCCGGCGCTGTCCCCGGAGGGCCGAGAGCAGGCGGCCAAGGTGTGCGCCCGCCTGGCCAGCGAGCACATCGACGCCATCTACGTCACCAAGCTCCGCCGCACGCACGAGACAGCAGCCAACCTGGCGCTCACGAGCGGCCTCACCCCGATCG
This sequence comes from Acidimicrobiales bacterium, assembly GCA_035303865.1. Lineage (GTDB taxonomy): Bacteria > Actinomycetota > Acidimicrobiia > Acidimicrobiales > VFJN01 > VFJN01. The sequence goes on from DATGRC010000148.1 coordinate 1,430, forward strand.
TCGATCCGGACCTCCACGAGGTCCACCTCGGCGAGTGGGAGGGCGGTGCCCTGCGCTGGCACGCCGCCCAGGGCCACCCGCTGTTCCTGAAGATGCTCGAGGAGGAGCGCTGGGACGTCATCCCCGGCGCCGAGCCCCAGGACGAGTTCGCCGCCCGGGTGCGGCGAGGCGTCGAGCGGATCGCCGCCGCCCACCCCGACCAGCGGGTGGCGGTGTTCGTCCACGGCGGGGTGATCGCCGAGATCCTGAGCCAGGCCACCGGGTCCCGGCGCTTCGCCTTCGCCGGCGCCGACAACGCGTCGATCTCGCACCTCGTGGTGGCCGGCGACCGCTGGATCCTGCGCCGCTTCAACGACACCGCCCACCTCGACGGGCACCTGAGCGTGGCGGCCGAGCCGCCCACCTGAACGGCCGCGGCCCGGTTCTTGCACGTGAGGTGTCACGAATGCCACGCGCGCCGGTAGCGTCGGCCGGCGTGACGGGGACCGGGGTGACGACGTGCTGAGCCGGGTGCTGCGGACGCACCTGGCGCCGTACCGACGGACCTTGCTGGCGGTCGTCGCGTTCCAGACGATCCAGGTCGTCGCGGCGCTGACGCTGCCCGCCCTCACGTCGCGGATCATCGACCGGGGCGTGCTGCCCGGCGACGTCGGCTACATCCGCCGCGATGGCGCGGTGATGCTGGCCCTGTCGTTCGTGCAGGGGTTCTTCGCCATCGCCGCGGTGCGCTTCGGGGCGCGGGCGGCGATGGGCTTCGGCCGGGAGGTCCGGTCCTCGCTCTTCCACCGGGTCACGAGCTTCTCCGCCCGGGAGGTGGCCCAGTTCGGGGCGCCGTCGCTCATCACCCGGATCACCAACGACGTGCAGCAGGTGCAGATGCTGGTGGTGATGGCCTGCACGATGGCGGTGGCCGCCCCCATCACCCTCGTCGTCGGCCTGTTCATGGCCAACCGGGAGGACGCCGGCCTGTCCTGGGTGCTCGTGTTCGCCATCCCGATCGCCGGGGTGGTCCTCGGCACGATCGTGTCGCAGATGGTCCCCGCCTTCCGGCGGGTCCAGGAGCTGATCGACCAGGTCAACCGGATCCTGCGCGAGCAGATCACCGGCATCCGCGTGGTGCGGGCCTTCGTCCGCGAGCCGGAGGAGACCCGCCGGTTCGAGCGGGCCAACGAGGACCTGACCCGCGTGTCGCTGCGGGCCGGGCGGCTGATGTCGGCGATGTTCCCCACCGCCAACCTGCTCATCAACCTGGCCAGCGTGGCCGTGATCTGGGTGGGGGCCGACCGCATCGGCGACGCCGACCTGCAGGTGGGCAGCCTCGTCGCCTACCTCAGCTACCTCGTCCAGATCCTCATGTCGGTGGTCCTGGCCACCTTCATGCTCTCGATGATCCCCCGCGCCGCGGTGGCCGCCGGCCGGATCCAGGAGGTGCTCGACACCGAGACCTCCGTCGTCCTGCCGGCTGCGCCGGTCACCGTGCAGCCCGCCCCCGGGACGCTCGAGATGCGCGACGTCGGCTTCCACTACCCGGGCGCGGAGCACCCCGTCCTCACCGGCGTGTCGTTCCGGACCGGCCGGGGCCAGACCACCGCCATCGTGGGCAGCACCGGGGCCGGCAAGACCACGCTCGCCGGGCTCATCCCCCGCCTCTTCGACGCCACGAGCGGCCAGGTGCTCGTGGGCGGCGTGGACGTGCGCGAGCTCCACCCCGACATCCTCTGGAGCACGATCGGCTACGTCCCGCAGAAGCCGTTCCTGTTCTCCGGGACCGTCGCCTCCAACCTGGCCTTCGGCAAGCCCGACGCCACCGAGGACGAGATGTGGGAGGCGCTCGAGGTGGCCCAGGCGGCCGACTTCGTGCGAGCGATGCCGGGCGGCCTCCACGCGCGGATCGAGCAGGGCGGCACCAACGTGTCCGGCGGGCAGCGCCAGCGCCTGTCGATCGCCCGCGCGCTGGTGCGCAAGCCCGACATCTACGTGTTCGACGACTCGTTCTCGGCCCTCGACCTCCTCACCGACGCCCGCCTGCGGGCCGCGCTCGAGCCCTACACCCGCGACGCGGCGGTGGTGATCGTCGCCCAGCGGGTGTCCACGATCGTCGACGCCGACGAGATCATCGTGCTGGAGGACGGCCTCGTCCACGGGCAGGGCACCCACGACGAGCTGCTGGCCACCTGCCCGACCTACGAGGAGATCGTGCAGTCCCAGATGGGTGAGCGGGGCGCGGCGTGAGCGGCCACGAGGACCCCCGGGTGCCGGGCGACCGCACCGGCACCGACGACGAGGAGCTCGACCTCGCCGCCCCCGAGACGCGGGCGTCGGGCCGCCACATGGCCATCGGCGTGCCGACGGCTCGCTCGGCCGACTTCGGCGGGTCCGTCCGCCGCCTGGCCCAGCTGCTGCTCGCCCAGCGGGGCACCCTCCTCGCCATCCTCTTCACCGCCGTCGGCGGCGCCGTCCTCAACGTCCTCGGCCCTCGCATCCTCGGCCGAGCCACGGACACGATCATCGAGGGCGTCGTCGGCGACGGCATCGACTTCGACCGCCTCCACGGGACGCTCCTCCAAGCCACCGCCCTGTACCTGACGTCCACGGCCCTGTCGATCGGCACGTCGTGGCTGCTGGCCGGGGTGGTGCAGCGGCTCATGTACGACCTGCGCAACCGGGCCGAGGCGAAGGTCCACGCGCTGCCGCTGTCCTACATCGACAAGCAGGCCCGCGGGGACCTGCTCAGCCGGGTCACCAACGACCTCGACAACCTGGCCCAGAGCCTCCAGCAGACGCTCAGCCAGATGCTCATCTCGGTGCTGCTGCTGGTCGGGGTGGCCGGGATGATGTTCGCCATCTCCCCGCTGCTGGCCCTGGTCACGCTGACCACCGTGCCGGCGTCGATCTGGGTGATGCGGTACGTGGCCAAGCGGGCCCGCCCCAAGTTCATCGCCCAGTGGTCTTCCACCGGCTCGCTCAACGCCCACGTGGAGGAGACCTTCACCGGGCACGCGCTCGTCAAGGCCTACGGCCGCCAGCCGGAGGTGGAGGCCCGGTTCCGGGAGACCAACGACCGGCTCTTCGAGGCGTCCTTCGGGGCCCAGTTCATGTCGAGCCTCATGCAGCCGGCCACGATGTTCCTCGGCAACGTGCAGTACGTGCTCGTCGCCGTGGTGGGCGGCATGCGGGTGGCCAGCGGGGCGGTCACCGTGGGCGAGGTCCAGGCGTTCATCCAGTACTCACGCCAGTTCTCGTTCCCGCTCACCCAGCTGGCGTCGGTGATGAACATCTTCCAGTCGGGCATCGCCTCCCTGGAGCGGATCCTCGAGCTGCTCGACGCCGAGGAGCAGGAGCCCGACGCCGAGGCCGCACCCCACCCGGCGCCGGTGCGGGGACGGGTGGAGTTCCGCGACGTGTCGTTCTCCTACGACCCCGACCGCCCGCTCATCGAGGGCCTGTCGCTCGTGGCCGAGCCGGGCCAGACCGTGGCCATCGTCGGGCCGACCGGGGCGGGCAAGACCACGCTCGTCAACCTGCTCATGCGGTTCTACGAGATCGACGGCGGCTCGATCACCCTCGACGGCCAGGACATCCGCTCGATCCCGCGCCGCCAGCTGCGCTCGAGCGTGGGGATGGTGCTGCAGGACACGTGGCTCTTCGGCGGGACCATCCGCGACAACATCGCCTACGGCAACCCTGCCGCCACCGAGGAGGAGATCCTCGACGCGGCCCGGGCCACCTACGTCGACCGGTTCGTGCACTCCCTGCCCGACGGGTACGACACGGTCATCGACGAGGAGGGCGAGAACATCAGCGCCGGGCAGAAGCAGCTGCTCACGATCGCCCGGGCCTTCCTCGCCGACCCGACGATCCTCATCCTCGATGAGGCCACCAGCTCGGTCGACACCCGCACCGAGGTGCTGATCCAGGAGGCGATGAACGCGCTGCGGGCCAACCGCACCAGCTTCGTGATCGCCCACCGCCTGTCGACGATCCGCCACGCCGACGTGATCCTCGTGATGGAGGCCGGCCGCATCGTGGAGCAGGGCACCCACGACGAGCTGCTCGAGCGCGGCGGCGCCTACGCCCGGCTCTACAACAGCCAGTTCGCCGGGGCGATGCTCGACGTGGACGTCGATCTCGTCTGACCGGCGCCGCGGCGGGGGTCAGGCCTTGCCGGCCGTGCGCTCCCGCAGGTGCTCGGCAGCCTCGTCGCGCAGGGCCCGGCCCCGCTCGGCCGCCTCGGCGCTGAGCGCCCGGCCCCGCTCCACCGCCTCGGCGCTGAGGGCCTTGCCCCGCTCCTTGGCCGCCTCCACCCGGGGCGCCATCTCGGCTTCGACCTCGCGGAGCTTGGCGGAGGCCTCCTTGCGGGCCTTGGCCGCCGCCTTGCGTCCCCGCTCGGCCTCCTTGCGAGCCCGGTCGGCGGCCTTGGCCGCCTCCTTGCGGGCCTTGGCGGCGGCCCGCCGGCCCCGGCGCCCGGCCTCCTTGGCCCGCTCCTCCACGGCCGGTCGGTTCTCCTCGACGAGCTCGCCGAGCCGCTCCAGCACGCTGCGGGCCTCGCGAGCGGTGCGGCGCTTGGCCTTGCGCCCCGACGCCTTGGCCGCCTTCTCGGCCTCGGCGAGCGATCGCAGCTGGGCCTCGCGCACGTGCTTCTCGGCCTCCTTGATCCGCCGGTCGGCCTCGGCCCGGGCGGCCTGCTCGCGGGCGAGCTGCTCCTCGGCCTTGCGGCGACCGGCCTCAGCCCGACGGAGCCGCTCCTTCTTGGACCGGAACGGGACGATCCCGAGGGTGGCGACGGACACGGTCTTGCGGATGAGCCCCACTGGCAGCCTCCTGCGATCGACAGCGGGCCCATCCTTACCCCCGCGAGCGGCCCTGCCAACCGGTGGAGCCGCGCCGCCGGGGTCAGTAGCGTCGCCGGGCGTGATCCGCCGCATCCCTGCCCTGCTGCTCGCTGCCGCGGTCGCCCTCGCTGCGTGCGGGGACGACGACGGGTCGGCGCCCGACACCACCGACGCGGCGCCGTCCACGTCCGCCGTCGGCGCCCCGGCGGTCGACGAGGACGCGCTCCGCGCCTGCGAGGACCTCGCCGCCGAGGCGGCCCCGGCGCAGGCGACCGAGCACTTCCCGGACAACCCGGACGTGACCTGGACGGTGGTGGACGCCACCGCGGATCCCGCCAGCGGTCTCGTCCAGGTGGAGATCGCGCCCTCCTCGGACGAGGTCGGCTACCCGGCGTTCAAGCTCATCGCCCTGTGCGAGGGCGGCGAGGAGTCCGTGCTGCTCGGCGCCTACGCCCTCGACGGCGGCGCGTGGGTGCTGCTCTTCACCACCGACGCCCGGGCCGAGATCGACCTGGCCCCCGAGCTCGGCTCGCCGTGACCAACCCCACCTCCGGACCCACCGGCCCCGGTCCGCTGGCCGGGCTCCGGGTCGTCGACCTGGCCACGGTGGTGGCCGGCCCCAACGCCGCCCGCTACCTCGCCGACTTCGGGGCGGACGTCATCAAGGTGGAGCGCCCGGGTGGCGACAGCCTCCGGCGCATGGCGTGGGCGGACCCCCGCGACGGCGAGGGCCTGTGGTGGAAGGTCGTGAACCGCAACAAGCGGACCGTGGTGCTCGACCTGAAGCAGGACGGTGACCGGTCCGTCCTCCTGCGCCTCCTCGACGACGCCGACGTGCTGATCGAGAACCTCCGCCCCGGCGGCCTCGAGAAGCTCGGCCTGGCCCCCGACGACCTCCTGGCCCGCAACCCGCGGCTCGTCATCACCCGGGTGTCGGGCTTCGGGCTCGACGGCCCGTACGCCAGCCGACCCGGGTTCGCCACCGTGGCCGAGGGGATGTCCGGCTTCGCGGCGCTGAACGGCGAGCCCGACGGCCCGCCCCTGCCCCCGCCGATCGCGCTGACCGACGAGGTGACCGGCCTGGCCGGCGCCTTCGCCACGCTGGTGGCCGTGCACAGCGGCGTCGGCCAGGTCGTCGACGTGAACCTGCTGGAGTCGATGCTGCAGCTGATGGGCCCGCTCGTGAGCCTCTACGGCGTCACCGGCGAGCAGCAGCCTCGCCTCGGGGCCGGGCTCCCCTACACGGTGCCCCGGGGCAGCTACCGCTGCGCCGACGGTCGCTGGATCGTCGTGTCGACGAGCAGCGAGGGCGTGGCCCGCCGGCTCATGGAGGTCCTCGACCTGGCCGACGACGAGCGCTTCGCCACCCAGGCCGGGCGAGCGCAGCACCGGGAGGAGGTGGAGGCAGCGATGGCGGCGTGGTGCGCCATCCGCACCCAGGCCGAGGCGATCGCGGAGCTCACCGCGGCCGACGCGGCCGTGGGCCCGGTGCTCGACATGGCCGACCTCGCCGCCGACGAGCACGTCCGCTCCCGGCAGGCGATCACCACCGTCGGGGACACGCCGATGCAGGCGCTCATCGCCCGGCTGTCGGCCACCCCGGGCCGGCTGCGCCACGAGGGACGACCCCTCGACGCCGACGGCGACGACGTGCGCCGCCGCGGCTGGGGCTGAGCCCGGGTCACGCCGGCTGCGGCAGCTCCGCGTCGGTGCCGTCGCCGTCGGCGCCCGCCTCGGCGGGGCCGGCCAGCTGGGTGGCGTACAGCTCGGCGTAGCGGCCGCCGGCCGCGAGCAGCTCGTCGTGGCGCCCCCGCTCCACGATGCGCCCGTCCTCCACCACGAGGATCTGGTCGGCGGAGCGGACCGTGGACAGGCGGTGGGCGATCACGAGCGACGTCCGGCCGGCCAGCGCCGCGGCCAGCGCCTCCTGCACCGCCGCCTCCGAGGCGGCGTCGAGGTGGGCGGTGGCCTCGTCGAGGATCACCACCCGGGGGGCGGCGAGCAGGAGCCGGGCGATGGTCAGCCGCTGGCGCTCCCCGCCGGACAGCCGGTAGCCCCGCTCCCCCACCACGGTGTCGAGCCCGTCGGGCAGCGACGCCACCAGCCCGTCGAGGCGGGCGCTGCGCAGCGCGGCCCACAGCTCCTCGTCGGTGGCGTCGGGCTTGGCGAAGCGCAGGTTGGCGGCGATCGTGTCGTGGAACACGTGCCCGTCCTGGGTGACGACGCCGACGGTGCGGCGGATCGAGTCGAAGGTGAGGTCGCGCACGTCCACGCCCGAGAGGCGCACGGCGCCGCGATCCACGTCGTAGAGGCGGGGCACGAGGGACGCGAGCGTGGACTTGCCGGCCCCGGAGGACCCGACGAGCGCGACCACGTGGCCGGGCTCGATGCGCAGCGACACGTCGTGCAGGACCGGCTCGCCGACCTGGTCGTCGAGGACGGCCACCTCCTCCAGCGAGGCCAGCGAGACCTGGTCGGCCGCCGGGTAGGCGAAGTGCACGCCGTCGAGCTCCACGGTGACGGGCCCGTCGGGGACCTCGCGGGCGTCGTCGCGCTCCTGGATGAGCGGCGTCACGTCGAGCACCTCGAAGACCCGCTCGAAGCTGACGAGCGCGGTCACCACGTCGAGTCGGGCCGTGGCCAGCGCCGTCAGGGGCGCGTACAGGCGGGTGAGCAGCAGGGCCATCGTGACGACCGTGCCGGCCGCGAGGTCGCCTCGCAGCGCCAGCCAGCCACCGAGGCCGTAGGTGAGCGCCTGGGCCAGGCCGGACACGAGCCCGAGCGCCCGGAAGAACACCTCCATCGCCACCGCGGACCGCACCCCGATGTCGCGCACCCGCCCGGCCCGCCGGCTGAACTCGACCGCCTCCTGGTCGGGGCGGCCGAACAGCTTGACGAGCGTGGCCCCGGGGGCCGAGAACCGCTCGGTCATCTGCGAGGTCATCGTGGCGTTGTGGGCGGCCGCCTCCCGCTCGAGGGCACCGACCTTGGCGCCGACCCGGCGGGCCGGGATCAGGAACGTGGGCAGCAGGATCACGGCCAGCACCGTGATCTGCCACGACAGGGTGGCCATCACGGCCACGGTGAGGACGAGCGCGATCACGTTCGTGACCACCCCGGCCAGCGCCGAGGTGAACGCCCGCTGGGCGCCGATCACG
>DATGRC010000149.1:0-10125 GCA_035303865.1 Acidimicrobiales bacterium
CCCGGACCGCTTCAAGTTCCACGGCGACGAGCACTACCTGAAGTCGGCCCAGGAGATGCGGTACCTCTTCGACGAGCTCCCCGAGGCGTGCGACAACACGCTCTGGATCGCCGAGCGGGCCAACGTCGAGATCGAGTTCGGCAAGCCGCAGCTGCCGAGCTTCCCGCTGCCGGAGGGCTTCGAGACCGACGGCGACTACCTCAAGCACCTCACCATGGAGGGGGCCCGGAAGCGCTGGGGCGCCAACCTGCCGGACAAGGTCGTCGAGCGCCTGGCCTACGAGCTGCAGGTCATCGAGTCCATGGGGTTCTCGTCGTACTTCCTCATCGTGTGGGACCTCATCAAGCACGCCCGTGACAACGGCATCCGCGTCGGCCCCGGGCGTGGCTCGGCGGCCGGGTGCGCGGTGGCCTACTGCCTCTGGATCACGGACCTCGACCCGATCAAGTACGACCTGCTCTTCGAGCGCTTCCTCAACCCGAGCCGGATCTCCATGCCGGACATCGACATGGACTTCGACTCCCGCTACCGGGACGAGATGATCCGCTACACCGCCGAGCGCTACGGCCGGGAGAACGTCGCCCAGATCATCACCTTCGGCACGATCAAGGCCCGGGCCGCGGTGCGCGACGCGGCCCGGGTGCTCGGCTACCCGTACGCGGTGGGCGACAAGATCGCCAAGGCGATGCCGCCGCTCATCATGGGCCGGGACACGCCGCTCTACGCCTGCTTGGAGCCGCACCCGAAGTACGAGGACGGCTTCAAGATGGCGGCGGACCTCCGCCGGATGTACGAGGAGGACCCCGACGCCAAGCAGGTGATCGAGGTGGCCAAGGGCCTCGAGGGCCTGCGCCGCCAGGACGGCATCCACGCCGCCGCCGTGGTGATCACCAAGGAGCCGCTCACCACCTACCTGCCGATCCAGCGCAAGCCGGAGTCCGGCAAGGACATCGAGGACGCCCCGATCGTCACCCAGTACGAGATGCACGGGGTGGAGGAGCTCGGGCTCCTCAAGATGGACTTCCTCGGGCTGCGCAACCTCGACGTCATCAGCGACGCGCTGGAGCTGATCCGCCAGACCCGCGGGGTGGAGCTCGACATCGACAGCGTCCCCCTCGACGACGAGGAGACCCTGGCCCTGCTCCGTCGGGGCGAGTCGATCGGGGTGTTCCAGCTCGAGGGCGGGCCGATGCGGGCGCTCATGCGGTCGCTCGCCCCCACCACCTTCGAGGACGTCGCCGCCCTCGTGGCCCTGTACCGCCCGGGCCCGATGGCGGCGAACATGCACAACGACTACGCCGACCGCAAGAACGGGCGGAAGCCGGTCGAGTACTTCCACCCCGACGCCGAGGAGCTCCTGGCCGACACGTACGGCCTGATGATCTACCAGGAGTCGGTGATGCGGGTGGCGCAGAAGTTCGCCGGCTACTCGCTCGCCCAGGCCGACAACCTCCGCAAGGCCATGGGCAAGAAGAACCGCGAGGTCATGGCCAAGGAGCGCCAGGCCTTCGTGGACGGCGTGGAGGCCACCGGCTACGACCGCTCCCTCGGCGAGTCGCTCTTCGACATCATCTCCCAGTTCGCCGACTACGCCTTCAACAAGAGCCACTCGTTCGGCTACGGCTACATCGCCTACCAGACGGCCTACCTGAAGGCGCACTACCCGGCCGAGTACCTCTCCGCGCTGCTCACGAGCGTCAAGACCAACCTGGAGAAGGCCGCCGTCTACCTGGCCGAGTGCCGGACGATGGACATCCCGGTGCTCGTCCCCGACGTCAACCGCTCGGCGTCGGATTTCACCCCCCTCATCGAGACCGGTCCCGACGGGGAGGAGCGGGCCTCGATCGTGTTCGGGCTGTCCGCGGTCCGCAACGTGGGGGAGGGGCTCGTGGCCCTCCTGCTGGACGAGCGGGAGCGCAACGGCCCCTTCGCCGACTTCTACGACTTCTGCGAGCGGGTCGACTACCAGGTCCTCAACAAGAAGACGCTGGAGTCGCTGATCAAGGCCGGCGGCTTCGACAGCCTCGGCCACCCGCGCAAGGGGCTCCTGCAGGCGTTCGAGGGCATCGTCGACACGATCGTGGCCCGCCGCCGCGAGGCCGACGTGGGCGTGATGTCGCTCTTCGGGGAGATCGAGGAGGACGACGGCAGCGCCTACGACGAGCGCCCGCCGATCCCGCAGATCGAGTTCGACAAGCGCGAGCGGCTGCGCTTCGAGAAGGAGATGCTCGGCCTGTACGTGTCCGACCACCCGCTCATGGGCGCCGAGGCGTCCCTGAAGCGGCGCTGCGACGGCACGCTCTCCGACCTGGCCGACACCGCCGACGGCACGATCCGCACCTTCGGCGGGGTGATCACCAACCTCCAGCGCAAGTGGACGAAGAAGGGCGACCTCATGGCCGTCTTCCAGCTGGAGGACCTGCACACCTCGGTCGAGGTGATGGTCTTCCCGCGGACGATGCAGGAGCACGGCCACAAGCTCGAAGACGACGCCGTCGTCGTCGTGAAGGCCCGGGTCGACGCCCGGGACGACCAGCCCAAGCTCATCGCCATGGAGGTCGAGCCCTTCGAGCCGATGGCGGGGGAGGCGTTCCCCCTGCGGCTGAAGGTGTCGCCCGCGGCGCTGTCCGAGTCGGTCATCGAGGAGCTGAAGGCGCTGATCACCCGGTACCCCGGGGACTCGCCGGTCTACCTGCACCTCGCCGACGACAAGGTGCTGCGCCTGCCGCCGGCGTTTACGGTGGAGGTGCAGCCCGCCCTCCTGGCCGAGCTGCGCGTCCTCCTCGGGCCCACCTCGATCCTGGGCTGACCGCCGCGCGCCCCGCGCCGAGCGTCGCGGCCCGGGCACTTGACCGGCGGGTCACGGCCCCTGAGCAGGTTCTTCGCCGTCTGTCAAGGGTGAGCGCGAGTTGCGTTCGCGGGTTCTGTCCACTGGACTAGAGGGCTCAACCTCTAGCGATTCGGGGGCCGGAAAGCGAATGTCGATCCAGGTCGAGACCAAGGACTGCACCGCGCTGGGCGACGCCGGGTGCGCTGAGCTGGCGGATCTCTGCGCCGAGGGGCCCATCCCCTACGAGGTGGGGCTGCTCACGAAGCAGGCCGAGGCGTGGGTGCTGATCACCACCGCCACCGAGAACGACAAGCTGAAGGGCTTCGCGTTCTCCACCCTCGAGCGCATCGGTGGCACGCCCTGCGTGCTCGTCGGCCTGGCGTCCATCAAGCGCAACGCGAAGCGCGACACCGTGCTGCGGGCCATCGTCCAGGACCAGCTGCGCCGGGCCGTGCTCGCCTTCCCGGACGAGGACGTCCTCTACGGCACCCGCCTGGTCTCCCCGGGCGGCTTCGACGCCTTCAAGTCGCTGAACGACATCGTCCCCCGGCCCGGCCACAAGGCCACCGGCGAGGAGCGGGCCTGGGGCCGGCGCCTGGCCAAGCGCTTCGGCATCGACGCCTCGTCCTACGACGACCGCTCCTTCATTGCCAAGGGCGACGGCTCCGTGCCCGAGGTCCTCGACCACGAGAGCGCCAAGCCGGACAAGATCTCCGCTGACGTGGCCGCCCTCTTCGAGGGCGTCGACGTGGAGCGGGGCGACTCGCTCATCGCCTTCGGCTGGGCGATGGCCGAGGACCTCGCCAAGCTCGCCTGAGTCCAAGACGAGATCTGTGCGGGTCTGCGTGCGCATGCCGCACGGGTTCGCGCACAGATCCTGTGGGGTGCGCTGATGGAGCTGGGTGACGCCGTCCGGCGGCGCCGGATGGTGCGCGCCTTCACCCACGAGCCGGTCGATCCCGCCACCGTCGACGAGCTCGTCGACCTGGCCCGGCGAGCCCCCTCGGCCGGCAACAGCCAGGGCTGGGCCTTCGTCGTCCTCACGGGCGCCGAGGAGACGGCCCGCTACTGGGACGTGACGCTGCCGCCCGAGCGGCGAGCCACGTTCCGCTGGCCCGGTCTCGTCGCCGCGCCGGTGCTCATCGTGTGCCTCGTGCGCCCGGAGGCCTGGGTGGCCCGCTACGCCGAGCCCGACAAGGCCCGCACCGGCCTGGGGGAGGGGCCCGACGCCTGGCCGATCCCGTACTGGTGGGTCGACGGCGGCATGGCCGTCGAGCACCTGCTCCTGGGCGCCGTCGGCGCCGGCCTGGGCGCCTGCTTCTTCGGGCTCTTCGAGCACGAGGCCGCCGTCCTCGCCGCGCTGGGCGTCCCCGAGGGCTGGCGGGCGATCGGCACCGTCGCGCTCGGTCACCCGGCCCCCGACGAGCCCGGCCGCAGTGCGGCCCGCCCCCGCCGTCCCCTCGACGAGGTCCTCCACCGAGGCCGCTGGTAGCCACGACGAGCGGGCAGCCGGCGGTGGCACCGACCGCAGCCGCCCCGCCCCCCGGGCACCTGACGGGGCGTCAGGTACGCTCCGGTGGGATGGGGGAGCAGCTGAACCGCCGGATCCTGCTGGCCCAGCGGCCCGACGGGCTGGTCCGGGAGGACGACTTCACCCACGACGCCGTGCCCATCCCGCAGCCCGGGCCCGGCGAGGTGCTCGTCGAGGTCGACTGGCTCGGGATCGACGCCACCGTGCGCACCTGGCTGTCCCGGGCCGAGGGGTACATCGAGCCGGTGCAGATCGGCGAGGTGGTCCGCTGCAGCGGGGTCGGGCGGGTGATCGACTCGCGCAGCGACCGCATCGCCGTGGGGCAGCAGGTCACCACGCTGCCCGGGTGGCAGGAGTACGCCGTCGTGAGCGACGACCCGATGCTCACCACCGCCATCGGCCCCGACGCCGACCCGCTGGCCGCGCTCGGCGTGTTCGGCTCGGCCGGGATCACCTCGTACGTGGGCCTCACCGAGGTCGGCGCGGCCAAGGCGGGCGAGACCGTCGTCGTGTCGGCCGCCGCCGGGGCCACCGGCTCGCTGGCCGTGCAGATCGCCAAGATCCTCGGCTGCCGGGTGATCGGCATCGCCGGCACCGACGAGAAGTGCGCCTGGCTGGTCGACGAGCTCGGCATCGACGGCGCCATCAACCACCGCACCGACGACCTCCCGTCCCGGCTCCGCGAGCTGTGCCCGAACCGCGTCGACGTGTTCTTCGACAACACCGGCGGGCCGATCCTCGACGCCGTCCTCGGGCGCCTGGCCGACGGCGCCCGCGTGGTGCTGTGCGGCGCCATCGCCTCCTACAACGAGCGGCACAAGCCGCCCGGCCCGCCGAACTACCTGAACCTCATCGCCCGGCGAGCCCGGATGCAGGGGTTCATCGCGTGGGACCACTGGGGCCGCTTCGCCGAGATCACCGAGGTGCTCGGCCGGTGGCTCGACGAGGGCCGGCTCCGGTACCGGTGCCACACCTTCGAGGGCCTCGCGTCCGCGCCCTCCGCCCTCAACGCCATGTTCACCGGCGAGAACATCGGCAAGACCGTCGTCAAGGTCCGCGCCTGAGACGACGCCGCCGCAGCCGCCCCGCCGGAGCGGCTCGGACGGACCCGAGCCGACGTCAGGGGAGCTGGGCGCGGAGGTCCTCGACGGTGGTGGCGGGGAGCTGGCAGGCGTAGCTGCGGCAGACGTAGGCCCGGCCGTCCTCCCGGCCCTCCCACAGCGGGCTGTCGTAGCGCTCACCCCAGGCCAGCACCTGGTCGGGGGCGAAGCGCCGCTGGGCGACGGCGACGAGGTCGGGTCGGTCACCGGCCACCACCACCTCGGTGGTGCCGCGCACGAGGAGGTCGACGGCGCCGAGCCCGTGCCCGAAGGCGGTCGGGTGCTGGATGGCCAGCGGAGCGAGGAGGCGGACCACCGTCTCGCCGGCCTCCCGGTAGCGGGCGCGGTCGGTGAGCGCGGCGAGGCGCAGGAGCCCGACCGCGGCCAGCCCGTTGGCGCCGGGGGTGGCGTTGTCCATCAGGTCCTTGGGTCGGGCGATCAGCGCCTCGGCGTCGTGGCCGGAGGTGAACACGCCGCCGCGCGCCTCGTCCCAGAACAGGTCGAGCAGGGCGTCGGCCGTCTCCTGGGCGGCGGCGATCCAGCGGGCCTCCCCGGTGACCTCGGCCAGGCGGGTGAAGGCGTCGACGAGCGCACCGTGGTCGGTGGCGTAGGCCAGGTGGCGGGCCCCGGCGTCGGCTTGCCAGGAGCGCAGCCAGCGGCCGTCGTCACGACGGAGGTTGGCGAGGAGGAACTCGGCGATCTCCACGGCGGTGGTCACCCAGGTCGTCTCGCCGATGGCGGCCCCGGCCTCGGCGAGGGCGGCGACGAGGTAGGCGTTCCACTCGGTCAGGACCTTGTCGTCGAGCCCGGGCCGCACCCGCTGGGCCCGCGCCTCGAGCAGCGCCTGACGGGCCGCTTCGACGTCGGCGGGCCGAGCGAGCTCGCCGACAGCGTGGAGCCGGTTGAGGATCGTCCGACCGCCCTCCACGTTCCCCTGCTCGGTGACGCCGTACCAGTCGAGGGCGGCCGGGGCGGCGTCTCCGAGGACGGCCCGGACCTCGGCGGGCGTCCACAGGTAGAACCGGCCCTCCTCGCCCTCGCTGTCGGCGTCCTCGGCCGACGCCACCCCGCCGTCGGGCAGGCGCAGGTCCCGCAGCACGTACCCGACGGTCTCGGAGACGACCTGCCGGTACCGGTCCTCGCCGGTCACCAGCCAGCCGTGGAGGTAGAGCCGGATCAGGAGCGCGTTGTCGTAGAGCATCTTCTCGAAGTGGGGGACCAGCCACCGCGAGTCCACGGCGTAGCGGGCGAAGCCGCCGCCGAGGTGGTCGTAGATGCCGCCGGAGGCCATGTGGTCGAGCGTCCGCACGAGCGCCGCCTCGGCCTCGTCGTGACCCCGCGCCGCGGCGGCGGCCAGCACCTCCTGAGCCATCGGCTGCGGGAACTTCGGGGCCCCGCCGAGACCGCCCCGGACCGGGTCCGAGGTGGCCAGGATCGACGCCACGGCGTCGTCGAGGTCGGCCGGCGAGGGCAGGTCGGAGGACGGCTCGATCAGCGCGGCGCGCCCGAGCGCGCCGGTCAGGTGCTCGGCCTGCTGCTCGAGCTCGTCACGGCGGGTGTGCCAGAGCGCCTCGATGCGCTCGCACAGCTGGACGAAGCCCATCATCCCGCCCCGGGGCTCCTTCGGGAAGTACGTCCCGGCGAAGAAGGGCCGGCCGTCCGGCAGGCACACCACCGTCATGGGCCAGCCGCCGCTGCCGGTCATCGCCTGGGTGGCCTCCATGTAGACGTCGTCGACGTCTGGCCGCTCCTCGCGGTCCACCTTCACGTTGACGAACACCCGGTTCATCACCGCGGCCACCGCCGGGTCCTCGAAGGACTCGTGAGCCATGACGTGGCACCAGTGGCAGGCCGAGTAGCCGATCGACACGAGGATCGGCACGTCGCGCTCCCGGGCGGCGGCGAACGCCTCCTCGCCCCAGGGGTACCAGTCGACCGGGTTGTCAGCGTGCTGGCGGAGGTAGGGGCTCGTCTCGGCGCCGAGGCGGTTCGATCCGGACACCAGCTCACGGTACCGGCCCCCTCGGGGACGACCACGGCGCGCCCCCGCCAGCGTGGGGACCTTCGCCCCTTGCCACCCCGTGGGGCGAGGAGGACCGTCGAGGGAGAGCACCCACACCAGCGGAGGTGTCGCCATGGCGACCGCACCCGATCGCATCTGGCCGGTGACCATCGCGTTCACCGAGGACGACCGCACCACACGGGCCGACGCCATCCTCGACGTGGGGGGCCGGCACCACCACGGCTGGGGGCGGGCCCGCCGCAACCCCAGCGACCCCGACGTGCCCCGGATCGGCGAGGAGGTGGCGGCCGCCCGGGCGCTGCGCCACCTGGCCGAGCAGCTCTTCAGCGAGGCGGAGCACGACATCGAGGAGATCGAGCACCAGCCCGTCCACCTCCACCGCTAGCCCCGGCGCCTGGCGTCGACGGCGGTGGGCGCCTGCCCCCGCCCCCTCGCGGCGACGGCTACCGTCGCCGCGATGGAGATCTCGCTCAAGGGGAAGGTAGCCCTCGTCACCGGTGCGTCGAAGGGCATCGGCAAGGCGATCGCGAAGGCGTACGCGGACGCGGGCGCGTCGGTGCTCATCTCGTCGCGCAAGCAGGACGCGCTCGAGGCCGCAGCCGCGGAGATCGGCGGCGACGTGGCGGTCTTCGCCGCCCACGCCGGCGACCCCGAGCAGGCGGCGGCCTGCGTGGCCCACTGCGTCGAGCGCTTCGGCGCCGTCGACATCCTCGTGAACAACGCGGCCACGAACCCCTACCAGGGACCGTCGATCGACATCGACCTGCCCCGCTACGACAAGACCTGGGAGGTCAACATGCGGGGCGCCTTCGTGTGGACCCAGGAGGCGTGGCGGCGCTCGATGCAGCAGCGGGGCGGCAACGTCATCAACATCGCCTCCGTGGGCGGCATGAGCGTCGAGCCGAGCATCGGCATCTACAACGCCACCAAGGCCGCGCTCATCCACCTGACGAAGACGCTCGCCGCCGAGCTCGCCCCCGACGTGCGGGTCAACGCCATCGCGCCGGGCCTCGTGAAGACCGACATGGCCCGGGCGCTGTGGGAGCCGGCGGAGGAGGCCATCGCCCAGTCGATGCCGCTCGGTCGCCTCGGCGAGCCCGCCGACATCGCCAACGCCGCGCTGTTCCTGGCCAGCGACCTGTCCTCGTGGGTGACCGGCCACACGCTCGTCGTCGACGGCGGCATCCTCCTGGGCCCCGCCGCCCGTCGCCGCCCGAGCTGAGCGCCCCGCCCGAGCCGGGGCGCCCACGGCCGAGCGGTCAGCCGCCGCCCTGGCGCAGCGCGGCGTGGCGGACCTTGCCGCTCGCGGTGCGGGGCAGCGCCTCGGCCAGCTCCAGCACCGTGGGGGCGGCGTAGGCCGGCAGGGCGGCCTTGGCGTGGTTGCGCAGCTCGGCCAGCGTGGGGGGAGCGGTCGGGTCGGCGGGGACGACCACGGCCACCACCCGCTGGCCCCACTCGGGGTCCGAGCGCCCCACCACCGCCACCTCGGCGACGGCGGGGTGGGTGGCCAGCACCCGTTCCACCGCGGTGGGCCACACGTTCTCGCCGCCGGTGATGATGAGGTCGCCCCGGCGGCCGTGGACCTGCAGCGTCCCGTCGGGCCGCAGCTCGCCGAGGTCGCCGGTGGGGAACCAGCCCTCGGCGTCCTTCGGGTCGGTGCCGTCCCGGTAGGCCCGCAGGAGCATGGGCCCGCGCAGGAGGATCTCCCCGTCGGCGGCGACGCGGACCTCCACGCCGTCGAGCGGGCGGCCCTCGTAGACGACCCCGCTGCCGGTCTCGGTCATGCCGTAGGTGGCGATCACGTTGGGCGGTCGGTCGGCCGGCGGGGCCTGGCCCCCGAGGAGGACCCTCCGCCAGCGGGACGGATCGATGCGGGCCAGGGCGGTGGGCACGAGCGACACGAGGGTGCAACCCTCCTGGGCGGCGGCCTCGACCCGGGCGGCGTCGAAGCCGTGGTGGAGCGTGAGCGGCGTCCCGGTGACGAGCGCCCGGGTCACGACCGAGAGCCCACCGACGTGGGCCAGGGGCAGGCAGGCCAGCCAGCGGTCCCGGGCCGGGTCCACGCCGAGGGCGGCGCTCGTGGCCCGAGCCGAGGCGGCGACCGCACCGTGGGTGAGCACCACGCCCTTCGGCTGGCCGGTGGTCCCGCTCGTCACCACCACCAGCGCGTCGCCGGGCTCGACTGGCTCGTCCGGGCGGGCGGCGGCGAGCACGGCAGCGCGTGCTGGTGACGGCAGCCGCGGATCGAGGGGGAGCACGGCGTCACCGGCCTCCCACGCCCGCTGCAGCGCAGCGACGAAGTCCTCGTCCCCACGGGCGTCGAGCACAACGAGCCGGTTCACGACCCGACCCTACGAGACCCCGCCCGGAGGCGACGATGCGGAGGCGCGGCCGAGGCGTGAGGCAGACTCGCCCGGCGATGGCCGCCCCCGACCCCACCCCTGCTCCGACGAGCGCCCCCACCGGCTGGCGGGCCTGGCTGGCCGGGGCCCGTCCCCGCACGCTGCCGGCCGCCGCCGTGCCGGTGCTGGTCGGCACGGCCTGCGCCGTCGGCGAGGCCGACGAGGTGGTGCCGTGGCGAGCGGCGGCCGCGGGCGTGGTGGCCCTCATGCTCCAGGTCGGCACGAACTACGCCAACGAC
>DATGRC010000150.1:0-6664 GCA_035303865.1 Acidimicrobiales bacterium
GATCGCCACCCGGGACAACCAGCGGGCCGCCGACGCCGCCGCCGTCCCCACCACCAGCGTGAAGCTCGCCGCGTTCGTGGTCGCCGGGGTGATCTCCGGGGTGGCCGGCGGCCTCCACGTCGTGATCGTGTCCTCCCTCAACCCGGGCACCTATCCGCCGGCGGACTCGCTGACCGTGTTCGCTACCGCCGTGATCGGTGGCCTCGGCTCGCTGTCGGGGGCGATCACCGGGGTGCTGCTGTTCCGCTGGATCGAGACGCTCACCTTCCTCGGCGACGTCCCGCTGCTCGGCAACATCCGGCCGCTGCTCACCGGCGGGATGCTCCTCGTCGTGCTGCTCGTCCTGCCCGGTGGCCTCGGCCAGCTGCTGTTCAACGTGCGGGACCGGCTGCTGCGCCGGGTGGCCGAGCGCCGCCAGATCCTCGTGCCGAGCCTCGTCGCCGACAAGCGCGAGGACGGCCCCGGGGACGAGGTCGGGCTCCTGCAGGGCGCGCTGAGCGACCACCCCGCCGACGCCCCCTCCGCCGAGCCGGCGGCCACCGAGCGCACCGAGCCCGACCCCGAGCCCGTGGGAGCCCGCTGATGCCCGCGAACGCCGCCCCCCGCCGTCCCCGTCGCCGCACCCCGATCCGGGCCACCGACCTCGCCACCACCGAGGTGGCCGACCCGCGCCTCGCCGCCGGCGGCCCCACGGCGAACGGGTCGACCAACGGGCACCGCCCACCCGACGCCGCTGCGAGCGAGGACGTCGACCCCACCGTCGAGATGCCGGTGCCCGCCACCGAGCGCGCGGCCGAGCCCGACGCCGGGGCGCTCCTCAGCTGCCGGGGCATCGACATGGCCTACGGGCCGGTGCAGATCCTCTTCGGGGTGGACTTCGACGTGGCCCCAGGTGAGATCGTGGCCCTCCTCGGGACCAACGGCGCCGGCAAGTCCACCCTCTTGAAGGGCATCTGCGGGCTCGTCCGCCCCAAGGCGGGGACGGTCACGTTCAAGGGCGAGGACGTCACGAGCCTCACCGCGGACGTCACCACCCGCCGGGGCATCTCGCTCATGCCGGGCGGCAAGGGCGTCTTCCCCACCCTCACCGTCGCGGAGAACCTGCGGCTGGCGTCGTGGCTCATCAAGCACGACCAGGAGCGGGTGGAGGCGGCCCGGGCCGAGGTGGAGGAGCTGTTCCCGATCCTGCGTGAGCGCTCCGGGCAGATGGCCGGCGACCTCTCCGGCGGCGAGCAGCAGATGCTCGCCCTCGGCGGGGCGCTCATGACCCGGCCCGAGCTGCTCATGATCGACGAGCTGTCCCTCGGGCTGGCGCCCACGATCGTGGGCCAGCTCCTCGAGGTCGTGCAGGAGATCCACCGGCGGGGCACCACGATCGTCATCGTCGAGCAGTCGGTGAACATCGCCCTCAACCTGGCTCAGCGGGCGGTGTTCATGGAGAAGGGCGAGGTGCGCTTCACCGGCCCCACCGCCGAGCTGCTCGACCGGCCCGACATCCTGCGCTCGGTGTTCATCGCCGGCGCCTCCGCGGCGCAGGAGCAGCTCGAGCCGCAGGGCGGCCAGCGGGTCCCGGCCAGTCCGGCCGCGCCGGAGCGGGCGGCGGTGGCCGACGACGCCGCGGTGGTGCTCGAGTGCGACGGCGTGGTGAAGCGCTTCGGCGGCATCACCGCGGTCAACGGCGTGGACCTGCAGCTGCGGCGAGGCCAGATCCTCGGGCTCATCGGCCACAACGGCGCCGGCAAGACGACGCTGATGGACTGCATCTCGGGGTTCCTGCCGATCGACGCCGGCCGGATCCGCCTGCGGGGCCACGACGTCACCGACTGGGCACCCCACGAGAAGGCCCGGGGCGGGCTGGGGCGGTCGTTCCAGGACGCGCTGCTCTACCCGAGCCTCACCGTGGCCGAGACGATCGCCGTGGCCCGGGAGCGGCACCTGGCCAGCCGGGACATGCTCGCCGCCGCCCTCCAGCTGCCGGCGTCCTACGAGAGCGAGCTGGCCGTGTGGGCCAAGGTGGACGAGCTGATCGAGTTGATGGGCCTCGGCGCGTTCAGCCAGAAGCTCACCGGCGAGCTGTCCACCGGCAGCCGCCGCATCGTCGACCTCGCCTGCATCCTCGCCCAGGACCCGCAGGTGCTCATGCTCGACGAGCCCTCCGGCGGCGTGGCCCAGAAGGAGACCGAGGCGCTCGGGCCGCTGCTGCTGCGGATCGTGGAGCGCACCGGCTGCTCGGTGCTCGTGATCGAGCACGACATGCCGCTGCTGCGGTCGATCTGCGACGAGATGGTGGCCCTCGAGCTCGGCGCCGTCATCGCCCAGGGCACGCCCGACGAGGTGCTCGAGCACCCCGCCGTCATCGAGTCCTACCTCGGCACCGACGACACCGCCATCAACCGCTCCGGCACCGTCTGACCCGACACAAGATCTGTGCGGGTTTCGGTGCGGTAGGCGCACGCAAGCGCGCACAGATCTCGTTCACGGGGCGAGGGCGCGGGTGAGGAGGGCTCGGTCCTGGGGGCGGAGGGGGAGGTCGGCGACCCGGGCGAGGGCGGCGGGGCTCATCTTGGCTGCCGTCTTGCGGATCACTTCGAGCATCTTCGCCTCGCCGAGGCGCTCGACGGTGTCGGCCAGCTGGGTCTCGAGGAACACGAGGCACAGGGCGTCCTCGTGGGTCTGGACCGCCGGGTCGGCGCCGAGGCCGCGCTTCTCCACGATCGCCTGGACCCGAGCGATCAGCTCGGGCTCGTAGCCCACGGCGGCCAGGATCTCCGCCACCTCGGCGCTGTGCTGCTTGCGCAGGGCGGTGCGCCAGCGCAGGTAGCCGGCCCGGCCCTCCGGGTAGCTGCTGCGGGGCAGCGTCCAGCGCCGCAGGTGGTGGGCCCGGGCGGCGAGCAGCTGGGCGTCGTCGGCGTCGGGGTCGAGGGTCCGCACCCACTCGGTCATCAACTCGGCGTGGGCCAGCTCCTTGGGGCGGCGCTCGCCTCGCACGACGATCGTCTCGGGGTCGTCCGCGTTGGCGGCGTCGATGGCGGCCACCGCGGCGCGGCGGCGCGGGTCGGGGCCGCTGCCGGGACCGCTCACGTCAGCCGCGCTGGTCAGGTGGGCGAAGGTCCACCCGCAGGACGAGGAACCCGTCCTCGATGCTGGCCTCCGCGTCGCCGATGAT
Organism: Acidimicrobiales bacterium; assembly: GCA_035303865.1. GTDB lineage: Bacteria > Actinomycetota > Acidimicrobiia > Acidimicrobiales > VFJN01 > VFJN01. The sequence goes on from DATGRC010000150.1 coordinate 3,167, forward strand.
GGCGAAGTCCTGGAAGTCGATCTGGGCCTGCTCGATGAAGTGGGTCCGCTCCTCGCCGGCCACCGGGGGCAGGGGGCGGTTGCGGACGGCCTGGGCCCGGTCCCGGAACCGCTGGATCATGGCGTCGACGTCGAGGGAATCACCCATGCGCTCGACCCTACCGAGCGGGGACCGGGTCTCCGGCGCCGCCCACCGGCTCCGGGCGGGTGGCCACCCAGTACCGCCAGGTGAGGACGGCGACCACCACGGCGAGGAGCACGAGCCCGCTCACCACGATGGCGATGAGGGTGCCGTCGCTCGGGCCGTCGTCGTCCGACACGGTGACCGTGGCCGCCTCGGTGGTGGTGGTGGACTCCGCCCCCTCGGTGCCGTCGCCGGGCACGAGCAGGTTGGTGGAGGTGGTGATCGACTCGGTGGTGGTCGTGATCTCGACCTCGACCACGCTCGTGGTGGTGGGCCGCGCCGGGGCACGGGTGGTGGCCGGGGCGGTGGGGGGCGGGGCCGCCGTCGTCGGCGGTTGGGTGGTGGTCGTGGTGGGCGCTGCGGTGGTGGGGGGCGTGGTCGGCCCGTCGTCCGCACCGCCGTCGGTCGAGCCGTCGGTCGAGCCGTCGGTGGCGCCGTCGCCGCCGTCTCCCGCGCCGGTGCCGCCGTCGTCCCCGGTGTCCGGCGCCCAGGCCGCACCGGCGGAGCCGACGGTCTGGACCACGACGGTGCCCACCACGCCGACGAGCGCGACGAGCGCCACCGCGGTGGCGCGCCAGGCGTGTCGTGCTCGGGTGCAGCTCACCAGGTGGTCCTCCGGCCGGGGTCGACGAGGTCGCGAGGCTACTGGTCGCTCCGGGCCCGGCCCAGCCACCCCAGGAGCGCTAGCGCTGGTGCCGCGGGCAGGAGTAGGTGGTGCGGCCGCCGATCGTGCGCCGCTCGAGCGGGGTCCCGTCCCTCGGGCAGCGGGCCCCTCGCTCGCGGTGCACGTGCAGGTCGCCGGTGTGGCTGCCGCCGCGGTCGCCCAGCTCCTCGATCGTGGCCCGCAGGTGGCGGTGCAGGCGTCGCACCTCGGCGCTGGTGAGCGAGCGGGCCGGGCGGGCGGGGTCGAGCCCGGCCCGCCACAGCATCTCGTCGGCGAGCAGGTTGCCGATCCCGGCGATGCGGGACTGGTCGAGCAGCAGCGCCTTCAGCGGGGCTCGGCTGCGCTCGACGATGCGACGCAGCTCGGCCGGACCGACGGCGAGGGCGTCGGGGCCGAGGCGGCTCGTGTCGGGGTCGAGCTCGACGCCGCCGAGGCGCCGGGGGTCGAGGAGCACGAGGTCGCCGAGGTCGTCGAAGCCGAGCGCGAAGCGGATCCACCGCGGCTCGACCCGGTGGCTGGAGTACTCCAGGCGCTCGATCGGGGCGTGCCCGTCCACGAGCAGCCGGCCGGTCATCCCGAAGCGCAGGCCGAGCACGTCGTCATCGAGGTCGACGAGCAGCAGCTTGCCGATGCGTCGGGTGCCGCGCACCGTCTGGCCGACGAGGCGCTGGAGGGCCTCGGGGGTGGTGCCGCCCTTCAGGAACCAGGGGTCGGGGGTGTCGACGCGGGTGACGGTGCGGCCGACCGCCAGCTCCGCCGCCTGGCGGTAGGTCTCCACCTCGAGCATCTCGGGCACCGGCCCATCCTGGCAGCCGCACCGCCCACGCCCGAGCACGACCGGGGCCGGTATCTGACACAGTGTCAGGTCATGGGGATCCTCGAGGTGGACGACGACGACGGCGTGCGGCTGGTCCGCTGGAACCGACCTGAGGCGCTCAACGCGCTCAACGACGAGCTGTGGGACGCCACCACCGCGGCGCTGGAGGGCGCCCGCGACGACCCGGACGTGCGCTGCGTCGTGCTGACAGGGACCGGCCGGGCGTTCACCGCCGGTCAGGACCTCGGCGAGATGGCGGCGCCGCCCGAGCACGACGACGGCCAGGTCCACGGGTACCGGCGGCTCATCCCGGTGCTGGAGGAGCTCGACCTGCCGCTCCTCGCCGCGGTGAACGGGCTCGGCGTGGGGATCGGGGCCACGATCCTGCCGTTCTGCGACATCGCCTGGATGGCCGAGTCCGCCCGGCTGCAGGTGCCCTTCCTCCCGCTCGGGGTCACCACCGAGGCGGCGGGCAGCCTGCTCCTGCCGCAGCGCATGGGCTGGCAGGCGGCCGCCCACTTCGTGTTCACCGCGTCGTGGCTCTCCGCGGAGGAGGCGCAGCGCTGCGGGCTCGTGTGGCGGGTCGTGCCCGACGACCGGGTGGTCGACGAGGCGATGGCCACCGCCCACCAGATCGCGGCGATGGACCCCGACTCGGTCCGGACCACCAAGCGCCTCATGGTGGCCGCCCGCCACGATGCCGTGCGGGCCGCCCGCCAGCGCGAGGACGCCGAGTTCGTCCGCATGGTCCGAGCCCGCTTCGCCGCCTCCTGACCCCGCCGTCCCGGCGGCGGCCAGGCCCGCCGGCGGGACGGCCGGGGATCAGCCGTCGAGGGCCTGGGCGAGGTCGGCCTCGAGGTCGTCGGGGTGCTCGAGGCCCACCGACATCCGGATGAGGCCGTCGGTGATGCCGAGCTCGGCCCGCTCGGCCGGGCTGTAGCGGGCGGCGAACGTGGCCGGGTGCGTGAGCAGCGTCTCGGGGCCCCCGAGGGACAGCGCGATCCGGCCGAGCTGCGACCGGGCCATCAGCGCCTCGGCCGCCGCCGCGCCGCCGTCCACCTCGAAGGCCACGACGGTGCCGCCGCTCGACATCTGGCGCTTCGCCAGGTCGTGCTGGGGGTGGCTCTCCAGATACGGGTACGACACCGACACCACCTTCGGGTGCGCCTCCAGGAACCGGGCCAGCCGCAGGGCCGTGTCGGCCTGCCGGGCCACCCGCGTCGGCAGCGTCCGGATGCCCCGCAGCGCGTTCCACGCGTCGAACGGGGAGGCCGACGCCCCCATGGCGCTCTGCCAGCCCCACAGCACGTCGATCAGCTCGGCGCTGCCGGCGACCACGCCGAGGAGGGCGTCGTTGTGGCCGGCGATCGCCTTGGTGGCCGAGTGCACGACGAGGTCCACGCCGTGCTCGAGCGGGCGCTGTACGACGGGGGTGGCGAACGTCGAGTCGACCACGGTGAACGGCCCCGAGATGGCGCCGATGGCCTCCAGGTCGACGAGCGTGAGCGCGGGGTTGGCCGGCGTCTCGACGAGCACCACCTGCGTGCGACCCGGGATGACCGCGGCGGCGATCGCCTCGGCGTCGGTGCCGTCGACGAGTGTCACGTCGATCCCGAAGCGGGGCAGGTGCATGGCCAGCAGCCCGTAGGTGACCGAGAAGATCTGCCGGGAGGCGACCACGTGGTCGCCGCTCGAGCACAGCCCGAGCACCACCGCGGTGACGGTGCCCATCCCCGAGGCCGCGGCCAGCGCCGCTTCGGCCCCCTCTAGCTCGGCCACGGCCGCCTCGAGGTCGCGCACCGTCGGGCTGCCGAAGCGGGCGTAGAGGGTGTCT
>DATGRC010000151.1:0-9791 GCA_035303865.1 Acidimicrobiales bacterium
TACGGCCTCGGCTGGCTGCTCCTCTACCGGCCCCTCCGCGAGAAGCTCGGCATGAGCCGCATCAAGGGCGTGCTCTCCGGCGCGGCGCCGATCGCGCCGCAGGTCCTCGAGTTCTTCTGGACGATCGGCGTGCCGGTCCGCGAGGGCTACGGGCAGACGGAGAACACGGCGCAGGCCACGGTCACGCCGTCCGACGACGTGCGCCTCGGCAAGGTGGGCAAGCCCCTCCCCGGGGTGGAGGTCCGCATCGCCGAGGACGGGGAGATCCTCACCCGCGGCGCCGGCACCTTCCTCGGCTACTTCAAGAACCCCGAGGCCACCGCGGAGACGATCGACGCCGACGGGTGGCTCCACACCGGCGACGTCGGCGAGATCGACGAGGACGGGTTCCTCAAGATCACCGACCGCAAGAAGGACATCATCATCACCGCCGGCGGCAAGAACATCAGCCCCTCGGAGATCGAGAACATGCTGAAGGTGTCGCCGTACGTGAAGGAGGCGGTGGTCATCGGCGACCAGCGCAAGTACCTCACGGCGCTCATCGGCATCGAGCAGGACACCGTGGCCAACTGGGCGCTGCAGCGCCGCATCGGGTTCACCACCTACGCCGACCTGTCCTCCAAGGAGGAGGTCGTGGCCCTCATCGGCCAGGTCGTCGACGAGGTCAACGAGAAGCTGGCCCAGGTCGAGACGATCAAGCGGTTCCGCCTCCTGCCCAAGGAGCTCGACGAAGAGGACGGTGAGGTGACCGCCACCCAGAAGGTCAAGCGGCGGGCCATCGAGTCCGAGTACCGCGAGCTCATCGAGGAGATGTACCGGTGACGGCCCTCGCCCTCGGGGCGATCCGCAGCGACGCCTGGTTCGAGACCCTGTTCTCCGGGGTCGCCCTGGGCGCCAAGTACGCGCTCGTGGCCCTCGGCTTCGTCGTCGTGTTCAAGGCCACCGGCGTCATCAACTTCGCCCAGGCCAGCTTCGTGGTGGTGGGCGGCTACCTGTGCTTCAACGCCGCCAACACCTGGGGCTGGAACTTCTACCTGGCGCTGCTGTTCGCCATGGTGGGCGGGGCGCTGCTCGGGCTGATCCTCGAGTTCCTCATCCTGCGGCGGATGGCCGGGGAGGCGCCGTTCACGCTGATCATGGTGACGATCGGCATCCTCTTCGTGATCGACAACATCGTCACCGCGATCTGGGGGCCCGACTACCACGACCTCGCCGACCCGTGGGGCCTGAAGACCTGGCAGTGGGGCGACGTCGACATCGCCCAGGCCGACGTGTGGACGATCGGCATCACCGGGGTCGTGCTCGTCGCCTTCTTCCTGATGTTCAAGTTCTCCACGCTCGGCCTGGCCATGCGGGCGAGCGCCCTCGACCAGGAGGCGGCGCTCGCCCAGGGCATCGCCCCCAAGCGCGTGTACCAGGTGGCATGGGCCTGCGCCGGCGTGGTCGGCGCGGTGGCCGGGGCGATGCTGGCGTCGGGCACGGGCTCCCTGCGCCCCGACATGGGCCTCATCGCCCTCATCGCCTTCCCGGCGATGATCCTCGGTGGCCTCGAGTCACCCGGGGGCGCGGTGCTCGGCGGCCTGATCATCGGCCTCGTCCAGCAGTTCACGGCGCTCCTCGCCCCCGAGTACCTCGCCTGGATCGGCGGCGGCTTCGACCGCGTGTCGCCGTACTTCGTGATGGTGCTCATCCTCCTCGTCCGACCGACCGGCCTGTTCGGCCAGAAGGAGGTGCGGCGGGTCTGATGGCTGTGTCCTCGCTGCTCCCGAGCGCTCGCCGCCACCCCGGCGGTCGGCCCCACCACAAGCTGGACCTCGACGGCACCCGCGACCTCAAGCTCCTGAAGGGCCCGTGGGCGAAGGGCTTCGCCGTGGCGCTCGCCGTGGCCTACTTCGTGATCCCGGGCTCGCTCGAGGAGACCACGCTGCGCACGCTCTGCTACTGCGGGCTCTACGCGATCGGCGCCATCGGCCTGAACCTGCTCACCGGCTTCACCGGGCAGATCTCCCTCGGCCACGCCGCCTTCTTCGGCGGTGGCGCCTACTGCGCCGCCTACTTCGGGGACAAGCACGGCTGGCCGTTCCCGGCCTACGTGCTGGCCGCGATCGTGGTCGGCCTGGCGGTGGGCGGAGCCATCGGGCCCTTCGCCGCCCGCCTGCGCGGCAACTACCTCGCCGTCGTCACGATCGGCCTGCTGTTCGTCGCCTACCACCTGTTCATGAACTGGGACTCGGTCACCGGCGGCGGCAACGGCGTCGGCGTGGCCAACGCCGACATCTCGGTCGGCCCGCTGGACTTCCGGGACCTCGAGCTGGGCGGCCTCAAGTACACGTTCGTGCAGGGGATGTTCTGGCTGATCTGGGCGTTCGTGGCCATCACCGCCCTCCTGGCCAAGAACATCGTGCGGAGCCGGCCCGGCCGGGCCATGCAGGCCATCCGGGACCGCGACCTGTCGGCCGAGATCATCGGCGTCAAGCCCACCCGCTACAAGGTGGCCGCCTTCGCCGTGGCCGGGGCCTGCGCCTCGGTGGCCGGGGTGTTCTACGCCCTCATGCAGAACCACGTCAGCCCCCACGAGTTCGGCGGCCAGGTGGGGCTGTTCCTGTCGATCACCTTCGTGGCCATGATCATCATGGGCGGCGTCGGCACGATCTTCGGCTCGATCCTGGGGGCGCTGCTCGTCGAGTACGGCACCCGGTTCATCAACCAGCGGGGCGCCGACGCGCCGATCCTCGGGATCCCGGTCGACCAGGGGTGGCTCACCGTCGGCGAGCTCAACCGGATCCTCTTCGGCCTCCTCATCATCTTCTTCCTCGTCCTGGAGCCACGCGGTCTGGCCGCGCTGTGGATGCGCATCCGGATCTGGTTCCAGAGCTGGCCGTTCTCCTACTGAGCGGCACCGTCCCTACCCATCAACCAACAGCAACCTGAGCACCGACCAAGGGGGAACCCGACCCGTGAAGAAGCAACCCTGGCTGCGGATGCTGGCCCTGCTCATGGCGCTCGCCATGGCAGCGGCGGCGTGCGGCGGCAGCAGCGATGACGACGACGACGCCGCTCCCGGCACCACCGCGGCGTCTGACGACGGCGGCGACGACGGCGGGGAGGAGCCGGCCGGTGACCCCGAGCCGACGGTGGGCTTCGACGGCACCACGATCAAGCTCGGCGTCCTGACCCCGACGAGCGGCCCGGCCGCGATCATCGGCAACCCCCTCACGAAGGGCAACGAGGTCTACTTCGAGGCCCTCAACGCTGCGGGTGGGGTGGCCGGCAAGTACCAGGTGGAGCTGGTCGTCCGTGACACCGCCTACACCGAGGCCACGGCGATCCAGGAGTACAACGCCACCAAGGGCGACGTGGTGATGTACACCCAGATCCTGGGCACGGCGATCATCAAGGCCGTCCTGTCCCAGATGGTGCAGGACGACATCGTGGCCGCGCCGGCCACCCTCGACGCCGACTGGATCCTGGAGGAGAACCTCGTGCCGATCGGCGGCCCGTACCAGATCCAGGTGATCAACGGCCTCGACTGGTACGTGAACGAGGACGGCGGCGAGGGCTCCAAGGTGTGCATGCTCGCCCAGGACGACCCCTACGGCGACGCCGGCGAGCAGGGCGTGGACCACGCGGCCTCCGAGCTGGACTTCGAGAAGGGCCCGCGGGTCGACTTCTCGGTCGGCACCCAGGACTTCACCACCCAGATCAACCAGCTGCAGAGCAGCGACTGCGACGCGGTCGTGCTCGTGGCCACCCCGGCCGACGCTGCCGGCGCCCTGGGCCGCGCCGCGCAGGCCGGCTTCACGCCCCGCTGGCTCGTCGTGTCGCCCGGCTACCTGAAGCTGCTCTGGGCCGGCGAGCTGGCCCCGTACGTGACCGAGCACGCCGTCGTGCTGTCCGAGGGCGCGGAGTGGGGCGACACGTCGGTGCCCGGCATGGCCCAGATGGTGGCCGACCTCGAGGAGTACGGCGACGGCCAGGAGCCCGACCCGTACTTCGCCTTCGGCTACAACCAGGCCCGCGCCGTCCACCAGCTGCTCGAGAAGGCCGTCGAGCTCGGCGACCTGTCCCGCGAGGGCATCAAGCGGGCGCTGGCCGAGGTCGGCACCCTCACCTTCGAGGGCCTCATGGGCGAGTACGAGTACGGCTCCGGTCCCGCTGACCGGAACCCGCCGCGCACGAGCACGATGTTCGTGTTCGACCCGGAGTCGCCGACCGGCCAGCGGCCGATCACGGAGTCGTTCGCCTCGCCGGCGGCCGAGAGCTTCGACTTCGGCAACTGACCCGGGCGCCCCTTCGGGCGACCCGTGAGGCGCACAGGAGCCGGGCCCGTCGGGCCCGGCTCCTGCCGCGCTTCGCGCCAGGTGAGGTCAGCGGGCGTGGCTGGGCTCGCCGACCGGCTCGCCGAGGGCCTCGGCCACGGCCGGGTTCACGATGCGGCCGCCCTCCACGTTCAGCCCGTGGGCCAGCGCCGGGTCGCGCCGGCACGCCTCCGTCGGGCCGTGCACGGCCACGTCCACGAGGTACGGGAGCGTGGCGTGGGTGAGCGCCTGGGTGGCCGTGGCCGGCACCGCGCTCGGCATGTTGCCGACCGCGTAGTGCACGACGTCGTGGACCACGTACGTGGGGTCGTGGTGGGTGGTCTCCCGGGACGTCTCGACGCAGCCGCCCTGGTCGATGGCGACGTCCACGATCACGGCGCCGGGTCGCATCGACTCGACCATCGCCTCGGTGACCACCACCGGGGCCCGCCCGCCGGCCACGAGCACGGCCCCGATCAGCAGGTCGGCCTCCGCCGCGCAGCGCTCCACCGTGCCCCGGTTGGAGGCGAGCGTGGTGATCCCGCCCCGCTGGATCTGCTCGATGTAGCGGAGCCGGTCGAGGTCCTTGTCGAGCAGCGTCACCTCGGCGCCCATCCCCGCCGCGGTCCACGCCGCGCTCCAGCCGACGTTGCCGGCCCCGATCACGACCACCCTGGCCGGCCGCACCCCGGGGGCGCCGCCGAGGAGCACGCCCCGGCCGCCCTCGGTGGCCTCGAGGAAGCGGGCGCCGGCCTGCACGGCGAACCGGCCGGCCACCTCGCTCATCGGGGCCAGCAGCGGCAGCGAGCCGTCGGCCCGCATCACGGTCTCGTAGGCGAGCGCGGTGGTGCCGGCGTCCATCAGCGCCCGCCCCACCTCGGGGTAGGCGGCGAGGTGCAGGTAGGTGAACAGGGTGAGGTCCTCGCGCAGCAGGTCCAGCTCGGGCCCCTGCGGCTCCTTCACCTTGCAGACGAGGTCGGCCCGGGCCCAGACCTCCTCCGCGTCGTCGACCACCTCCGCCCCGGCGGCCCGGTAGCGCTCGTCGGGGATCGCGGCCCCCCGGCCCGCGCCGGCCTGGACGATCACCTCGAGGCCGTGGCTCTCCATCTCCCGCACCCCGTCGGGCGTGAGGGCCACCCGACGCTCGTCAGACTTGATCTCGGTGGGCACGCCCACGGTGAGGTTGCGCATCCCGTAGTTCGTACCGCACGAGGCGCCCTCGCACCCCTTCCGGGTTGGCGGCGGCCGGTTCTGGCGGGCGACGATCAGGCGTGGACTTCGCCACGATGATGCACCTGGAACCCCACGGCACCGACGTGTACGTGGGCGTCGGCCCCCAGTACCCGTGGGGCGGGCTCTACGGCGGCCAGATCGTCGCACAGGCGCTGCGGGCGGCCGCCCACACCGTCGACCCCGAGTTCCGCATCCACTCGCTGCACGCCTACTTCATCCGGCGCGGCGACGCGGACCAGCCGATCCGCTTCGAGGTCGACCGGCTCCGCAACGGACGCTCCTTCGTCACCCGCCAGGTGGTGGCCCGCCAGTCGGTGGGGGCCATCTTCACGATGTCGGCGTCGTTCCAGCGCGACGAGCCCGGCCACGACGTGCAGATCGCCCGCCTGCCCGACGTGCCCGGCCCCGAGGGCCTGGCGGAGGACAGCTGGAGCCCGATGTTCGAGCGCCGGCACGCCATCGCCCGCCAGTCCGTCGAGGGGCGGGCCGCCTGCTGGCTGAAGATGAGCGAGCCGGTCGGCGACGACCCGATCCTGCAGGCGTGCGCGCTGGCCTACCTCTCCGACGACATCCCCACCGACGCCGTCGTGGCCCTCCACCCCGAGCGGCCCCGCTTCGAGGCCGACGAGAACGTGGACGACTGGGGCTGGATGAACGCCAGCCTCGACCACGCGATCTGGTTCCACCGCCCGCCGGTGGCCGACGTGTGGCACCTCCACGACTTCACGAGCCACGGCTACCTGAGCAGCCGCGGGCTGAGCGTGGGCCACGTGCTGACCGAGTCCGGCACGCACGTGGCCACCGTTGCTCAGGAGGTGCTCCTCCGCCGGCTCACCCACTGAGGCGGGCCGGCCCCGACGGTCAGCCGGCGGTGGCGGCGTGGAGGGCGCCGGCGAGGGCGACGAGCTCCTCCCGCTCCGCCGGCTCGAGGTCGGCGAGCGCGTGGGCCATCGCCACGTCCGTGCGCTCCTCGGCGGCGTCCCAGGCGGGCTGCAGCCCCTCGACCTCGACCCCCTCGGCCCAGCCGAACAGGGGGAGCATGTGGGGCGAGCGCAGCGTCATCGCCTGCAGCGGGGACAGCCCGCTGGTCACCACCGCGGCGGCGTGGAGCGCGAAGCGCAGCTCCCGCAGCCCGTTGAGGTGGTGCACCGCCGCCGCCTTCGGGTCCTCGGGGACCGGCAGCAGGCGCCACCCGGCGAAGATCGGCGCGCCGGCCGCGCGGGCCGAGGCCACCGCCTTCCCGGCCAGCTCGGCCAGGCGGGCCGCGTCGAGGTCGTCGGGGACGTGCTCGGCGGCCCACGTGTGGGCGCAGCCGGCGAACGCCTCGGCCGCCTTCGCCGGGGGCATCACGTTGCGACCGGCCTCCCACTGGGCGGCCACGTGGTCGGGGGCGAAGAAGGTGAGCGCGGCCGTGACCACCTCGGCGGGGACGTCGCCGAGCACGCCGGCCCGCCCGCACACGTAGAAGTCCACGCCGGCGAAGCCGAGCGAGGCGCCGTGAGCGTAGGTGGCGCCGTCGAGCATGAAGTGGCTGCCGATCGTGCTGATGGCGGGGGCGCTGGCGCGGGCGGCGTCGAGCGGGTCCATCGTCGCGGGTCTCCTTCGGGTCGGTCGCGCTCGCACCTGTCTAGCCGGACCGGGGTGCGGGCGGGGCCGGGCCCGTATGCTCGGCGGTCCCCTGGCGGTACCGGACCAACCCGCCTGACCAAAACCGGAGGTTCCCCATGTCCACGACCGTCCGCGCCGTGGCGCCCGTGTCCCGGGTGGCCGTGGCCGCGGTGGGCGCCTACGTCGGGGCGCAGGTGATCGCCGACGTCGCCAGCCTCAAGGTGGGGTCGGTGGCCGACCGCGCCGTCGACCTCGGGACCTTCGTGTACCCGATCACCTTCACGCTGCGAGACGTGGTCCACAAGGCGCTCGGGCGCCGGGCGGCCCGGACGCTCGTGGTGACCGCCGCAGCGGTGAACCTGTTCATGGCCCTCTACCTGCAGTGGGCGGCCCGGGCCCCGGCCGACGCGTCCTACCCCCTGGGTGCCGAGTTCGAAGCGGTCCTCGCCCCGCTGTGGCGGATCACCGTGGCCTCGATCCTGGCCGAGGTGATCAGCGAGCTCGTCGACACCGAGGTGTACCACTGGTTCGTGCGCCGGGTGACCACCCGCCACCAGTGGGCCCGGGTGGCGGTGAGCAACGCCGTGTCGGTGCCGCTCGACAACGTGCTGTTCGCGGTGATCGCCTTCGGGGCGATCCCCGGCTTCGCCGACCACGCCCTCACGCTGCCGTGGGAGGCCGTGTGGGACGTGTTCCTCGTGAACCTCACCGTCAAGGGGCTCGTGAGCGTGGTGAGCCTGCCGCTGATCTACGTCACGCCGGACCGGGACTGGCAGGCCGACGAGTCCGACATCTAGTCCGGGTCCGCCGGCGGGCGGTCGGTCAGGCGCAGGCGAGCATCGCGTCGAGCATCTGCCGCTGGAAGTCGTCACCGGCGAAGGCGGCGCCCGACGGGTCGACCACGTCCTCCCAGCGCAGGGTCTCGAGCACCGCCCCGGCGAAGCACGACGCGGCGTCGGCGTCGCGGGGGGCGAACCCGGCGGCCGCGGCCACGAGGTAGGCGCGAACGCTGGGCAGGGCCAGCGCGTCCCGGGTGCGCTCGGTCAGCTCGACCTCGGCGTCGGGGCCCGGGTCGCAGGCCTCGAACCCGGGGCGCCCGTCGACCTCTAGGGTGCGGGCGCGGTCGTGGCCCAGGGCGGCGACCCAGGCCTCGAGTGCGTCGGCCAGCTCGACCTCGTCGTCTGGGGCGTCGCCGGCGAAGGCGGCCCGCACGCAGGTGGCGCCGTCGCGCTCGAAGACGGCGTAGGCGTCGCCGCCCCATCCGAGGGCGGCGTCGAGGGCCGCGAACGGGTCGATGCGCTCGGCGAGCACCAGGTACCAGGCGGCCGGCCCGAAGAACCCGTCCTCGTGGACCTCCACGTCGCCGAGGTCGAGCTCGAGCGCCTTGGCCCCCTCGTCGGCGAGGTGGCTGACCGGGTCGAAGAGGTGCTCGTCGGTGGTGGGCGGATCCCGCAGCGCGGCGTCGACGGCGCCGTTGCCGCCGCTGGCGTCGAGCAGGGCCACGAACGGCGCCCCCAGCACGTAGGGGGTGGCGAAGCTGGCCGTGAGGTAGCCCGGGACCTCGGCGGTGGCCTCCTCGCTGCTCGCGGCGTCCGCCCTGCGCTCCGCCTCGTAGGCGGCGCGCGCCGCGTCGTCGAGCACCTGGTCCACGTAGCGGGTCTCGATCCGCATGGCGTCGCCCTCGACGATGCCGCGCAGCGACAGCCGCTCGGCGTCCTCGAGCCGGTCGTCGTGGACGCGCCGGAGGTCGAAGGCCTGGTCCTGCAGGGCGTGGGTCAGCTCGTGCACGAGGGTGACCCGCACGCCCACCGTGAGCTCCGTGCCCCGGACCCGGATCCGCCCGTCGTCGGTGTCGTAGAAGGCGAGGGTGCTGCCGTCGACCACCGTGTTGACGGCCTCGAACAGGTCCACCTCGCCCGTGGCCAGGCCGAGGGCGCGCAGCACGGCGACGTCGCGGAGCAGCGCGTCGCGGTCGTCGTCGGTCAGGTCGGCCGCGTCGGCGGTGGCGGCGGCCCGGTAGTCGTCCACGCTCAGGAAGTCCACGAACACCGGGTGGTCGAAGCGCAGCCCCCGGGCGTCCTCCACGAACTCGACGAGGTCCACCACCCGCTCGTCCCACTCGTCGGGGTGGGCGAAGCGGGGGCCGTCCCCGCCGGTGCGGTGCAGGACGACCGCCGCCGCGGCGGCCACGAAGACGAGCGCGATCCCCACGGCCAGCAGCCGCGTCGCAGGCCAGCTGGCGGCGGGCGGTGCCGGCGGCGGGGTCGAGCGCCCGGTCGGCGGGGGAGGCGGTGGTGGGAGGTCGGGCACGGTCAGGCGAGGGGGGCCATCCCCATGACCTCGTCGGCGTCGGGCTCCTCGCCGCCCATCGGCTCGGGCCCGGCGGGCAGGACCGGCTCGTAGGCCCGGCGGCCGACGAGGTGGGAGACGAGCGCCACCCCGGCCGCCACGAGGTTGCCGCCGAGGAACGCCCAGGCCGCGCCGTCGATGCCGTGGCGGGGCACGAGCCAGAGGGCCGAGCCGAGGATGCTGACCGTGAGGGTGACGGTGATGGCGATCGTCGCGCCCGAGAAGTGCCGCACCCTCGCCTCGGTGAGGTACACGGAGGTGACGGCCCACGGGATCGACGCCGCCACGAGCGGGGCCAGCACG
>DATGRC010000152.1:0-6009 GCA_035303865.1 Acidimicrobiales bacterium
GGCACGTCGGGGACGTCGATGTCGGGGACGTCGGGGACGTCGATGTCGGGGACGTCGACGTCAGCGGAGCCGCTGCCGACGCCGAAGAAGTCGATGTACCACGTGCCGTCCTCGCGGATGAGGTCGAGGTCGTCCCTGTCGGTGCTGCCCCCCTGGGTGCGGTACTCGATCTCGACCGTCGCCTCGTCGCCGGTCTCGTCCACGAGCCTGGTCGACAGCAGCTCGACGGGCACGTCGTCACCGCCGACCTCCATCTGGGCCATCATCTGCGAGCACCCGGCGTCCCAGCCGGCCTCCTGCGACGCCGGCACCAGGACGGCGTCCCGCATGGCGTCGCAGTCGCGGTCGAGGACGGCCTCGACGAACCGGACGGCGACGGACTCGGGGTCGGAGCCCCCGCCGCCGTCGTCGTCATCGCCGGACAGCAGGAAGTACCCGCCGACACCGGCGGCCGCCAGGAGGAGCACGAGGACCGCGATCAGCGCCCCCTTGCCACCGCCGGAGCCGCTCGGCGGCTGGCCGGCGGGGCCCGGCTGGTAGGGGCCGGAGCCGTAGCCGCCCGGCGGGCCGGGCGGGTACGCACCGCCCGGCGGGCCGGGCGGGTACGCACCACCCGGCGGCCCGGCAGGGGGCATCGGCCCCGGGGGCGTCGGCCCGGCGGGCGGCACCGGCCCCGGCGGGGGTGGGCCGCCCGGGCCACCGGCCGGCGGCGGGCCCCAGTTCGGAGCGGGACCAGGGGACGGGGGAGGCTGCTGGGACACGGGGATTCTCCTGACGTGCGAGGGTGGGGTGCCGGGTCGGGCGCCGCGCCGCCGCGACTGCCCGCGCGCGAAGCGGGCCGGCTCGATGTCCGCCGAAGACTACGCGCCGGCCCGGGCCGCGCGGTCGCGCCCCCGCCCAGCGCCGCCCACCGCAGGGCGCGCGACCCGGGTGCGGAGCGCGGTCAGGCGCCGGCGGCGAGGGGTCGCCGCGGCTCGGCGATCACCTCGACCCCCGCGGGCAGGTCGGCCACCTCGACGCCGTCCCGGTCGACGGTCACCGTCACCGTCCCGCCCATCAGCGGGATGCGCTCGACCCGCAGGGACGAGATGGCCTCGGGCAGCACCGGCGACAGCCAGAGCTTCCCCTGGGGGACGTGGGGGTCGAAGCGCAGCAGCGAGCGCAGGTGCAGCAGGGGCGCCGCCGCCGACCAGGCCCGGGTCTCGCACAGGTCGGGGAAGCGGACCGGCGCGGTCACGTCGTCCCGGTCGAAGCCGCACAGCACCGACATGCGGCCGCCGTCGGCGTCGGCCGCCTCGATCTGGGCGAGCATCAAGCGGTGCGCCTCCTCGACGAAGCCGTAGCGCACGAGGCCCGCGGCGCACAGGGCGTTGTCGTGGGGCCACACCGCACCGGTGTGGGCGCCGAGCGGGTCGTAGGCGCCCATCGAGGCACCGAGCGTGCGGACCCCCCAACCCGAGAACAGCTCGTCGGAGAGGAGGTGCTTCACCATGACGGCCGCCTTGTCCTCGTCGACGATGCCGCTCCACAGGCAGTGGCCGATGTTGGAGGCCAGCGCCGGCACCGGCCGCTTGTCGCCGTCGAGCGCGAGGGCGAACCACCCCGCGTCCTCGATCCAGAAGTCGCGGTTGAACGCCCGGCGCAGGGCGGCCGCCTTCGCCGCCCAGGCCCGGGCCGCCTCCTCGTCGCCCTCCTCGGCCGCGAAGTGGGCCCGCGCCCGGTAGGCGCCGTAGACGTAGCCCTGCACCTCGGCGAGGGCGATCGGCCCCCGCGCCTCACGCCCGTCCGGGTGGCGGATCGGCGCGGGCGAGTCCTTCCAGCCCTGGTGCCGCTCGCCCCGATCGGTGGCCCGCTGGTACTCGACGTAGCCGTCCCCGTCGCGGTCGCCGTGGCGCTCTATCCACTCGAGGGCGCGGTCGGCGTGCGGGAGGAGGCGGTCGACGACCTCGTGGGCCAGCCCCCAGCGCCGCAGCTCGCCGAGAAGCATGACGAACAGCGGCGTCGAGTCGACCGAGCCGTAGCTGACGCTGCGGGCGCCGCCGGCCGCGCCGAACCCGGCCGGGTCGAAGGTCACCCGGTGGACGATGCGACCCGGCTGCTCCTCGGTGCGGTCGTCGACCTCCACCCCCTGGAAGCGGGCGAGCGTCTCGAGCGTGCCGAGCGCCAGCTCGGGGTCGACGATCAGGCTCATCCACGCGGTCAGGAGCGCGTCGCGCCCGTGCAGCGCCAGGTGCCAGGGTGCCCCGGCGGCGACCACCGCCCGGCCGGGGTACTCGGGGTCGAGGACCCGCAGCGCGCCCAGGTCGTAGGCGCTGCGGCGCACGACGGTGACGAGGGGCTGGTGGTCGCTGGCCACGTGCGGCACCGCCCGGTGCCAGCGGACCAGCTGGCGGGACGAGTCGCTGCGCACCGGGTCGTCGGCCAACAGCGGTCCGGGCACCAGCTCGGCGCCGGCGACGATCGGCGCGGCGACCACGGTCAACCGGCGGGCGCCCCGTGCGGGCACGATGGCCTCCCACCGCAGCACGCCACCCTTGGCGACCACGTCGGGGGCCCCGGTGACCCGGCAGCCGACGCGGCCCGCGCCCCTCCCCCGCACGAGCAGCACCTCGTCGGGCGCGCCCCCCTCCGGTGCGACCGGCTCGGGGAGGCCGCCGCCGTCGCGCACGGCGGCGACCGGGGCCAGGTCGGCCCCGACCTCGATCTCGACCTCGACGTAGCTGGGCTCGTCGCCCAGGTTGCGGACCTCGATGCTGTCGCGCATCGCCGCGCCGAGGGTGCGGCGGCGCACGACGACCGGCCCTCCGGGGGACGGGTCGGCGTCGTCCCACCCCCGGGCGCGGGCGACGAACGTGGCCGCCGCGGGGTCGTCCCGGTGGTGGTCGACCGGCTCGAGCGGATGACCGTTGACGGTGGTGAGCAGGCGCGACAGCAGCCGGCGCCCGGCGACGTAGAGGCCCGCCGCGCCGGCCGCCCCCGCCCCGGCCATGTCGCCGACCGGGTCGGACAGGCAGAACGATCCGCCCTCGAAGAGCGTCACGAGCGTGCCCGGAGGGGTCGTCCGGATGCTCATCCCCGCCGACCCTAGCCCGCCCCCGGAGACCGGGGAACGGGGCATTTCTCCTATGCGCGTAGTGGGAATACACTGGCGCCCATGCCGGCCCCTCCCCTCTTCCAGATCGAGGACCTGCACGTGCGCGTCGCCGGGTCCGACGGGCAGCCCGGGGCCGAGATCCTGCGGGGCGTCGACCTCACGGTCGGCGCCGGCGAGGTGCACGCGCTGATGGGCCCCAACGGCTCGGGCAAGTCGACGCTCGCCAACACGCTCCTCGGCAACCCCGACTACGAGGTCACCCGGGGCCGCATCCTCTTCAAGGGCGACGACATCACCGACTGGGCCACCGACGACCGGGGCAAGGCCGGCATCTTCCTCGCCTTCCAGTACCCGCAGGCGATCCCCGGGGTGTCGGTCATCAACTTCCTGCGCCAGGCGCTGTCGGCCCGCAAGGGCATCGAGCTCTCCGTGCTCGAGCTGCGCCTCGCGATCATGGAGTGGATGGAGCGCCTGGACATGGACCCCTCCTTCGCCGACCGCTACCTCAACGAGGGGTTCTCCGGGGGCGAGAAGAAGCGCAACGAGATCTTGCAGATGGCCATCCTGGAGCCCGAGATGGCCATCCTCGACGAGACCGACTCGGGTCTCGACATCGACGCCCTCAAGGTCGTCGCCGACGGCGTCCACGAGGTGCGCCGCGACCGGCCGGGCCTGGGGGTGCTGGCCATCACCCACTACCAGCGCCTGCTCGACCACCTCCGCCCCGACCGGGTGCACATCCTCGTCGACGGCCGGATCGTCGAGAGCGGTGGCCCCGAGCTGGCCGAGCGGCTCGAGCGCGAGGGCTACGAGAGCTGGCGCACGACCACCGAGGTGACAGCGTCGTGACAACCTCCTCGGCCGTGGACCCGCTCGACGTCGGCCGCATCCGCAAGGACTTCCCCATCCTCGACCGCCAGGTGCACGGGCGGCGGCTCGTCTACTTCGACTCGGCCAACACCTCACAGAAGCCCCGGTCGGTCATCGAGGCCATCCAGACCTACTACGAGCGCTCCAACGCCAACGTCCACCGCGGCACCTACCTCATCGCCGAGGAGGCCACCGCCGCGCTGGAGGAGGCCCGGGCCAAGGTCGCCCGGTTCATCGGGGCCCGGTCCGAGCGCGAGGTCGTCTTCGCCAAGAACGCCACCGAGGCGCTCAACCTGGTGGCCAAGGCCTGGGGCCGCGCCCACCTGCGGCCCGGCGACCCGGTCGTACTCACCGAGCTCGAGCACCACGCCAACATCGTCCCCTGGCACCAGCTCGTCCAGGAGATCGGCATCGAGCTGCGGTGGATCCCGGTGGGCGGCGACGGACGGCTCGACCTGAGCGACCTCGACCGCCTGCTCGACGGCGCCCGGGTGGTGTCGTTCGCGGCGATGTCCAACGTGCTCGGCACGCTGACCCCGGTCGATCGGCTGGTCGCCGCCGCCCACGAGGCCGGCGCCATCGCGGTCGTCGACGCCAGCCAGTACGTGCCCCACGTGGCCACCGACGTCAGCGCCTGGGGCGCCGACTTCGTCGCCTTCACCGGCCACAAGATGTGCGGCCCGACGGGCATCGGCGTGCTGTGGGGCACCGAGGCGATCCTCGACGCCACCCCGCCCTTCCTCACCGGCGGCGAGATGATCCTCAACGTCACCAAGGAGGGCTTCACGGCCAACGAGCTGCCGTGGAAGTTCGAGGCGGGGACGCCCCCGATCGCCGAGGCGGTCGGGCTCGGCGCCGCGGTCGACTACCTGGAGGGCCTCGGCATGGAGGCCGTCCGGGCCCACGAGGTGTCGCTCACCGCCTACGCCTTGCGCTCGCTCACCGAGCGGTTCGGCGACGACCTCGTCATCCACGGGCCCTCGGAGCCGGCCGACCGCGGCGGCGTGCTGTCGTTCGCCTACCGCGACGTCCACCCCCACGACCTCACGCAGGTCTTCGACCAGCACGGCGTCTGCGTCCGGGCTGGCCACCACTGCGCCAAGCCGCTCATGCGCGAGCTGGGCGTCGCCGCCACCGCCCGCGCCTCGCTGTACGTCTACAACGACGAGTCCGACGTCGACGCGCTGGCCGACGCCATCGCGGCGGCGGCCGAGTTCTTCAGCTTCTGAACGTCGATAGGATCGCCCCTCGCATGCCCGGCCTCGAAGACCTCTACCGCGAGATCATCCTCGACCACTACCGCAACCCGCGGAACCGAGGCGAGCTGCCCGCGCCGCCGGCCGTGCGGGTCGAGGGCTTCAACCCGCTCTGCGGCGACGAGATCGTCCTCTACCTCGACATCGAGGGCGGCCGGGTGAAGGACATCCGGGTCGGGGGCCAGGGATGCTCGATCAGCCAGTCCTCGGCGTCGATGATGTCCACCGCGGTCAAGGGCCGCACCATCGACGAGGTGCGAGCGCTGTCGCGGGCGTTCAAGGCCATGATGTCGATCCACGAGCAGTCGCTCGACGGCGGCGAGGGCGACGGTGACGGCGAGGAGCCGGTCGAGGAGCCGCCGCCGGAGGTCAAGCTCGGCGACCTCGAGGCGCTCCGGGGCGTGGTGAAGTTCCCGGTGCGCATCAAGTGCGCCACCCTCTCCTGGAACACCCTGCTGCAGGGTCTCGACCAGGCCGGCGACCAGGGCTGACCGGCCCGACCCGCCGTCGGGCCCCGGCGACTACTCGCCGAGCGCCCTGTTGATGGCGCGGGCCAGCTCGACGCACCGGTCCGTGATGCCCCCCTCGGCGTGGCTGCGGATGTCGATCACCACGCGGTTCCACGAGTTGCACCAGTCGGGGTGGTGCCCGAGCCGCTCGGCGGCCATGGCCACCATGGTCATGAAGCCGAAGGCCTCGACGAAGTTGGCGAACTCGAGCTCGCGGTGCAGGGCGCCCTGCGAGATCCCCCAGCCGGGGATGTCGGCGAGCTGCAGCTCGACCTCGTCG
>DATGRC010000153.1:0-31937 GCA_035303865.1 Acidimicrobiales bacterium
GGTCGATGCGCTCGTCGCTCATCGTCACGCCGTAGGAGACGAAGCGGTACAGCTTGCCGCTGGCGTTGACGGGCGAGCCGTGGGTGAGGTGGCCGCCCTGGTCGAGCCGGAGCCCGAGGACGGTGTCGCCGGGCTCGAGCAGCGCGAGGTAGACGCCCATGTTGGCGTTCGCCCCGGCGTGGGGCTGGACGTTGGCGTGCGGGGCCCGGAAGAGCGCCTTGCAGCGCTCGCGGGCGAGCTCCTCGACCTCGTCGATGACCTCGTTGCCCCCGTAGTACCGCTTGCCCGGGTAGCCCTCGCTGTACTTGTTGGTGAGGACCGAGCCGGTGGCCCGCAGCACGTTCGGCGAGGTGAAGTTCTCGCTGGCGATCAGCTGGATCGTGGTGTTCTGGCGCTCGACCTCGCGGTCGATGAGCGCGAAGACCTCGTCGTCGTCGATGGTGGGCCAGGGCATGGGGGCTCCTACTGCTCGTTCTCGATCTCGGCGATCTGGGCGACCCGACGCTCGTGGCGACCGCCGTCGAAGGGCGTGGCCAGCCACAGCTCGAGGATCTCGGTGGCCAGGCCCGGCGCGACGATCCTGCCACCCATGGCGAGCACGTTGGCGTCGTTGTGCTCGCGGCTGAGCCGGGCGGTGAACAGGTCGTTGCACAGGGCGGCCCGCACGCCGCGGACCTTGTTGGCGGCGATCTGCTCGCCCTGGCCGGACCCGCCGAGCACGATCCCGCGGTCGGCCTCCCCGGCCACGACCGTGCGTCCCACCGCGGCGCAGATCGGCGGGTAGTCGACGGACTCGGTGGAGTGGGTGCCGAGGTCGAGGACCTCGTGGCCGAGCCGCTCGAGCTCGGCGATCAGGTGGACCTTGAGGTCGTAGCCGGCGTGGTCGGCGCCGATGGCGATCTTCACCGGGTGGGCTCCTTGGGGGCGGGGGCGAACGCGAGGTCGACGAGGCGGTCGAGGAGGGCCTCGAGCTCGTCGGCGGTGGCCTCGTAGGCCGCTCGACCCTGCCCCACCGGGTCCTCCACGTCGTAATCGGGGTCGTGGCCGGCGCCGACGAGGCGGCGCTGGTCGCGCCCGGCGGCGAGGCGGGCGAGCCAGGCGTCGAGCGGCTCGTCGGGCCGGCGGGGGCCGGTCCGCTCGGCCAGGCCGACGAGCTCCTTCAGCGTGAAGCACCGGTGGAGCGCGCTGGGCTCGAGGACCACCGCCTCGCGCACGTGCTCTCGGGCCATGCCGATCACCAGGTCGGCGTCGGCCACGAGCTCGCGAACCAGGCGGCGGCTGACGTGGGCGGACGTGTCGAGGCCCCGGTTGGCCATCACGGCGACGCCGTCGGCGGTGGCCGGGCGCCCCCCGGCGAGGAGCCCGGCGGAGTGGACCCGGGCCTGGACCCCGACCGTCTCGAACCGGTGGCGGAGGAGCGCCTCGGCCATCGGCGAGCGGCACTGGTTGGCGGTGCAGAGCAGGAGGACGTCGATGATCGGCGATTGTAGGGGTGCCCTGCGGGATCCCTAGATTGACCGCGCAGTCAAGTGTCGCCCGGAGCCGTCGGAAGGAACCTCGTGGTCGATCCCCGCACGCCCGTCCTGATCGGAGGTGGCCAGCTCAGCCACCGCGTCGACCGGGGGGAGGTGCCCCTCGAGCCCGTCGACCTCATGGCCGAGGCCCTGCGGCGCGCCGCCGCGTCCACCGGCGCCGGGGAGCGGGTGCTCACCGAGGCCGACGCCGTCCACGTCGTGTCGCTCCTGTCGTGGCGCTACCGCGACCCGGCCCTGCTGCTCGCCCAGCGGCTCGGCGCGTCCCCGCGGGACACGAGCGTCACCGGCATGGGGGGCAACAGCCCGCAGTCGCTGGTCAACCTGGCCGCGCTGGCCATCCAGCGCGGCGAGGCGGACCTCGTGCTGCTGGCTGGCGCCGAGGCGTGGCGCACCCGCATGGCAGCCCGCAAGGAGGGACGGGACCCGGGGTGGACCACCCAGGGCGACGACGTGCCCGAGGCCCGCGCCTCCACCGAGGACGTCCCGATGACCGCCCCGCACGAGGCGGCCCGCGGCGTGGTCATGCCGGTGCAGGTGTACCCGATGTTCGAGCAGGCCCACCGGGCGCTGCTGGGCCGTCCGCTCGACGAGCACCTCGTGGTGGCGTCCGAGCTGTGGGCCCGCTTCAGCGAGGTGGCGGCGGGCAACCCGCACGCCTGGATCCAGCGGGCGTACACGGCCGAGGAGATCCGCACCCCGACCGCGGACAACCGGATGATCGGCTTCCCGTACACGAAGCTGATGAACTCGAACAACGCGGTCGAGCAGGGCGCCGGCGTGATCCTGTGCTCGGCGGAGCGGGCCGAGGCGCTGGGGGTGCCGCGGGACCGCTGGGTGTTCCCGCACAGCGGCACCGACGCCCACGACCACTCCTTCGTGTCGAACCGCGAATCGCTGGGCCGCTCCCCCGCCATGCGCCTCGCCGGCGGACGGGCCCTCGAGCTGGCCGGCGTCGGCGTGGACGACCTCGCCCACATCGACCTGTACTCGTGCTTCCCGTCCGCGGTGGAGATCGCGGCCCACGAGCTGGGCCTGGCCCTGGACCGCCAGCTCACCGTCACCGGGGGGCTGTCGTTCGCCGGCGGCCCGTGGAACAACTACGTGATGCACTCGATCGCCACGATGGCCGACGTGCTGCGGGAGGACCCGGGGTCGGTCGGCCTGGTGTCGGCCAACGGCGGCTTCATCACCAAGCACGCCTTCGGCGTCTACAGCACGGAGCCGCCGGCCGACGGGTTCCGCCACGCCGACGTGCAGGACGAGGTCGACGCCCTCCCCGCCCGCGCGCTCTGCGAGGAGCCCGACGGCGACGGCACGGTCGAGGCGTGGACGGTGATGCACGACCGCGACGGCGCGCCGGAGCGGGCCATCCTCACCGCCCTCCTGCCCGACGGCCGCCGGGCCTGGGGCGTCTCCGAGGAGGCGGACCTGGCCAAGGCCCTCGTGGCCGAGGACGTGGCCGGCCGCACCGTGCGCCTCCGCCCCGACGGCGGCTTCGAGCTGCGCTGACCCGGCTGGTCAGGCGTCGCGGCGGGGGGCGCGGGCCTCGAGGGTGTCGTAGACGAACTGCTTGGCCTGGGGCATGTCGTCGAGGAGGCGGTTGAACGCGGCGATGTCGAACGCGAGGAGCCGCATCGGCGTCTGGGCCACCACCGACGCGTTGCGGGGTCGGTGCCCGATCAGCGCCATCTCGCCGACGATGCTGCCCGGACCGATCGTGGCCACGTGGTCGTCGCCGCTGAACACGCCGGCCTCGCCCTCCAGCACGAGGAAGCACTCGGTGCCGACGTCGCCCTGCTCGATGAGGTGGGCGCCGGCCTCGGCCTCCACCGGCTCACCGAGCTCGGCGACCCGGTGGAGGTCGGCGTTGTCCAGCTTGGCGAAGAGCGCGAGGTGGCGAAGGTCGTCGATGGTGGCGCCGACGTCGCTCTTGCGGAACGGCATGCTGTCCCCCCGGGGTGCGGTGTGCGATCTGCGGTGTTGTGTGGGCTCGTCGGGCTCCCGCCCGACGCCGGCAACCTAGCGCTGCCGGCCGACCGTCACGGACGCTCGAGCGCGACGACCTCGGCGCCGGGGACCGGACCGTCCCGCAGGACCCGCCACGGCGTGGGGGTGGCGTCGACCACGGTGGAGGAGCGCCCCTCCAAGCGCGGGCCGGCCACGGCCAGGTCCACGCCGTCGCCGAGGGCCGCCACCGCCTCCTCGGCGGTGACGGCGACGGGCTGGCCGTGGCGGTTGGCGCTCGTGGTGGCGACCGGCCCGACGAGGCGGGCCACCGCCTGCACGAGCGGGTGGTCCGGCACCCGCAGCCCCACGGTGTGGTCGGGCTGGCCGAGGTGCAGGTGGAGCCCGGCCCGCCGGGGCAGCACGAGGGTCAGCGGGCCGGGCCACCATCGAGCGGCGGCCGCCCGCGCCCGCTCGGCGGCGGCGGGCTCGGCCAGCGCCAGCGCCTGCTCGGCGTCGGCGCAGAGGACGGCGATCGGGACGTCGTGGCGGCGGCCCTTGAGCGAGAAGAGCCGCTCGACGGCGGCGGCGTCGGCGGGCAGCGCGGCCACGCCGTAGACGGTGTCGGTGGGCAGCACCACCACGCCGCCGGCCCGCAGCGCGTCGGCGACCCGCTCGGCGACGCGGGCGTCGTCCTCGGCGAGGACCTCGGTCACCGCTCCCCCGCCCGGCGCCGGGCGACGAGGGCGCGCGGGCGGCCGGCCAGGTCGGGCTCGACGGTGGCCTGCTCGAAGCCGGCGGCCTCGACCAGCGCCAGGACGGCGTCGCCGTGGGTCTCGCCGATCTCCACGACGAGCACGCCGTCGGGGGCCAGCCAGGTGGGGGCCTCGGCCACGATGCGGCGGATGTCGTCGAGCCCGTCCGGGCCGGCCAGGAGCGCCGAGCGAGGCTCCCAGTCGGCCACCTCGGGCGGCAGCTCGTCGGCCTCGGCCACGTACGGCGGGTTCGTGACGACGAGGTCGACGCGACCCCGAAGGTCCTCCGGCAGCGCGGCGAACCAGTCCCCTTCCACGAGGCGGACCACCCCGGCCCGTCGGCCCAGGCCGGCGAGGTTGGCTCGGGCGACGGCCAGCGCGTCGGGCGAGGCGTCGGTGGCCCACACCTCGACGTGGGGCCAGCGCTCGGCGGCGAGCGACAGGGCGATGGCGCCCGAGCCGGTGCCGAGGTCGACGGCCACGGGCACGGGCCGCGGCTGGCCCGCGCCGGGCGCGTGGCGGCGGTCCCAGGCGGCCAGCGCGTCGAGCGCCAGGCCTGCCACCACCTCGGTCTCGGGGCGAGGGATCAGCACCCGCCGGTCCACCATGAGCTCGAGGGTGCGGAACGCCCAGCGCCCGAGCACGTACTGCAGCGGCTCGCCGGCGGCCCGGCGGGCGACCATCTGGTCGACGAAGGAGACCTCCCGGACGGTGGCGGGCTCGTCGAGGGCCGCCACCTGCTCGGCGGGGGTGCGGCCGCTGGCCCGCTCCACGATCCAGCGCAGCTCGACCTCGGCGTCCTCGACGCCGGCGGCGCGCAGCTTGGCCAGCGACTCGTCCCGCAGCTGGCGCCACGGCAGCAGGCCCACGGCTACTCGCTCTCGCTGAGCCGGCGGGCCTGCTCCTCGGCGACGAGGGCGTCGATGACCTCGTCGAGCTCGCCGGCCAGCACCTTGTCGAGCTTGTAGAGCGTCAGCCCGATGCGGTGGTCGGTGACCCGGTTCTCCTTGAAGTTGTAGGTCCGGATCTTCTCGGCTCGGCCGCCGCCACCGATCTGGCCCTTGCGCTCGGCGGAGGCCTCGGCCGCCTGTCGGTCCTGCTCGGCCTTGAGCAGGCGGGCCCGCAGCACCTGGAGCGCCTTGGCCCGGTTCTGGATCTGGCTCTTCTCGTCCTGCATGGCCACGACGAGGCCGGTGGGGAGGTGGGTGATGCGGACCGCGGAGTCGGTGGTGTTGACGCTCTGCCCGCCGGGGCCCGAGGACCGGTAGACGTCGATCTTCAGGTCCTTCTCCTCGATCTGGACGTCGACCTCCTCGGCCTCGGGCATCACGGTGACGGTGGCCGAGGACGTGTGGACCCGCCCCTGGCTCTCGGTGACCGGCACCCGCTGGACCCGGTGGACGCCGCCCTCGTGCTTCATGCGGGGCCAGGCGCCGTCGCCGCGGAGCACGAAGGTGACCTCGTTGAACCCGCCCATGTCGGAGGGGTCGGAGCCGAGCACCTCGAGCTTCCAGCCCATCCGCCCGGCGTAGCCCTGGTACATCTCGAACAGGTCCCGGGCGAAGAGGTTGGCCTCCTCGCCGCCCTCGGCGCCGCGGATCTCGACGATGACGTCCTTGTCGTCGTTGGGGTCCTTCGGCAGGAGCAGGACCCTGAGCTCGGCCTCGAGGCGCTCGATGTCGGCCTCAGCGGAGGCGACCTCGCCGCGCATCTCCTCGCGGTCGGCGCCGTCGAGCTCGGTGAGCATCTCCTTGGCCGCCTCGAGGTCACCCTGGCGCTGGCGCAGCTGGTGGGCCGCCTCGACGATGGGCTTGAGCTCGCTGTAGCGGCGAGCGACCTCCTGGTAGCGGCTCTGGTCGGCGATCAGGTCGGGGTCGCCGAGGCGCGCCTCGACGTCGAGGTACTCCCGCTCGAGGTCGACCAGCCGTTCCAACATGGGGCGTTCAGGCTACCGACGCCGGGGATCGGCGAACGATCCGGACGGGCGGTCGTGCCGCCGCGATCCGCTCACAGGAGGGCGCTCACAGGAGGGTGCGCCACTCGTCGGGCACGGTGACCACCTCGGCGGGCGGCTGGAGGCGGGCGGCGAGGGCGCGGGTGACGGGGTGGGCGTCCCGGTCAGGGACGACGAGGAGGAGCCGGGCGCTCGGGGCGTGGAGCAGGCGGGCGTCGGCGGCGGCCGGCACGAGGTCGAGGTCTACCCCCACGGAGCAGGCGACCACGACCTCGTCGCCCTGAGGGTCCTGTCCGACGGCGACGGCGACGGCCCGGTCCCGCAGGTTCGGTCGCGGCTCGGCCGGGTCGGCCGGCCGGAGGGCAGCCAGCCCGATGCGGCCGGGGTCGGCCACGAGCAGGGACCGCAGCCAGCGCTCGGGGGCCAGCTGGTTCAGCGGGTGGCGGTCGGCGCCGGGGCGGCGCTGGGCCTGCACGATGTCGATGACCCGCCGGAGCTGGTCGACGGGCTGGAGCCCGGCGTGGATGACGGCGGTCATCTCCCGGTCGGCGTGGCCCACGCCCACCTCGAGCAGCGGCTCGTCGAGGGGCACCCCGCCGGTGGAGGTGCCGTGCACGATGCGGGCCACCTCCAGGCCGAGGAGCTCGCCCCGCACCAGGCCCTCCTCGACGAGCACCTCGAGGTCGGCGTCGACGAGCAGCTGCGACAGCTCGGGCGTGCCGACGGCGGCGGGAAGGGTCCGCACCGGGGCCGGCTCGACGGCGGCCAGCTCGGTGCCGTCGACCGCCCAGACCGTGGGTCGAGCCGCGAAGAGCGACGCCCGCCGGGCGAGCACGTCGGCCCGGTCGGCGGCGAGGAGGTGGACCTCCGAGGCGCCCTGACGGTCCGCCCACACGAGGGCGGGACCGAAGGCGGCGAGGGGCCGCTCGTCGAGCAGGACCCACGCTCGCTCGCCGTCGACGAGGGCGGCGCCGCCGGGGAAGTCCCGTGGCTCGCGCTCGCCGGCGCCGAACGCGCCGGCGACGAGCGCGGTGAGCTTGGCCCGCCGGAGGGCGGCGGTGCGATCAGCCAACGATCAGGTGCGAGCGCGCGGTGCGCTCGGGGCTACGACTCGCCCTTGCGGCGCTTGCCGTACCGGCGCTCGAAGCGGTCGATCCGGCCGCCGGTGTCCACCAGCTTCTGCTTGCCGGTGTAGAAGGGGTGGCACTCGCTGCACAGCTCGACGTGGAGGTCGGCCTTGGTGGAGCGGGTGGTGAAGGTGTTCCCGCAGGAGCACTGGACGGTGGCGACCACGTACTCGGGGTGGATGTCGGCGCGCATGGCGATCTCCGTCGGATCTACAGGGGGCTGGGAGAGGCTATCGGGGCGTCGGGCCCCGTCGCTACCTGGCCGGTCGGGCTAGGCCTTGCCGATCTCGGCGAGGAAGTCCTTGTTGGTCTTGTAGTCCGCCATCCGCTTGAGGAGCATCTCGTAGCCGGTGGTCTGCTCGTCGCCGAGGGTGGGCAGCACCCGGCGGATCTTCCACACGTTCTGGAGCTGGAGGCCCTGGAAGAGGAGCTCCTCGTGGCGGGTGGACGAGGCGTCCACGTCGATGGCGGGGAACACCCGGCGCTCAGCGAGCCGCCGGTCGAGCTTGAGCTCCATGTTGCCGGTGCCCTTGAACTCCTCGAAGATCACCTCGTCCATGCGGCTGCCGGTCTCGACGAGCGCGGTGGCGAGGATCGTGAGGCTGCCGCCCTCCTCGAGGTTGCGGGCGGCGCCGAAGAACTTCTTCGGCGGGTAGAGGGCGGCGGCGTCGAGCCCGCCGGACATGGCCCGCCCGCTGCCCGGGAGCGACAGGTTGTAGGCCCGGGTGAGGCGGGTGATGCCGTCGAGGATGATGGCGACGTCCTTGCCGTCCTCGACGAGGCGCTTGGCCCGCTCGAGCGCCAGCTCGGCCACCTGGACGTGCTCCTCGACGGGCCGGTCGAAGGTGGAGGCCACGACCATCGAGGTGTCGTTCTTCAGCCAGCGCCGGAAGTCCGTGACCTCCTCGGGGCGCTCGTCGACGAGCAGCACGATGAGGTGGACCTCGGGGTTGTTCACCTCGATCGACCGGGCGATCTGCTTCATCACCGTGGTCTTGCCCGCCTTGGGCGGCGACACGATCATCCCCCGCTGGCCCTTGCCGATGGGGGCGACGAGGTCGATGACCCGACCGGTCAGGTCCTCGCCGGCGTCGCGGCGCTCCATGACGAGCTTCTCGTTGGGGAAGACCGGGGTGAGCGACTCGAAGCGGCGGCGCTCCCGAGCCTTCTCGGGGTCCTGGCCGTTGACGGCGTCGATGCGCAGCAGCGCGGGGTTCTTCTCGTTGCGCAGGGCCGGGCGGCTGGCGCCGCGGAGGTGGTCCCCCTTGCGGAGCCCGAACTGACGGGCCTGCTTGACCGAGATGTAGACGTCGTCGCGCGACGGGAGCAGCCCGTCGACCCGCAGGAAGCCGTATCCCTCGTCGCGCAGGTCGAGGAGCCCCTCGACCTCGATCGGCTCGCCGGTGTACTCCTCGGGGGCCTGGTCGCTGCCGCGGTCGCGGTTGCGGCCCCGCCGCCGGCGTCGGCGGTTCGGCGAGTCGTCGTCGTCGGCCTGGTCGCCGCCGTCCTGCGCCGCCTGCTGGCCCTGGGGCTGACCGCCCTTGGGGGCCGTGTCGGTGGGCTGCTGGCCGTTGGCGCTGGCGTCGTCGCCGCCGGCCTCGAGCTCCCACTCGGCGGGCGGCTCGTCGGCGGCCACCGCCGGCTCGGCGGCCTTGGCCTTGCTGCGGCTGCGCCGGGACCGGGTGGCCGTCGCCTTGGCGTCGTCACCGCCGGCGTCGCCGGCGCTGGCGTCGTCGCCCTTGGCGGGCTCGTCCTTCCCCGCCGGCTGGTCAGCGGCGGCGTCGGGCACCTCGCCGGCCTTCGCGTCGTCGGCCTCGGCGCCGTCGCCGCCGGTCGACACGCCGGTCAGCTCGAGGATGAGGTCGATGATGTCGGCCTTCTTGGCTCGCGAGCCGGGCTTGCCGCCCAGGGCCTGGGCGATCGTCATCAGCTCGTCGCGGTCCTTGCGCTCGAGGGCGGAGCGCTCGAGGGCGGTGGAGTCCATCGGTGTGGCTACCTCGGGTTCGGGGGTGTCGGCCGGCTGGCCGCAGAGGACTGGGGCGGTGCGGGTGCAGCGGTGCCGCTCGGAGCCGCCTCCACCGGGTGTGCTCGGATGCTGCCCGGTCGATGCCCGTGCGGTCCGACGCTCGCCCCCCGGCGGAACAGGGCCGACGTTAGCGCGAGGCCCTCGTACCTTCGAATCTCGGCTGCCGGCGCGATCGGGGCGGGCGGCGCGGCGACCAGGTGAGGACGATCGACTCGCCCTCGCGCAGCGCCCGCCACCGCTCGAGCATCTCGTCGAGCTCGGCGCTGACCGGGGTGGGCTCGCCTCGGCGCCAGCCGAAGTGGATCTCGTTGGTCAGCGCCTCGGCTCGGTCGAGCTCGGCGCGGTGCCGGTCGATCACCGCCTTGCCCTGCGGCGTGCGCTTGCGGCCCAGCGAGCGGAACGTGGCGCCCTGGGCCACGCACCCCCAGAACCCGTGCTCGAGGCCGAGGGCCTGCTCGATCACGAAACTGGCGAGGTCGTGGGGCAGGTCGCCGCCGGCGGCCATCGTGGGCCCCGGCACGCGGCTGCGGGGCGGACGCAGCGCCTCCCAGGCGCAGGCGCGCCCCTTGGCCGTCTTGGTGAACCGGACCTCCACGCTCCCCAGGGTACGGACCGCCCACGCGGCCGACCCACCGGTTTCGGCGGGGCGCGCGGGTCAGGGGCCGGTGAGGCGGGCGAGGAGGTCGTCGTAGGCCTCGAGGGCCTCGAGCTGGGGGAACTCCTCGATGACGTTGGGGGGAGCCCGGAACAGGTAGCCGACGTCGGCGGCGAGGAGCATCGTCGTGTCGTTGTACGAGTCGCCCGCCGCCCGGACCTCGTACGCGAGGGACCGGAAGGCCTCGACGGCGGCGCGCTTCTGGTCGGGCATCCGCAGGCAGTAGCCGGTGATCCGATCGGCCTCGGGGTCGACGACGAGTCGGTGGCACAGGATCGTGGGGAGCCCGAGCTTCGGGGCGAGCGCGGCGGCGAACTGCTCGAAGGTGTCCGAGAGCAGGACGACGGGGTGGTGGGCGCGCTGCTCGTCGAGGAACTCGCGAGCGCCGGGGAGCGGGTCGAGCTCGGCGAGCACGTCGCGGATGAGCGACATCGTGAGCCCGTGCTCGGCCAGCAGGTCGAGCCGGTACCGCATGAGCACGTCGTAGTCGGGCTCGTCGCGGGTGGTGCGGCGCAGCGCGTCGATGCCGGTCCGTTCGGCCACGGCCACCCAGATCTCCGGGACGACCACGCCCTCCATGTCCAGCACCACGATCCGCTGCCGCTCCACGAGGGGCACGGTAGTGACCCACCCCACCCCCCACCGAACCGAGGGGCGCCACAGCGAACGGCCGCCCAGCGGGCGGCCGTTCACCGAGCGGACTCGCTGCAGGAGGGCGAAGCCCTCCGAGGGCGACTACAGGCGGAGCGGCAGCTGGTTGGGTCGGAACGGCTCGGTGCCGAGGGCGAGGGTGAGCCCGCTCATGCCGTGGGACTGGGCGTAGGCGAGGGCGGACTCGAGGTCGCTGGCGTTGTTGCTGAGCGGCAGGGGGAGCAGGCCGAGCGTGGAGAGCACGCCGACGGCGCGGCCCTGGCTGTCGAGGATGGCCGAGCCGGAGTCGCCCGGGATGCCGGGGGTGACCGTGTAGATCGGGTGGCTCCACTCGCTGCCGCCGAGGCTCAGCCCGGTCTTGGGCGACAGGAGCTCGAGGCCGAGGCGCAGGCTCGAGTTGCCGTAGCTGAAGACCCGCTCGAGGGGTGCGGTGCCGCTCGTGTTGAGGCCGGTGGGGCCGCCCCAGTGCGGGATGCTGGGGTTGACCTTGTCGTGGTCGTCGGGGTGGATCCGCACCACGGCGAAGTCGTTGTACTGGCAGACCTCTTCGGCGGGGCGGGGGCCGGACTGCATGGCCACCCACGAGGAGTAGGCGAGGGTGCCGGGCCGCGAGGCGCCTTGGATCTCGACCGGGGTGCCGAGCGGGAGCGTGCCCGCGTCGCAGCCGTTGGTGTCGGTGGCGGCGCCGGTGCCGGCGCAGTGGGCCGCGTAGCCGAGGTAGACGTCGCTGCCCCGGGTGAACACGAAGTTGGCCGTGCACTGGCCGCCGTTGGTGACCATCTGGACGCCGGGCCGGATCGTCGCCTGGCTGGCCGGCGCCCACACGGGGTCGGACCCGGCCGGCGGGGCGGCCCCGACGAGCAGGGTGACGGCGGTCAGGGCGGCGGCGGCGAGCGTGGCGACTCGTCGAGCGAGGGGTGCGCGCAAGGGGTTCGGTCCTCCGTGTCGGCTGCCCGTCCGAACGGGACGTTCGCCGCGAACCCGGCGATCTCCTCGCGCCGAGGGTGCCCTCGTGTGCGGGACCGTCAGCCGGCGACGCAGCGCTCGACGTGGGCCTGGACGGTGCGCAGGTCGTTGGGCAGCACGTCGTAGCGCTCCGCTCGCTCGAAGAGGTCGGCCAGGCGCTCGGGGAGCGGTGGGTGCACGCCGGTGGCCCGCTCCACGGCGTCGGGGAACTTGGCCGGGTGGGCGGTGGCCACGCAGACCATCGGGTCCTCGCCGCGCCGGCACCGACGGGCCGCGGCCACGCCGACCGCCGTGTGGGGGTCGATGAGGCGGCCGGTCTCGTCGTGGACGGCCCGGATCGTGGCGAGGGTCTCGTCGTCGTCGACGGCGGCGGCGTCGAAGCGGTCGGTCCGAGGCGCCTCGACGGCGCCCACCGCCCGGAAGCGGGTGAGCAGCTCGGCGGTGGCGGTGCCGTCGCGACCGGTGAGCTCGAACAGGAGCCGCTCGTGGTTGGACGAGATCTGGATGTCCATGGCCGGGCTGAGGGTGGGCACCACCTCCTCGGCCACGAGGGCGCCGCCGCTCACCCAGCGGGTGAGGATGTCGTTGCGGTTGGAGCCGATCACGAGCTGACCGACGGGGACGCCCATCCGCTCGGCGACCCAGCCGGCGAAGATGTTCCCGAAGTTGCCGGAGGGGACCGTGAAGCCGCAGCGCCCGAGGCGGGCCACGGTGGTGACGTAGTAGACGACCTGCGCCATCACCCGGGCCCAGTTGATCGAGTTCATGGCCGACAGCCGGACCCGGTCGCGGAACGCGGCGTCGGCGAACATGGCCTTCAGGAGGTCCTGGCAGTCGTCGAAGGTGCCCTCGATGGCCACGTTGTGGACGTTGGGGGCGTCGACGGTGGTCATCTGCCGGCGCTGCACGTCGCTGACGCGACCGGCGGGGTGGAGCACGACGATGTCGAGGGTGTCGCGCCCGACGCAGGCCTCGATGGCGGCGGACCCGGTGTCGCCGGAGGTGGCGACCACGATCGTGGCCCGGTCGCCACGGCGGCGCAGCTCGTGGTCGAAGAGCCGCCCGACCATCTGGAGCGCGACGTCCTTGAAGGCGAGCGTGGGGCCCCAGTAGAGCTCGAGCAGGTGGAGGTCCCCGAGCTCGGTGACCGGGCAGACCTCGGGGTGGTCGAAGGTGGCGTAGGCGTCCGCGACCATGGCGGCGAGCTCGTCCCGGATGAGGGCGCCCTCGACGAAGGGGAGCATCACGTCGGTGGCGACGTCTGCGTAGGGGCGGGGCTCGGCCCACACGGACGGGTCGAGGGCGGGCCAGCGGTCGGGCACGTAGAGGCCGCCGTCGTCGGCGAGCCCGGCGAGCAGGACGTCGCCGAAGTCGAGGGCGGGGGCGCGACCGCGGGTGGAGACGTACCTCACGTCTCGTCGCTCACGACGCGCAGCACCGAGCCGATCCGGTCGACGGCGTCGAGCGCCTCGAGATCGCGCAGGGTGGCCCGGACGTCGGCCTCACGGGCGCGGTGGGTGATGAAGATCAGGCGGGCCTCGTCGCCCAGGCCCTCCTGCTCCATCGAGCGGATCGACACGCCGTGGTCGCCGAACACGCCGGCCACCTGGGCGAGGACGCCGGGGCGGTCCACCACCTCGAGGTTGAGGTAGTAGGCGGACTCGACCTCGTCGATCGAGCGGATCCGGGCGGTGCCGATCTGCCCGACCGAGGCGTGGCTGCCCTTGTGGCGGTTGAGGGCGGCGTCGATGACGTAGCCGAGGACGGCGCTGGCGGTGGGCTCCCCGCCGGCGCCGCGCCCGTAGAACATGAGGTCCCCCACCGAGGCGCCCTCGACGAACACGGCGTTGAAGCTCTCCCGCACGGCGGCGAGCGGGTGCTCGGTGGGGACCATCGCGGGGTGGACGCGCACGCCCACCGACCCGTCGTCGGCCTGCTCGGCCACGGCGAGGAGCTTGATGACGAAGCCCATGCGGCGGGCGTACTCGATGTCCTCGGTGGTGATGCCGGTGATGCCCTCGTGGTGGACGTCGGCGGCGGTGACGGCGACGCCGAAGGCGATGCTGGCGATGATGGCGCCCTTGGCCCCGGCGTCGAGGCCCTCGACGTCGGCGGTGGGGTCGGCCTCTGCGTAGCCGAGGGCCTGCGCCTCGGCGAGCGCGTCGGCGTAGGAGGCACCGGCCTCAGTCATCCGGGTGAGGATGTAGTTGGTGGTGCCGTTGACGATGCCCATCACCCGGGTGATGTGCTCCCCCACGAGCGACTCGCGCAGCGGCCGGATGATCGGGATGCCGCCGGCCACCGCCGCCTCGAAGAGCAGGTCCACGCCAGCGGCCTCGGCGGCCTGGAACAGCTCGGCGCCGTGCTCGGCGAGGAGCGCCTTGTTGCCGGTGACGACGGGCTTGCCGGCCTTGAGGGCCTCGAGGATGAGCTGGCGGGCGGGCTCGATGCCCCCGATGAGCTCGACGACGAGGTCGACGTCGTCGCCGTGGACGACCGCCTGCGGGTCGTCGGTGAGCAGGGCCGGGTCGATCCCCGGACGAGCGCGGGACAGGTCCCGCACGGCGATCCGGGTGACCTCGAGCTGCACGCCGGTGCGGTCGCGGACCGCGGCGGCGCGCGCGGCGATGAGCGCAGCCAGCGCGCCGCCCACGGTGCCGCCACCCAGCAGCCCGATCCGCACGGTCGGTTCGAAGCGCTCCTGATCGCCGGTCACCCGCTGCATCGTAGGGGGCGGGCCCGCGACCGCCCGACTCGGGTTCGGGGGCGTGCGGGCCTGGCCGTCAGGCGCCGACGAGCTCGGCGAGCGTGGCGAACCGGTAGCCGCGGGCGCGCAGGCCGTCGACGATCGCCTGGAGGGCGGCGTGGTCGGCCGACGCCGATCCGACGTGGAAGAGGTAGATGGCGCCCGGCTCGGCTCGGTCGAGGCACCGCTGGGCGATCTCGGCTGGGGGCAGGCCCTTCCAGCCGAGCGAGTCGACCGTCCACATGGCGACGTACCGGTAGCCGAGCGCTCCGACGTCGACGAGGACGGACTGGTCGAGGTCGCCGTAGGGCGGTCGGAACCAGGGCTTGGCGGCGACGCCGGCGGCCTCGACGATGGCGGTCTCCGCCCGGGTGATCTGCGAGCGCCGCTCGGCGGTGGGCAGCGGGCCGGTGCCGGTCGAGTACCCGGTGAAGGACGGGTGCGACCAGGTGTGGTTGATCAGCTGGTGCCCCTCGCGGGCGATGCGGGCGACGGTCGCCGGGTGGGCCTCGGCCCAGGTGCCGGTCAGGCCGAAGCTGGCCCGGATGCCGTTGCGAGCGAGCGCGTCGAGGATGGCGGCGGTGTGGCCGAGGTCGGAGCCGGCGTCGAAGGTGAGGGCGACGACCTTCTGGCCGGCGGGGCCCTGCCGCACCACGGTGGCGACCGCGACCTCCGGCGGGACCGTGGTCGGCGGCGTCCCAGGCGGGTGGGTAGCGGGCGGCTCGGGGGGCGGCGGGACTTCGCTGGTGGCGGTGGGTGGCGGCGTCGACGGGGGCTCGCGCTCGTCGGTCGTCCTCGACGGCTGCGTGGTGCCGGTGGTCGGGACGCTCGAGGTCGTCGAGGTGGTGGCGGGGCCGTCGTCGCCGGCGCGGGCCACGACGAGGGCGAGCGTCGCCACCAGGAGGGCGGCGATCGAGCCGATCAGCAGCCAGCGTGAGCGCCTTCCCACGCTCCCAGCGTGCGCCGCCGGCCGCCGCACCCACAGGGCCGAACGCCCTCGCGCCACCGACCGATCGGACGGTTCACAGGCCCGCAACGAGCGCGTCGGCACCGACCACCTCGTCCTCGGGCTGCTGTCGGAGCCCGACGCCATCGCGGCCCGGGTCCTCGCCGACCTCGGCGCTGACGCCGAGCGGGTGCGGGGCGCCGTGTCGCTCCCCGCCGGGGTCGAGGGGGCGCCCTCGCTGGTCCCCTACGACGAGCCGGCCAAGAAGGTGCTCGAGCTCACCTTCCGCGAGGCACTTCGCCTCGGCCACGACTACGTCGGCACCGAGCACCTGCTCCTCGCGCTGCTCGAGCACGAGGCGGGCGAGGGCCCGCTGTCGTCGCTCGGCGTGACGAAGGAGGACGTGGAGGCGAAGGTGCGCGAGGCCCTGCGCGGCCTCACATGACCTCGTGGCGGAGGAGGTCGTCGAGCGTCTCGCGGCGGACCACCTCACGGGCCTGGCCGTCGCGGACGAACACCACCGCCGGTCGGAGCACCTTGTTGTAGTTGGAGCCCATCGAGTGCCCGTAGGCGCCGGTGACCGGTGTGGCCAGCACGTCGCCGACGGCGAGGTCGGCTGGCACGCGGGCGTCGCGCACGAGCACGTCGCCTGACTCGCAGTGCTTGCCCACGACGGTGACGACCCGTGGGCGCACCGCCGCCGCGTCTCGCGGCAGGAACGCCTCGTAGCCCGAGCCGTAGAGCACCGGCCGAGGGTTGTCGGACATCCCGCCGTCGACGGACACGTAGGTGCGGATCCCCGGGATCTCCTTCACCGTGCCGACCGTGTAGAGCGTGATGGCGGCCTGGGCGACGATGGCGCGGCCAGGCTCGGCGGTGATGCGGGCCTCGATCCCCTGGTCCCGGCAGGCGGCGACGACGGCCTCGCCCCACTCGGTGATCGTCGGGGCCTCCTCCCCCTCCACGTAGGCCACGCCGAGCCCCCCGCCGATCGACAGCTCGGGCAGGCCCACCTCGCGCACCCAGGGGGCGACGACCTCGATCGCCTGGTGGAAGAAGTCGGCCACGAACACCTGGCTGCCGATGTGCATGTGGACGCCGACGAGCTCCACCGCCGGCGAGTCCTGGGCTCGGCCCACGGCCCGGGCGGCGTCGCCGGAGGCCAGCCCGAAGCCGAACTTCGAGTCGACCTGGCCGGTGCGGACGAACTCGTGGGTGTGGGCCTCGACGCCGGGCGTGGCCCGGATCAGCACCTTGGGGACCAGGCCGTCCTCGGCGTGGAGGGCGGCCAGGCGGTCGAGCTCGTCGAAGGAGTCCACCACGATGCGGCCGACGCCGACCTCCCGGGCCCGGCGCAGCTCGTCGAGGGACTTGTTGTTGCCGTGGAGGACGAGCCGCTCGGGGGGCACGCCGGCCGCGAGGGCCACGTGCAGCTCGCCGCCGGTGGCGACGTCGAGGTGCATGCCCTCCTCGTGGGCCAGGCGGGCCATTGCCACGCACAGGAACGCCTTCGACGCGTACGCCACGCCGTCGCCGAACGCGGCCACCGCCTCCCGGCACCGGGCCCGGACGTGGTCCTCGTCGTAGACGAACAGCGGCGTCCCGAAGCGCTCGGCCAGCTCGAGCACGTCGCAGCCGGCGATGCTGAGCCGCCCGTCGGGTGCGATCGCCGCGTTGTCGGGCAGCAGGTGGCGCGGCAGCGGTCCGCTCACATCGACTCCGGGGCGGAGACGCCGAGGAGGTCGAGCCCGATCGACAGGCCGATCCGGGCGGCCTCGACGAGCCACAGGCGGGCCTGGGTGAGCTCGGGCGGCACGTCACCGATCACGTAGCAGTCGTGGTAGAAGCCGTGGAACCGGTCGGCCAGCTCCCGCACCCAGGTGGTGATCTTGTGCGGCGCCCGGTCGACGCAGGCGAGCTCGAGCACCTCGGGCAGCTCGGAGAGCTTGCGGAGCACGTCGAGCTCGCGCTCGTGCACGAGGAGCGACAGGTCGGCCTCGGCCAGCGGGCCGCGGACCACGCCGGCCTCGGCGGCCTTGCGCCCGATCGAGTGGATCCGGGC
The DNA here is from genome assembly GCA_035303865.1 of Acidimicrobiales bacterium. Classification (GTDB taxonomy): domain Bacteria; phylum Actinomycetota; class Acidimicrobiia; order Acidimicrobiales; family VFJN01; genus VFJN01. Next base: position 17,368 of record DATGRC010000153.1, read on the forward strand.
GTTGGCGTACTGGACGTAGAAGACCGGGTTCTCGTTCGACTGCGCGGTGATGAGGTCGAGGTCGATCGTCTGGCGGGTGTCGAGCGACTGGAGGAGGAACGTGAGGCGGGCCACGTCGGCGCCGACCGCCTCGACGAGGTCGTCGAGGAGCACCATCGTCCCGGCTCGCTTCGACAGGCGGACCTCCTCGCCGCCGCGCACGAGCACGACGAGCTGGCCGAGGATGATCTCGAGGTCCTCGGGGTCGTGGCCGAGGGCCTGCACGCCGGCCTTGAGCCGGGCCACGTACCCGTGGTGGTCCGAGCCCCAGATGTCGATGAGCAGCTCGTGGCCCCGGGCGAACTTGTCCCGGTGGTAGGCGATGTCGGGCAGCAGGTAGGTGGGCTCCCCGTCGGACTTCACGAGGACCCGGTCCTTGTCGTCGCCGAAGTCGGTCGTGCGCAGCCACACCGCCCCGTCCTGGTCGTAGGCGACGCCGCGCTCGCGCAGCTCGGCCAGCGTGGCGTCGATGGCGCCCGACTCGACGAGGCTGCGCTCGGAGAACCAGGTGTCGAACTCCACGCCGATGGCGGCGAGGCTCTCCCGCAGGTCCCGCTTCACGCGCTCGTAGCCCCACTCGACGGGGTCGGCGTCGTCGGGCATCTCGGCCGCCCACTCGGCGATGTACTCGCCCGCGTAGCCGTCCTCGGGCAGCTCGGTGCCGGCCTTGCGGGCGACCAGCGACGCGCCGAAGAGCTGCATCTGCACGCCCCGGTCGTTCAGGTAGTACTCCCGGTGGACCCGGTGGCCGGTGCGCTCCAGGATCCGGCACAGGGCGTCGCCGTAGGCCGCCCACCGGCCCCCGCCGGCGTGGAGCGGGCCGGTGGGGTTGGCCGACACGAACTCGACGTTCACGGTGCGGCCGCCGCCGAGGTCGAGCCGGGCGAAGCCGTCCTCCCCCGCCTCGACGACGTCGACGAGGACGTCGTGCAGCCACGTCTCCCGCAGGTGGAAGTTCACGAAGCCCGGGCCGGCGATCTCCACCCGCTCGACGTGGGCGGGCGGGGCCTGCTCCAGGTGGGCGACGAGGTCGGCGGCCAGCTCGCGGGGGACGCGGCCGTGGGCCTTGGCGGTGGCGAGGGCGACGTTGGAGGACCAGTCGCCGTGCTCGCGCCGGGCCGGTCGCTCCAGGTGGATCTCCGCCGGGGCGTCGATGCCGGCGGCGGTGAGGGCGGAGCGGAGCGCGGCGGTCAGGGAGTCACGGATCACGGCAGGCCTTGGGGGTCAGCGGGACAGGAGCGCGTTGGCCCGGTCGAGCAGGTCGAGCGGCTCGAAGGGCTTGGTGACGTAGTCGTCGGCGCCGGCGTCCATCCCCGCCTTCAGGTCAGCGGTCTGGGCCTTGGCCGACAGCAGGATGATCGGGATGTGGGCGGTGGCCGGGTCGCCCTTGAGCGACTCGACGAGCTCGATCCCCGACAGCCTCGGCATCATCACGTCGGTGACGACGAGGTCCGGGCGACGCTCCTTGGCCAGCTCGAGGCCCTCGGCGCCGTCGTGGGCGAGCAGCACCTCGTGTCCCTCCAGCTCGAAGTTCACCTCGAGGAGCCGGAGGATGACCGGGTCGTCCTCGACGATGAGCACGCAGCGGGCGGACATCGGCGTGAGGCTATCTGGCGACCCCCGGCGGCTGGGAAGCCGATCCCCGTTGGGGTGGCCGCCGGCGGCGCGCGCTACGCTCGGCGACCCACGCCCTCGTAGCTCAGCGGATAGAGCATCGGCCTCCGGAGCCGTGTGCGCAGGTTCGAGTCCTGCCGAGGGCGCCCCGCACGAGGCCCTGACCCCTGGTCGGGGCCTCCGTCGCGTCCGGGACGTCGCTCGATCGCGGGTGCGTCAGCGCGCGGCCCGGCCGGCGAGGGCTCGGAGGCCGAGCGCGACCCCGGCCACCAGCGCGGCGGCGACGGCAGGCACCTCGGCGCCGGTGGCGGGGAGCGTGGCGCCGCCCTGGCGCGACCGCCCGCCGCCCGCGGCCGCCACGGTCGGCTCCGCCTCCGCCTCCGGCTCGACCCCGGTGGGCCCCGTGGTGGTCGGCGGCGGCGCCGCAGATGCTGATCCGCCGCCTGGCGCTGGCGGCGACGGCGCTGGCCCGTCCGCCGCATCGATCGCGGCGGCGTCGCGGTCGGGGGGCTCGGCCGTCTCGCAGGAGGTGGTGACGTAGCAGGCGAGCGGCGGCTCGGCGGGCAGCAGCGGGGCGGCGAGGAGGGACTGCGCGATCACCCCGGCCAGATCGACGAGACGACCGGGCACCTCGAGGGGGTCCACCCCGGGGAGGAACAGCTGGGTGCACACCGTCGGCGAGAGCCGGGACGGATCCGCCGGGCCGTCGTGGACGAGCGCGTCGACCACCAGCGCGTACCCCACCGCGTCGACCGTGCCGAGCAGCAGGTGCTCCGAGACGTTGAGCGGGCACACATCCTGGGTCGCAACGTTCACGGCGCCGGGCAGGTACGAGGACTGGGCGGCCACGTTCGGGGTGGCGATCTCGTCGACGCGCGTGTACACGCTCGTGATGTCGACGCCGGGGAAGGTGGTGGCCCGCGAGTTCAGCGCCGCGATGTAGGCCGAACCGAGCATCCGCTGCTGCCAGGCGGCTGCCGCGCAGGGCGCCGCGCAGAGCACGTCGGCGAAGAGGGCACCGTTGTTCGGGGCGCTGAGGGTGACGAGGTCGTCCACCATCGGCCGGAGATCCGGCCAGAAGCGCAGCGCCCAGCGAGCCACCTGACCGCCCTGGCTGTACCCCACGATGCCGATCGGCCGGCCGGTGGCGGCGTGCATCGTCCGCACCGCGTGCACCACCCGCTCGGCGGAGCGCTGGTTGTCGCCCATCCCGTTGTCGACGAGATCGACGAGGCACACCGCGTACCCCGCGGCGGTCAGCGCCGGCTCGTAGCCCCAGGAGAAGTTCACGGCGGCGTCGAGCGCGGTGCCGTGGACGAGCAGGACGCCGTGGTCCCCGGGGCCGAGGTCCGCAGGGCAGCGCAGGGCGCGGTCGAGCACCTCGGGCGGGTCCTGCAGCGGGGGCCCCGGCTGGTCGAGCGGGGCGTAGCGCTCGTCGCCGGCCTGCGCGGCGGCGGGGCCGACGGGCCCGACGGCGGCCACCGCGACCAGGATCCCGAAGAGGAGGGTTCGCACCGTTCGTCCCGCTTCCATGGGCGGGCACCGTAGACCGACGGGCACGGCCGAGCGGCAACCGCGACGGGTCGGGGCCATGGACGTCATGGCCTGGCCCGGCCATCTGGGGAACCACCCGCGAAGCGCGGCCACCGGGTGCCGATGACACTCGGATGGGCGTGCCCTCCCGCCGCGTGCGACGTCACCGGGTCGAGCGCCGGCTGCGCGCCCAGCTCGCGGCCGCGACCGCCGAAGAGGAGCGCCTGCGGCTGTCGATCGACGTGGCACCGATTGGCGTGGCCTTCGTCGACCTCGACGGGCGCTTCCTGCGGGTCAACGAGGCGCTGTGCGAGCTCGTCGGCTACGAGCGGGGCGCCCTGCTGGACCTGCGCTTCCAGCAGGTCACGCACCCCGACGACCTCGACGCCGACCTGGCGCTCCTGCGCCGGACCCTCGCCGGCGAGGTCGACCGCTACCGGCTCGAGAAGCGCTACGTGCGCCGCGACGGGTCCGTCCTCCACGCGCAGCTCGACGTGTCCCTCGTCCGCGACGCCGACGGTGCGCCGCTGCACTTCATCTCCCAGCTGCAGGACGTCACCGAGCGGGTGCGGACGATGGAGGCGCTGCTCGCCACCCAGGCCGTCCAGCGAGCCAGCCTCGACGCGCTCGAGCAGGGCGTCGGGGTGATGGACCTCACCGGTGAGGTGATCCTCCTCAACCGGGCCGGGGCCGAGATCATCGGCTACGACGCCGAGACGCTCAGCCAGCGGGCGAAGACGCGGCTGTGGAGCTCCTACACCGAAGACGGCCGCGAGCTCGATCGAGACGACCGGCCGCTCGTCCACACCCTCACCACCGGGGAGCCCGTGACGGAGAAGGTGATCGGCTGGGCCCGCCCCGACGGGCAGCTGCGGACGCTGCGGCTCGCCACCCAGCCGGTCCACGACGAGCACGGTGCGATGACGGCCATGGTGGTGGCGTTCACCGACATCACCGAGCAGCGTCGAGCCGAGCAGGCCGAGCGCGAGGCGCGGGCGCTGCTCGAGTGGCAGGCGTTCCACGACTCGCTCACCGAGCTGCCGAACCGAGCGTTCCTGCTCGGTCAGCTCCAGGAGCAGCTGGATCGCCGCCCCGGGGCCCCGGTGGCGCTGCTCTTCCTCGACCTCGACGACTTCAAGGCGGTCAACGACTCGATGGGGCACCAGGCCGGCGACGAGCTGCTCGTCGCGGTCGGCGATCGGCTCCGACGGGCCGTGCGGGAGGGCGACGTGGTGGCCCGCTTCGGGGGCGACGAGTTCGTCATCCTCGCGCCGGAGGTCCGGACGCTCGACGGGGCCCGGCAGCTGGCCGAGCGGGTGGCGGCGGCGTTCGAGCGACCCGTGCCGGTCAGGGGGCAGGCGGTGGCGCTGTCGGCGTCGATCGGCGTCGTCGTCGACCGCGGCCGCTCTGCGGATGCGCTGCTGCGGCGGGCCGACGACGCGCTCTACCAGGCCAAGGGGGACGGCGGCGGGCAGTACCGGGTCGACCACGTCCCCGCCGGGCGACCGACCCCGCCGTCCGTGGCGCGGGTGGCCCCCGGCCGCTGACCGAGCCGGGCTCGGCTCAGCAGCTGACGCCGGGTGGCGGCTCGCCGGTGCCGTAGCCGACCGGCTCGGGGGCGGTGGTCGTGGTGGTGGTGGGCTCCGGCGCGGACCCGACCGAGCCGCTCGGTGCCGTGGTGCTGGTCGTGCTCGTGGTGCTGCGCAGCGCGTCGGGCGAGCCCTCGGGAGCCGGCTGGTCGTGGACGGTGGTGAAGTCGGCCCCGGTGACGAGCACCACCGCACCATCCGGCAGCTCCGGGTCGGCGACGAGGTCGGCGCCGCCGGTCACGTGGAGCGCGACCGCCCGAGCGGCGTGCTCGCCGCCCTCCCCGAAGCGCACGGTGGTCCGGACGAGGTGCCCGTCAGCGGTGGCGACCTCGTCGATGACGAAGCCGATGGCGGCGAGCGCCCCGGCCACGTCGTTGGCCTGCCCCTCGATGCCGGTGCCGTTGAGGACCGTGACCTCCACCGCGGCGGGGGAGACGGCGTCGGGCGGGAGCCCGCGGAAGACGTTGAGGATCGGCTCGGCCTGGCGGCGCACCATCTCCTCGCCGCCGTAGCCCCGCGACGTCTCGTACGGGGTGGTGGGGATGCTGTAGCCGATCAGGGTGTCGGCGTCGAAGGACGCGAACCGCCGGCCCAGGTCGAGCAGGTCGCTGGCGTCGAGGTGCTTGTCGAGGCGGACGTTCTGCACCCCGGCGGTGACGAGCTCGTTGAGGGTGACCGGGTTCGTGAGCCCCTTGCTGACCGCCTTGGCCACGGCGCGCCGCACGAAGATCTGCTGGCGGGTGATGCGTCCGAGGTCAGCGGTCGGGTCCTGCCGCCAGCGGCCGCTGTCGTCGAGGTACTGGAGGTAGCGGGACCGCACGAACTTGCGGGCCTGGTCGCCGTCGAGGACCTGGCAGCCCGCCTCGGGGACCGACAGCCCGGTGTGGCTGTCGCGCACCGGGGCCTCGAACCACAGCGGCACGCCGCCCACCGCGTCCACGAGGCGCTCGAACCCGACGAAGTCCACCTCCACGTAGTGGTGGATCGGGATCCCGAAGCCCTCCTCGATCGTGTCGATGAGCACCTGCTCGCCGTCGGCGTGGGCGGTGTTGATCCGCCGCACCTTCCCGGTGCCGGCGATCTCCACGAGCAGGTCCCGGGGGAACGACAGCAGGCTGGCCGAGGTCTCCTTCGGGTCCACGCGCAGCACCATGATCGTGTCGGTGCAGTCGCAGCCCTGCTCCCCGTCCTCGGAGAAGCCGGTGAGGTCGGGGTCGAGGCCCTCCCGGCTGTCCGTGCCGACGATGAGGAAGTTGGCCGGCTCGCCCGGCGGCGCGCCGGCGATGTCGATGTCGTCCACCCGCTCGATCTGCGACAGCCGCACCCCGACGTAGGTGGCCACGGACGCGCCGACGAGCGCCACCAGCGTGGTGAGCGCGCCGGCCAGCAGCACGAGCCGCTGCGGCCAGGTCCGGGCCGGGCGGCGGGGTCGAGACGTCTCCGCCATGGGTTCGGGAAGGCTACCGAGGCGGGCTCGGGCACCTGCAGTCGCCCCGCCGGCCGGTGCGGCGGCGGGGCGACCGGGCGCCGGCTACTTCTTGGCCTCGACCTTGGGCTCGCGCGGGAGGCCCAGGACCTTCTCGCCGATGATGTTGCGCTGGATCTGGGAGCTGCCGCCCCAGATCGTCTCGCTGCGGCTGAAGAAGAACGCCGACAGCATCGGGCTGACGACGTACCCGTCGCGGTCGAGCGCCCGCATCGTGGCCGGCCACGAGCCGGACTCGGGGCCGCAGTCGGCGAGCATCGCCTCGGCGCCGTAGATGTCGAGCGCCAGCTCCATCGCCTGCTGGTGCATCTCGGACCACCACAGCTTGTTGGTGGCGCCCAGCGCGGACACCGACGGGTCCTTCTTGCCGGTGACGGCGACGGTGAGCGTGCGCAGCCCGTTGATCCGGGTGATCTGGATCTTCGAGTAGTAGGTCATCAGCCGCTGGCGGATCAGCGGGTCGTCGATCTTCCCGTTGGCCTTCGCGGCGTCCACCATCAGGTGGTACTCCTCGAGGAAGCGGCGGAAGCCGGTGGTGGCCGACTGGCCCCGCTCGAAGCCGAGGGTGGTGTTGGCGACCGCCCAGCCGTTGTTCACGCCGCCGACCACGTTGTCCTTCGGGCAGCGGGCGTTGTTGAAGAAGACCTCGTTGAACTCGGCCGTGCCGTCGGGCTGCACGATCGGCCGCACCTCGACGCCGGGCTGGTCCATCGGGACGAGCAGGTACGAGATGCCGGCCTGCTTCTTCACGTTGGGGTCGGTGCGTGCGAGCAGGAAGCAGTAGTCGGCGAACTGGGCCTGGGTGGTCCAGACCTTCTGGCCGTTGATCACCCACTCGTCGCCGTCGAGCACCGCGGTGGTCTTGAGGGAGGCGAGGTCGCTGCCGGCGTCGGGCTCGCTGAAGCCCTGGCACCAGCGCATCTCGCCCCGCATGATCTTGGGCAGGAACTCCTTCTTCTGCTCCTCGGTGCCCCACTGCAGGATCGTGGGGCCGACGAGCGTGTCACCGAAGAAGTCGGCTCGCATCGGGGCCCGGGCCCGGGCGAACTCCTCGGCGAGGACCACGCCCTGCATCGTGGTGAGGCCCTTGCCGCCGTACTCCTTCGGCCAGGTGGCACAGATCCACCCGCCCTCGTAGAGCTTCTTCGTCCAGGACTCGACGAACTCGGCCTTCTCCTCCGGCGTCTGCTCGAACCCCTCGTCGAACCAGCCCTCGGGGAGGTTTGCTTCGAGCCAGGCTCGGATCTCGGTGCGGAACTCCTCGGCGTCGGGCGGGTACGTCAGGTCCATGGGGCGAATGTTCGCTCGCCCGTCGGCTCCCCGTCGAACCGGCGGCGCGACGAACTGGGTGCGCTCCGCAGGCGCGTGCCTAGAGTCAGGCCATGACCGTCACGGAGCCCAACACCGACGGCCCCTACGCGCTGTCCGCCGGCAACAAGGAGCGCTGGCAGGCGCAGTGGAAGGAGCTCTACTCCGAGGTCATCACCTCGGGGCTCTGCACCGGCTGTGCGGGCTGCGTGATCGCCTGCCCGCACGACGTCATCGGCTACGAGCACGCCCCCGGCGCCTACAAGCCCTTCCACCTCGAGGACGAGCTGGGCCCGGACAACTGCATCCACGGCGAGAAGGGCTGCACGTCCTGCACCCGGGCCTGCCCTCGCTTCCGGGCCTGGGAGCCGATGGCCGACGAGCACCTCTTCGCTCGGGTCCGCCAGCCCGACGAGCCGGCCGGCATCTACCAGGACATCTTGCTGACCCGGGCCAGCGACGACATGGTCCACAAGATGGGCCAGGACGGCGGGCTCGTGTCGGCGATCCTCATCTGGGCGCTCGAGCAGGGCTACATCGAGGCCGCGCTCACGTCGTTCGTGGAGGGCGACGACGGCGGGTGGAGGGCCCGGCCCGGGGTGGCCGCCACCAAGGAGGAGGTCCTCGCCGCCGCCGGGTCCCGCTACACGTACTCGGCCAACACCCTCGCGTTCGACGAGGCGAAGGAGCGGGGCTTCGAGAAGCTGGCGCTCGTCGGCATGAGCTGCCAGGCGTCGGTGCCGCCCGTGATGTGGAGCCGCAAGATCGGCAAGGTCGGCAAGCCGTTCGTGTTCAACATCGGGCTGCTGTGCTCGAAGACCTTCGACGACTCCATCTTCGAGGAGCTCTTCTGGACGAAGTACGGGCTGGCCCGGTCCGAGATCGTGAAGATGAACATCAAGGGCGTCTTCCAGATCTGGATGCGCGACGGCAGCTACCACGAGATCCCGCTCAAGGAGTGCCACGCCTGGACCCGTGAGGGCTGCACCCACTGCCCCGACTTCGCCGCCGAGCACGCCGACATCTCCACCGGCGGGATCGGCAAGGACAACGACTGGACGCTCACGATCGTCCGGACCGACCTGGGCCGGGAGATCATCAGCCGGATGATCGCCGACGGCTCGATCATCGCTCGCCCCGGCGACGAGGACCCGGGCGCGATCGCGCTGATGAACAAGCTGGCCCAGAAGAGCCGCGACCGCTGGCCCGCCACCGCCGTCGACTTCCCGAAGAACCCGCCGAAGCCGGCCAAGGTCTGACGATCGCCGGCCGGGCGCCTGCCGCCGGCCGAGGCTCAGGCGGCGAGGAAGCGGGAGGTGATCGTGGCCCGCAGCTCGTCGGCGATCGGGTCCAGGCCGGTCCTCGAGCCGGTGGGCAGCCGGGTGGCCCGGTATGGCCGCACGGCCTGCTGCACCCACGGCACGTAGGAGAGCCCCCCTCGGACCACGGGCTGTCCGATCACCTCGTAGCGGTCGAGCAGCTCGCGCAGCTCGCGGTGACGACGGAACATGTGACGAGCGTCGCACCACGCCGTCAACGTGTGAATGGCCCGGAGGGGCCATTCACCCTGGCCCGCGACGACCAGCCCGCGCGGGCCACCGCCCGACGGCGAGGCAATGCGTCCCGCGCCACCGGGCCGGAGGCAATGCGTCCCACATGCGGGACGCATTGCCTCGAGAGCGCCGCGGCGGGATCTATTGCCTCGCGGAGGCGGCGAGGTCGCGGGCGCGGTGGAAGACGGCGTCGAGCATCGGCTCGGTGAGCTTGCCGGTGAAGGTGTTCTGCTGGCTCACGTGGTAGCTGCCGAGGATCCAGCGGCCGTCGCCCACGGGCACCTCGACGCCGTGGCCGAACTTGGGCCGCGGCCGCACGCCGAGCAGCGAGCACAGCACCTGGTACCCGAAGCCGCCGAGGACCACGAAGACCCTGGGGTCGATCAGCGCGACCTCGCGCTCGAGGAACGGGCGGCAGCGGTCCCGCTCCTCAGGCGTGGGCTTGTTGGCCGGCGGGGCGCAGCGCACCGGCGCCGTGATCCAGGCGCCGGTCAGCTCCAGCCCGTCATCGACGCTCGTGCTCGTCGGCTGGTTGGCGAACCCCGTGCGGTGCAGCGCCGCGTAGAGGAAGTCGCCGCTGCGGTCACCGGTGAACATGCGCCCGGTGCGGTTGGCGCCGTGCGCGGCCGGGGCGAGGCCCACGACCATCACGTCGGCCTCCGGATCGCCGAAGCCGGGCACCGGACGCCCCCAGTACTCCTGGTCCCGGAACGCGGCTCGGCGCTCCGCGGCCACAGCCTCCCGCCAGGCGACGAGGCGCGGGCAGGCGCGGCAGGCGACGACGTCCGCCTCGACGGCGGCGAGCAGCGCACGGGTCGACGGATCGGCCATCCCGCTGGAACCTACCCGGGAGCCTCGACGCCGCAGATCACGGCCCTGGGCGCCGACGCAGGTCCAGGCCGGTACCGTGGCGCCGACGATGGCACGTGCTCGCTCCACCACCCCGCCGCCCACGCTCGTGCTGCTCGTGCGCCACGGGCAGACCCCCACCACCGGCCAGGTGCTGCCGGGCCGCGCGCCGGGCCTGCACCTCTCGGACCGGGGGCGGGAGCAGGCGGAGGCGGTAGCTGAGCGCATCGCCGCCCTGCGCGACGGCAAGCGCACGATCGGCGCCGTGTACGCGTCGCCGCTCGAGCGCACCCAGGAGACGGCGGCGCCGATCGCCCGGGCCCTCGGCCTGCGGGTCCGGCGGGCCAGGGGCCTGCTCGAGGCGGACTTCGGCGACTGGACCGGCGCCGAGCTGAAGCGGCTGTCCAAGCTCCCCGAGTGGCGGACCGTGCAGCGCAACCCGAGCGGCTTCCGCTTCCCGGGCGGGGAGTCGTTCACGGAGATGCAGACCCGCATCTGCACCGAGCTCGACCGCCTGCGAGCCGCGCACCCCGGAGAGGTCGTCGTCGCCGTGTCGCACGCCGACCCGATCAAGGCGGCGGTCGCCCACGCCATGGGCACCCACCTCGACCTGTTCCAGCGCATCGTGATCTCGCCGTGCTCCGTCAGCGCCATCCAGTACACGGCCGAGGGCCCGATCGTGCTGGCCGTGAACTCCACCGGCGACCTGCGCACCCTCGCTCCGTCGTGACCAGCTACGACCTGCCCAGCCCCGACGTCCTGACCGCCGGCACGATCGGCCCGCCTGGCCAGCGCGTCTTCTTCCTGCAGGTGAAGGACGACGCGCTCGTCGTCACCCTGAAGTGCGAGAAGCAGCAGGTGGCGGCCCTGGCCGAGTACCTGGGCGGCCTCCTCGACGACCTGGAGCCGGCCCCGTTCGGGGTGAGCCCGGCCGACCTCGAGCTGAGCGAGCCGGTGGAGCCGATCTGGACGGTGGGCACGATCGGCGTGGCCTACGACGAGCCGGCCGACCGGATCGTCATCGTGATGGAGGAGCTGACCGACCTCCCCGACGAGCCGGACCTCGACGACCCGCTCTTCGAGCCGACGAGCGCGTCGGTGCGGGTGCGCCTCACCCGGGCGCAGGCCCAGGCCTTCGTCCGCCACGGCCGCCAGCTGGTGGCCTCCGGTCGACCGCCGTGCCGGTTCTGCGGCCTGCCGATCGACCCCGAGGGCCACCCCTGCCCCCGCATGAACTGATGCTCGACCGCAGGGCGCGTGGCGACCGGGCCGCCCAGGCGGCACTCCTGCGGGAGGGCACAGTGGAGATCGTCGGCCGGATGCCGTGGAGCTCGAACGCCACCTACCTCTGCGAGGTCACCCGGGGCGACGAGTCGATGCGGGCCATCTACAAGCCCCGACGAGGCGAGCGCCCGCTGTGGGACTTCCCCACCGGGCTCGACCAGCGGGAGGTAGCCGCCTACGAGCTGGCCGAGGCCCTCGGCTGGGACCTCGTGCCGGTGACGGTCCGCGGGGAGGGCCCGCTCGGGCCCGGCTCGCTGCAGGCCTTCGTCGAGGCCGACTTCGAGCAGCACTACTTCACCCTCGTGGAGGACGAGGCCCACCACGACGCGCTGCGGGCGCTGTGCGCGTTCGACCTGATCGGCAACAACACGGACCGCAAGAGCGGCCACGTGCTGCTCGGGCTCGACGGCCGCATCTACGGCATCGACCACGGCCTCATGTTCCACCACGAGTTCAAGCTGCGCACCGTCATCTGGGACTTCGGCGGTGACCCGATCCCGGCCTGGATCCGCGAGTCCGCCGAGGCGCTGCTCGACGAGGGCCTGCCCGAGTCGCTGGCCGAGCTGCTCGACCCGTTCGAGCGCGACGCCCTCCTCACCCGCACCCGGGCGCTGGTCACCGCCCAGTGCTTCCCGATCGACGAGACCGGGCGGCGCTACCCCTGGCCGCTCGTGTGACGGTCAGGTGTCGTCGCCGACGATGCGCCGGTGGCGCAGCGGCACGATCGACGGGTCGAGCCGGCGCACGGTCTGGCGCTCCAACCAGCGGACGAACCCGTCGGCGGGCAGCGGCCGGCTGAGCAGGTAGCCCTGGGCCACGTCGCAGCCCATCTCCCGCAGCAGGTCCCACGCCTCGGTGCTCTCCACGCCCTCGGCGACGGTGTGCAGGCCGAGGCTGCGGCCGAGGTCGACGAGGGCCCGCACGATCACGGCGTCGTGCTCGGTGGTCGTCATCGTCTGGACGAACGACTTGTCGACCTTGAGCTCGGACACCGGCAGCTGCCGGAGGTGCGACAGCGACGAGTAGCCGGTGCCGAAGTCGTCCACGGAGATCACCACGCCGAGCTCGTGGAGCCCCTCGAGCACCGCCATCGACCGCCGGGACTCCCCCATCACGGTCGACTCGGTGAGCTCCAGGGTGAGCGCCGACGGCGGCACGCCGGCGGCCTCGATGGCCTCGCCGATGTCCTCCACGAGGTGGGTGTCGAACAGGTTCCGGGCCGACAGGTTCACCGAGATCGACAGGTCGTAGCCGGCGTCGCGCCACTGGCGGCACTGCCGGAGGCCCTGCTCCACGACGTAGTGGGTCAGCGACCGGATCACGCCGGTGTGCTCGGCGGCGGGGATGAACTGGATCGGGCTGAGCGGCCCGAGGCGGGGGTGCGTCCAGCGCACGAGCGCCTCGGCCCCGATGACGGTGCCGTCGGCGAGCGACGCCTTGGGCTGCACGTAGACGTCGACCTCCTCGGCCTCCAGCGCCTCTCGGAGGTCGGCCGCGAGGGCGAGGCGCCGCGGGGCGTAGGGGTCGGCCTCGGCGGCGTAGACCTCGATGCCCGATCCCTCCTGGCGGGCCATGTAGCCGGCGGCGTCGGCCCGCTGCAGGAGCAGCTCGGCGCTAGCCGCGTGCTCCGGGTAGAGGGCCACGCCGAGACTGGCTCCGAGCACGAGGGAGACCGCGTCGGCGGTGAACGGCGTCTGGAACTCGCCGTGGATCGCCTCGGCCAGCTCGGTGACCGCCTCGGTGTCGGTGACCCCGCTCACGAGCACGACGAACTGGTCGCCGCCGAAGCGGGCCAGCGTGGCGGTGGGCGGGAGGATCGCCTGCACCCGGAGCCGCACCTCGACGAGCAGCCGCTCCGCCGTGGCGGTGCCGAGGGTGTCGTTGACCTCCTTGAACGTGTCCAGGTCGATGAAGAGGAGGGCGACGCGCAGGTCGGAGCCCTTGGCCCGCTCGATCGCCTTCTCGAGCTGGGTGACGAGGGCGGTGCGGTTCGGCAGCCCGGTGACCTGGTCGTGGAGGGCGAGGTAGGCCTGCTCCTGGGCCTCGTGCTGGAGGTGGGCGACGAGGCGGCCCTTCTCGAGGGCGACGTTGGCGTGGTTGGCGAGCGTCTCGAAGACCCGCAGGTCCTCCTCGACGAACTCGCTCACCTCGGTGAGCCGGTTGGCCACGACGAGCGCACCCGCGGTGGTGCCGTCGTTGTGGAGCGGCACGATGGCGGCGTCCTTCACCCCGATCTCGGCCAGCCAGCCGGGCAGCGGCTGGCCGGGCTCGAAGAGCCGGGCCGTGCCGTCGGGGAGGAGGATGGCGAGGTCGGCGGCGAGCTCGGTGGGCGAGATGCTGATGCGCCGCACGTCGGGCCCGGTGGCCAGGATCCGGGTGGCGTGGGCCCCCTCCCGGATGGGCGGCACGAGCAGCACCGCGTCCTCGCCGCGCAGGATCGACCGGGTGCCCTCGACCACCGCCCGCTCCAGCTCAGCCAGCTCCAGCGACCCCCCGAGCCCCCGAGTGAAGTCGTGCAGCGTCTCGAGACTCTTGTGGCGCTCGGTGACGCGCGTGTACGCCCGGTAGAGCAGGTAGAGGACGAAGACGAGCACGAGCAACAGCAGCCCGACGGAGGATCGCTCCCAGAAGCTGCTGACGACTGCAATGCCAACCGACGTGTTGGCCAGGTTCACGACCAGACCGAAGCCCGCCACCTGCCCGACCATCTCCCGGCCCGGCCAGCCGCTCAGGATGGTGATGCCTGCGGTGACCACGAGGACACCGAACACATGGCTGCAAGCCATGGCGATGACGATCGCCGCCCAGGCTCGGACCTCGTCAGGTGAAGCGCCAGCAGCGACGAGGCGGTAGATCAGCGACGCGATCGCCGCATCCGCCGCGAACATCGAGAGGTTCGTCATCAGCTTCGGCAGCGACTGCCGCCGGACGGCGACCAGGACCAGGGCTCCACCGACGACGCGACCGATGATGAGGTCAGCCGGCGTGGCGAGGGTCAGACCGAGGACGAACGCCACCTCGGTGAAGGTCAGTGAGTGGGCCTCTCCCCTGGACTCGAGCGGGACTTCGAGCAGCTCGCCGAGGGCGAAGAGGACGGCGATCGCCCACCAGGCGAGGACGAACGGGTGCCCATCCAGCACCTGTTCATCAGCAAGCCGCCAGGTGAAGATCCCCGCGGCCAGGGCGGCGAGCGCAGCGGACAGGATCCCCAGCCGTACGAAGCGACTGGCCTCGATCCCGCTCATGGGGCGCCCGCCCTGCTGGATTGCACCGTCAAAGGGAACCGTTTGGACGGGTTGAGGTCAAGACGCGAAA
>DATGRC010000154.1:0-16631 GCA_035303865.1 Acidimicrobiales bacterium
CCCGGACCCCGTGATCCCGAAGAAGATGCCCTTCGAGAAGTACCGGCCGTTCCTCCCGCTCCCGCTCGACCTGCCCGACCGGCAGTGGCCGAGCAAGCGGATCGAGAAGGCGCCGCTGTGGTGCTCGGTCGACCTCCGCGACGGGAACCAGGCGCTCATCGACCCGATGGACCCGGCCCGCAAGCGCCGGATGTTCGACACGCTCGTCCAGATGGGCTTCAAGGAGATTGAGGTCGGCTTCCCGTCGGCCAGCCAGCCCGACTACGACTTCGTGCGGCTGCTGATCGAGGAGGACCTGATCCCCGACGACGTGACGATCCAGGTCCTCACCCAGTGCCGCCCCGAGCTCATCGAGCGCACCTACGAGAGCCTCAAGGGCGCCAAGCAGGCGATCGTCCACTTCTACAACTCGACGTCGGTGCTCCAGCGCCGGGTCGTGTTCAAGCTGGACAAGCCCGGCATCACCCAGATCGCGGTCGACGCGGCCCGGCTGTGCCGCAAGCTGGAGGACAAGGTGCCGGGCACGCTCGTCCGCTACGAGTACAGCCCCGAGAGCTTCACCGGCACCGAGCCGGACTACGCCATCGAGATCTGCTCGGCCGTGATGGACGTCATCGAGCCGGACCCGGACCGCAAGATCATCCTGTACCTGCCGGCCACCGTGGAGATGTACACGCCGAACGTCTACGGCGACGTCATCGAGTACTTCCACCGCAACGTGCCCAACCGGTCCTCGGTGTGCCTGTCGCTGCACCCCCGCAACGACCGGGGCACCGGCGTGGCCGCGGCCGAGCTCGGGATCATGGCCGGCGCCGACCGCGTCGAGGGCACGCTGTTCGGCAACGGCGAGCGCACCGGCAACCTCGACCTCGTCAACGTGGCGCTCAACCTGTTCAGCCAGGGTGTGGACCCCGAGCTGGACATCAGCGACATCGACGCCCTGCGCCGGGTGGCCGAGTACTGCAACCGCCTGCCCGTACACCCCCGCCACGCCTACGTGGGCGACCTCGTCTACACCTCCTTCTCCGGCAGCCACCAGGACGCCATCGAGGAGGGCTTGGAGGCGCTCTACTCGGGGCCGGGCGGTAAGGACTACGAGGAGTGGGGCGTGCCCTACCTCCCGATCGACCCGGCGCACGTGGGCCGCACCTACGAGGCCGTGATCCGGGTGAACAGCCAGTCCGGCAAGGGCGGCGTCGCCTACGTGATGCACACCGAGCACGGCTACGACCTGCCCCGCCGGCTGCAGATCGAGTTCTCGCAGACGATCCAGCACATCACCGAGGACACGGGCACCGAGATCTCCCCGGCCGAGATGTGGTCCGCCTTCGAGCGCACCTACCTCGACCCCGAGGCCCCGGTGCAGCTCGTCTCCCACGAGACCACCACGGGCGAGCGGGGCTCGACGGTCACCGCCCAGCTCATCGTCGACGGCGAGCACCGCACGGTCACCGGCGAGGGCAACGGGCCGCTCGCCGCGTTCGTGGCCGCCCTCCAGGCCGACCTCGGCGTGGACCTCGAGGTGCTCGACTACAGCGAGCACTCGCTCACCTCCGGCACCGACGCCAACGCGGTGGCCTACGTCGAGACCCAGGACGCCGACGGCGAGGTCCGCTGGGGCGTGGGCGTGGACGAGAGCATCCTCACCGCCTCGCTGCGGGCGGTGGTCAGCGCGGTGAACCGCCAGCGGGCCGCCACCCAGCTCGTCGCCCGCCACGAGCCGTGACGACGGCGCGCCGGGGTTGGCGTGCGCACCCCCGGCGCGCGGTAGCGTCTCCCGCCATGCGCAAGCTGACCTCCATCGCCCTTTCGTCCCTCTTGGTGCTCGCCGCGGCCTGCGGCGACGACGATGGAGGTGGCTCCGGCGACCTCTCCGGCCCCGAGCAGGAGTTCGTGGACGCTGCCATGGCCGAGTTCGACCCGGAGGACGCTGAGCCGCTCACCGAGGACGACGCCCGCTGCGTGGTCACCTCCCTCGTGGAGGAGCTCGGCGTGGACCGGCTCGAGGAGCTGGGCCTCACCCCCGAGTCCTTCGGCAGCGAGGAGGGCGCCCCGTTCCCCGAGAACCTCTCCGAGGACGAGGCCAACGGCGTCGTCGACGGCTTCGAGGGCTGCCTCGACCTCGCCGGCCTGTTCACCCAGTCGATGGCCGAGGACGACTCGATCGACGACGAGACCCGCGAGTGCCTCGCCGACGCGTTCGACAAGAGCATGGTCCGCCGGCTCTTCGTCACGATGCTGACGCAGGGCGAGGACGCCATGACCGAGGACCCCGAGCTGCTCTCGGACATCATGAGCGTGTTCATGAAGTGCCCGGGCGCGCTGGGCTGACGCCCGTCCCACCGCCACGATGAAGCGGGGCTGGGCGGCCGGGGTCCTCGCGGCCCTGGTCGCCCTGGCCCTCGCCGCCACCGTCGTCTGGGCGGTGCGCGACGACGGCTCGGCGCGCGACCGCGCCGCCGGGGTCACCACCACGGTCCCGTCGACGACCACCGCCACCGAGGCGCCGCCGGTGGGGGAGGCCGGGGCCGACGGGGTGGGGGACCCCTACTTCCCCCAGCTTGGCAACGGCGGCTACGACGTCGAGCACTACCACCTCGAGCTCACGTGGCTGGCCGACGAGGGCGCCCTCGAGGGGCGCACCACGGTCACGGCCACCGCTGAGGTGGACCTGGCCCGGTTCAACCTGGACCTCGTCGGGCTCGACGTCGAGGCCGTCGCGGTGGACGGCGCCCCGGCCGCCTTCGACCACGTCGGGCGCGAGCTCACGATCACCCCGGCCGAGGTGCTGCCCGCCGGCCGGCCCTTCGTGGCCACCGTGGCCTACGGCGGTCGCCCCACCCCGGTGTCCGAGGGCACCGGGCTCTTCGACGTCGGCTGGCAGACCGACGGGCGCGAGGCCTACGTCGTGTCCGAGCCCTCCGGGGCGGCCACCTTCTTCCCGGTGAACGACCACCCGACCGACAAGGCCACCTACACGTTCACGGTGACCGCCCCCGCCGACCAGGTGGTGGTGGCCAACGGCCTCCTCGCCGGCGAGCCCGAGGACGGCGACGGGGTGCGGACCTGGACCTACGAGGCCCGCGACCTCATGGCCAGCTACCTCGTCCAGGTGGCCATCGGGGACTTCGAGCTCGTCGACGCCGGCCGGCTGGGTGACACCGTGATCCGCCACGCCTTCCACCGCTCCCTCGCCGACCAGGCCCGGGTGGCCACCGAGCGCACCGTCGAGATGATCGACGTGCTCGACGACGTGTTCGGCCCGTACCCCTTCGAGGCCTACGGCGTCGTCGCCGTGGACGAGCCGCTCGGCTTCGCCCTCGAGACCCAGACCCTCACGATCATCGGCCGCGACGTGGCCTCGCGCGGCCGCGGCGCCGACGACATCCTCCTCCACGAGCTGGCCCACCAGTGGGTGGGGAACCTCGTCAGCCCGGCCAGCTGGCGGGACATCTGGCTGAACGAGGGGTTCGCCACCTTCGCCGAGTGGATCTGGTCCGAGCGCACCGGCGGGCCGACCACCGCCGAGCGGGCCCGGGGCCTCGTCGGGTCCGGCGCCGACCTGGCCATCCCGCCGGGCGACCCGGGACCGGACGAGCTGTTCGTCACCTCCGTCTACTGGCGGGGTGGGATGGCTCTCCAGGCCCTGCGGGAGGCGGTCGGCGACGAGGCCTTCTTCACGATCCTGCGCCGCTGGGTCGAGGACCACCGCGGCGCCACCGCGTCGACCGAGGACCTCGTGGCCCTGGCCGAGTCGGTGAGCGGCCAGGACCTCGAGGACCTCTTCCAGCGGTGGGTCTACGAGCCGGTGCGGCCGGCGTTCACCGGCTGACGCCCCCGGTCCCCGGTCAGGAGGCGGAGGGCAGCCAGGCCGGCCGCTGCGCCTCGTAGGCGGTGATGCGGTCCTCCACCCGGAGGGTGAGGCCGATGTCGTCGAGGCCCTCGAGGAACCGCTCCCGCACGGCGTCGGAGAGCGGGAACTCGGCCTCGAGCCCGATGGCGGGAGCCGACAGCGTGCGGCGGTCGACGTCGATCGTGAGCTCGAGCGACGGGTCGGCCTCGACGGCCCGCAGGAGCTGCTGGCCGACCTCGGGGGTCACCTCGACCGGCACGAGGCCGTTCTTCGTGGCGTTGTTCCGGAAGATGTCGGCGAAGCGGGGGCTGATCACCGCCTGGAAGCCGTACTGCTGGATCGCCCACACGGCGTGCTCCCGGGACGAGCCGGTCCCGAAGTTCGGCCCGGCCACGAGGATCGTGGCTCCGGCGAAGCGCTCGTCGTTGAGGACGAAGCTGCGGTCGTCCCGCCACGACGAGAAGAGGCCCTGCCCGAAGCCGGTGCGCTCGACGCGCTTCAGCCACTCGGCCGGGATGATCTGGTCGGTGTCGACGTCGGAGCGGTCGAGCGGCACCGCGGTGCCCTGGACGATGCGGACGGGTTCCATCAGGCGAGATCCTCTGGCAGTGCGAAGTGACCGGCGATCGCCGTGGCGGCGGCGACGGCGGGGGAGACGAGGTGGGTGCGGCCGCCGCGACCCTGGCGGCCCTCGAAGTTGCGGTTGCTCGTGGAGGCGGCCCGCTCGCCGGGGGCGAGCTTGTCGGGGTTCATGGCCAGGCACATCGAGCAGCCCGGCTCGCGCCAGTCGAAGCCGGCGGCCCGAAACACCTCGTGGAGGCCCTCGGCCTCGGCCTGGTGCTTCACGGCGAAGGAGCCGGGCACGACGAGGGTGCGGACCCCGTCGGCCACCTTGCGGCCCTCGACCACCTTGGCCGCGGCCCGCAGGTCCTCGATGCGGGAGTTCGTGCACGAGCCGATGAACACCGTGTCCACCTTCACCTCCCGCATCGGGGTGCCGGGCGCGAGGTCCATGTACTCGAGGGCCCGGGCGGCGGCGTCGCGCTCGCTGGGGTCGGCGAACTCGTCGGGGGAGGGGACCACGCCGTCGAGCGGGATCACCTGCGCGGGGTTCGTCCCCCAGGAGACGTGCGGGGTGATCGTGGCGGCGTCGATCACCACCTCCTTGTCGAAGGTGGCGTCGGGGTCGGTGGTCAGCGTGCGCCAGTCCTCGACCGCCTCCTCCCACAGCCGGCCCTTGGGGGCGTGCTCGCGGCCCTCGAGGTAGGCGAAGGTGACGTCGTCGGGGGCGATGAGCCCGGCCTTGGCGCCGGCCTCGATCGACATGTTGCAGACGGTCATCCGGCCCTCCATCGACAGGGCGCGGATGGCGCTGCCCCGGTACTCGATGATCGAGCCGATCCCGCCGCCGGTGCCGATGCGCCCGATGATGGCGAGGATGATGTCCTTGGCCGTGGCCCCCTCGGGCAGGTCGCCCTCCACGGTGACGGCCATCGTGCCCGGCCGCTGCTGCGGGAGGGTCTGGGTGGCGAGGACGTGCTCCACCTCGCTGGTGCCGATCCCGAAGGCCAGCGCGCCGAACGCCCCGTGGGTGGAGGTGTGGCTGTCGCCGCACACGATCGTCATGCCCGGCAGGGTGCGGCCCTGCTCGGGGCCGATGACGTGGACGATGCCCTGCTTGGGGTTGCCCATCCCGTAGTGGGTGACGCCGAACTCGGCCGTGTTGGCGGCCAGGACCTCGAGCTGCTTGGCCGAGATCGGGTCGGCCACCGGCTGGTCGATGCCCTCGGTGGGGACGTTGTGGTCGGCCGTGGCGACGGTGAGGTCCGGGCGGCGGACCCGGCGGCCGGCCAGGCGGAGCCCGTCGAAGGCCTGCGGGCTCGTCACCTCGTGGACGAGGTGGAGGTCGATGTAGAGCAGGTCCGGTTCGCCGGGCGCCGAGTGGACGACGTGGCGGTCCCAGACCTTCTCCGAGAGCGTCTTGCCCATGGGCGTTCCTCGCTGCCGGGTGCGGCGGTTGGGGTGCGGAGCACGGTCACGTGCTTGTGTCTTACATAGTGAGACAGTAGTCTCGCTTCGTGGACAGTGTAAGCGGTGTCGGCGTGCTGGACAAGGCCATGGCCGTGCTCGGCGCGGTGGCCGAGGCGCCCCGGTCCCTGGCCGAGCTCGTGGGGGCCACCGGCCTGGCCCGCCCCACCGCCCACCGCCTGGCCGTGGCCCTCGAGGCCCACGGGCTGCTGCGGCGCGACGGCGAGGGCCGGTTCACCCTCGGGCTGCGGCTCATCGGCCTCGGCCACGCCGCCGCCGAGGCGATCCCGGTGTGGACCGCGGCCCGCCCGGCGCTGGCCTGGCTCCACGGCGAGACCGGCGAGTCCGTGCAGCTGTTCGTGCGCGACGGCGCCGAGCGGGTCTGCGTGGAGTCGCTCGAG
Source organism: Acidimicrobiales bacterium (assembly GCA_035303865.1). GTDB lineage: Bacteria > Actinomycetota > Acidimicrobiia > Acidimicrobiales > VFJN01 > VFJN01. Next base: position 6,283 of record DATGRC010000154.1, read on the forward strand.
TCCACCCGCGAGCTGCGCACGATCGTGCCGGTCGGGGCCCGCCTCCCGCTCACCGCCGGCAGCGCGGCGCGCGTCCTGCTCGGCGAGGTCGGCCCCCACGGCTGGACCGCCTCGGTGGCCGAGCGGGAGGAGGGGGTGGCGTCGGTGTCGGCGCCCGTGCGCGACGCCCAGGGGGCCACGGTGGCCGCGGTGTCGGTCAGCGGTCCCGTGAACCGCCTGGGGGACGACCCCGGCCCCCGGTTCGGGCCGCTGGTGGTCGACGCCGCCCGCCGGATCGAGGCTGCCACCGCCGGCCCGTAGCCGCCGGTCGCCTCGCACCGCCCGGTGGCGGGCTCACTCGATGCCGACGACCTCGACCTCGAGGGTGGCGCCGGTGGGCGACGTGTAGGTCACCTTGTCGCCGACCTTCTTGCCGACGATGGCCTCCCCGAGCGGCGAGCCCGGGCTCACGATGTCGTAGCCCTGGCCCTCCTCCTCGACCGAGCCGTAGAGGTACTTCTCGGTGTCGTCGTCGCCCACGTAGCGGATCTCCACCACGCAGCCCGGCTCGACGACGTCGCCGTCGGCGCCCTCCACGATCTCCGCGTTGTCGAGCATCGCCTTCAGCTGGCGGATGCGGGCCTCCATTTGGCCCTGCTGGTCCTTGGCGGCGTGGTAGTCGCCGTTCTCCTTCAGGTCGCCCAGCTCGCGGGCGGCCTCGATCTTCCGGGCGATGTCGACGCGCCCGACCGTGGTCAGCTCCTCGTACTCCGCCTTCAGGCGGTCGTAGGCCTTCTGCGAGAGGTGATGGGTCTGAGCCATAGCCGATCAAGGCTAGTGCCCGGCGCCGTCAGCTCACCTGGCGGTCGCGGCCCTCCCAGTAGGGCGCCCGGAGCTTGAACTTCTGGAGCTTGCCGGTGGCGGTGCGGGCCAGCTCGGTGCGGAGCTCGACCGAGGTGGGGCACTTGTAGCCGGCGAGCCGCTCCTTGCACCACGCCCGCAGCTCCTCCTCGGTGGCCTGCTGCCCGTCGGCCAGGACGACGAGCGCCTTGACCGTCTCGCCCCAGCGCTCGTCGGGGACGCCGATCACGGCGACCTCGGCCACGGCCGGATGCGAGAAGAGGCAGTCCTCCACCTCGATCGACGACACGTTCTCGCCGCCGGTGATGATCACGTCCTTCTTGCGGTCGCTGATCGTGAGGTAGCCGCCCTCGTCGATCGAGCCCCCGTCGCCGGTGTGGAACCAGCCGCCCACCAGCGCGTCGGCGGTGGCGTCGGGCTGGGCCCAGTAGCTCTTGAGCACGTGGTTGCCGCGGGCGAGGACCTCGCCCTGGTCGCTGATCGCCAGCTCGATGCCCACCGCCGGCACCCCGGCGCGCGACAGGCGGGTGGCCCGCTCGGTGGGGGACAGGTCGTCCCACTCCTGCGGGGCCCGGTTGATCGTGAGCAGCGGCGCCGTCTCGGTGAGCCCGTAGATCTGGATGAGCTCCCAGCCCAGCTCGGTCTCCACCCGCTCGATCGTGCGGGTGGGCGGCGGCGCCCCCGCCACCACGATGCGGGTCCGGCCGTGACCGGGGATCGGGCCGTCCCAGGTCTGGGCGGCGTCGAGGACCATGTTGACCACGGCCGGCGCCCCGCACAGGAGCGTGACGCCGTGCTCCTCGATGCGCCGCAGGATCTCGGCGCCGTCGACCTTGCGCAGCACCACCTGCGGGGCGCCCATGGCGGCGAGCGCATAGGGCATGCCCCAGCCGTTGCAGTGGAACATCGGCAGCGTGTGCAGGTAGACGTCCCGGTCGGACACCCCGGTGTGCCAGCCGAAGATCGCGGCGTTGGTCCAGAGGTTGCGGTGCGTCATCTCCACGCCCTTGGGGCGGGCCGTCGTGCCGCTCGTGTAGTTGATCGTGGCGGTGGCGTCCTCGTCGGGGTCGTCCCACGGCTCGGGCTCGCGGCCCTCGACGAAGACCTCGCCGTCCGCGTCGGTGCCCATCACGACCTTGTGGGGCACGTCCAGGTCGGCGACGACGTCGGCCAGCTCGGCGTCGACGAGCAGCATCGACGCCCCGCAGTGCTCGACGATGTACGCCACCTCGGCGGGCGAGAGGCGGAAGTTGATCGGCACGAGCACCCGGCCGAAGCCGCTGACCCCGAAGAACGAGGTGAGCAGGCGGCCGCTGTTCTGGGACAGGACCGCCACCCGCTCGCCCGCGCCGATGCCGCGCTCGTCGAGCCCGGCCGCCTGGGCCCGGGCCAGCTCCCGCACCCGCCGGTAGGTCAGCCGGCCGAGCCCCCCGCCCGGCGGCGACGGCTCGTCGACGATCCCCACCCGGTCGCCGTACACGAGCGCGGCCCGGTCGAGGTGCCCGCCGATCGTGAGCGGTGTACGCATCGCTGTCGTCCCCCTCTGGTGGCGCGTCTGCCCCCGCCGCCGACGCTACTGCGCCCGCCCCCACCCGTTCTCGGGCTGGTTTTCGGGCGATGCCCGGGTTCCTGGCCCGAGAACGGCTCGACGGGGTGTCGGGGGCGGGGCGCCCGGCCCGTGGCGTCGTTCGTTCTCGGGCTCGTTTTCGGGCGATGCCCGGGTTCCTGGCCCGAGAACGGCTCGACGGGGCGGGCGGGCGTCAGACGCCGAGGGCGCGCAGGGCGGCGTCGACGGCGGGCCAGTCGGTGCGGCCGGCCCGCCACAGGTCGGCCTCGAGGGGGCCGAGGACGGCGCGGACGCGGGCGAGCGCGCCGTCGTCGGCCTCCACCTGCTGGCGCAGCGCGTCGAAGCGGGCCCAGGTGCCCGGCTCGCCCAGCGCCGGCAGTCCCGCCTCACCCGGTCCGGGGACGGGGAGGTAGGCGCTGGCGCACGGCGAGCCGAGGCAGGTCCAGATCCGCACCGGCCGATCCGGGTCGGCGGGCAGGTCGCAGACCATCGACGCCGCGGTGACCTGGTAGTCCCGCACGTGCATGCACACGGTGACCCCGGCGCCGTCGGGGCCGATGTCGGGCGGCGGCAGCGGGCTCACGTCGGCCGGGTCGTCGCCCGGTCGCCCCCAGGGGCGCTCGCCGTGGTGGCGCAGCACGCCGACGACCTCGCCGGGGGTGGCGTCCTGGCCGGCCACCGCGGGCAGCGTGCAGGCCAGGCGCACGTCGGCGATCGGGGCCCAGGCCCGGTCTCGGCGGTCCTCGAACGCCTCCCCGGCGGCGACGTCGGCGGACGCCCGGTCCCAGTCGTCGCCGAGGGAAAGGCGGTTGGAGATGGCCACGCCGCCGCCCGCGCCGGTGCGCCGGGCCGCCCAGCTCGTCCCGCTCGTCTCCAGCACCCACGCCTCGGCGGGGTCGGCGACGAGGAACGAGGACCAGTACGGCTCGCCGCCAGGGGACTCGGCCGCCCCGCCCTGGCCGTGGCGCTCGAGGAGCGCGGTCATGACGTCGATCGCCTCGGCCGCGCTGGTGGCCCGCTCGAGCCCCAGGCGCACGAGGTCCATGCCGATGAGCGCCGGCGGCGCGGCGGTCGGGTCGTCGGTGGTCCAGACCCGCTCGTTGCCGATGGCCACCCGGTGCTCGTTCACGCCGTGCTCGAAGCCCCACAGCCACGTCGGCCGGGAGCCGACCACCGCGCACGCGCCCGCGTCGTCGACCTCGAGGTACTGCGTGCGCAGCGTCCCCCCGGCGGGTCGGGGCGGGTGCCACTCGACGACCTGGACCTCGCCCACGGCGCGATCGCTGCTCTTGGCGAAGAGCGTCCCGTCGGGGCGCACGAGGCACAGGGAGTCGCACATGGCCCTACCCCAGCTCGGCGAGCACCTCGGCGGCGGCCCGCTCGCCGGACTCGAGGGCGCCGTCGATGTAGCCCATCCACCGCTCGGCGGTCTCGGTGCCGGCCCAGTGGACCCGCCCGACGGGCGGTCGCAGCGCTGGGCCGAGCTGCGTCCAGGCGCCGGGCGGGAGGTGGGCGCCGTAGCAGCCCCGGGTCCACGGCTCGGCGCTCCAGCTGCGGTCCACGTAGGCGCGGGGCGACCCCGCCTGCGGGCCGAGCGCCCGGGTCAGCACCTCGACGAGGTGGGCGCGGCGTCCGGCCTCGCCCATCGCCTCGGCCCGGATCGCCTGGGCGCCCTCGAAGAACCCAGTGATCACGCCGCGGCTGCCGTCGGGCGGGGAGCCGTCGAAGGTGACGTCGATCAGGTCGCCGACGGCGAGGACCTGACCCGAGAGCCCCTCGTCTCGCCACCAGGGCGCGTCGTAGACCACGTGGAACTTGATGACCGACCCGGCCGGCATCCGCTGGGTGAGCTGGTCGCGGGCCGGTGGCAGCGGCGGGGCGTGGTCGATCCGGGCGGCGAGCACCGGCGGCACCGCCACCACCACCCGCTCGGCGGCCACCGACCCCGTGTCGGCGTGGACGACGACCCCGGCGTCGGTCTGCTCGATCCGCCGCACCGGGGCGCCGAGGCGGATCTCGGCGCCGGCGCTCCGGGCGAGCCCGGCCAGGCCCTCGGACAGGCCGCGGGTGCCGCCGACGAAGCGGTCCTGCTGGGCCCCGCCGGTGGTCTCGGTGAGCAGGTCCCAGCTGCCAGCGGAGGCCACGTAGAAGCACCAGTGCAGCACGGACAGGTTGGCCGGCTCGGTGGCGAACACGGCCTGCACGCCGAGGCGCAGCAGGTCTCGGGCGCCGTCGGTCTGGAAGCCGGTGGCCGTCCAACTCTCGAGGGTCTGGCCGTCGAGCGCCGCCGCGTCGGGTGCCGCCCACGGCGCGTCGACGGGCACGGTGGCGGCCAGCTCCTCGAGGGCGGCGACGCCGGTCAGGTAGTCGGTCAGCACCTCGTCCGAGAAGGCCTCGGCCAGGTGCCCCACCCGGCTGGCCTGCCCGTCGCGCAGGACCACGGTGAGGCCCTCGTCGTGCTGCGGGTACGTCTCGACCCCGACCTCCGCCGCCAGCGCGTAGAGCCGGTCCTGGGTGGGGCCGACCCACTGGCCGCCGATGTCGAGGGGGATCCCGTCCACCTCGATCGTCTCGGTGCGCCCACCCACCCGGTCCCGGGCCTCGAGCACCACCACCGAGCGACCCGCCTCGGCCAGGCGCCGAGCCGCCATCAGCCCCGCGAACCCGGCCCCGACCACCACCACGTCCACATCGCCAGCCATCCCTGGAGCCTGCCAGACGCGGCCGCGCTCAGCGCTCCGGCGCGACGACGGCCAGGCTCCCCGCCGCACCGAGGGCGTGCAGCTCGTCGAGGCCCTCAGCCACCGCGCACTCGTCAGCTGACGTCGCCAGCTCGAGCGCCCGCTCGTAGCGGTGACCCCGGGCCGCCCACGCCGCGGCGGCCTCCGCCCAGCGCCCGGCCAGGCCCGGCGCCCACGGGTGGACCGGGTCGTCGGGGACGGCGACGGCGTGACCGGCCCGCTGGAGGTAGCGGCACAGCTCGGACGCGCTCGTGCGGTGCCCCACCTCCCTCGCGAGGGCCAGCGCGGGGGCGGCGAGCGCCGGCATCGCGTCGGCCTCCCCGGCCAGCCAGGCCAGCTCCACCGCGGCGGCTGAGGTGGGGCCGACCAGGGCGATCTCCGGCGACCCCGCCGCCCGCTGGGCCACGGGGGCGAGGACCGCGCGGGCGTCGTCCACCCGGCCACGTCGGGCGAGGAGCCGGGCCAGGAGCCCCGCCGCGAGCGGCTGCATGAGGCCGGGATCGCCCGGCCACGCCACGAGTGCCCGAAGGCCGACCTCGGCGTCGTCCCAGTCGCCCCGACTGAGCCGGATGCCCTGGAGGGTGAGCTCGAGCCGGTAGGCCCCGGCAGTGAACTCGCTGCCGTCGGCCAGGGAGAGGCCCAGCTCGACGTAGCGCTCGGCGTCGTCGAGGCGCCCGAACCGGAACGTGGCGCCGGCCGCGTTCACGCAGGCCCGCACCGGGAGCTCGTCGCGGGGGTCGAGGCGGGCGTCGGCCACCGCCGCGGCCAGGTCGTCGCGGCCCCGGGGGTCACCGACGGCGAGGCGGCCCGTCCCGCGGTACTGGGGGGCGTGGCCCCGCAGGTAGCGGCTGCCGAGCTCCTCGGCGAGGGCGAGGGACCGCTCGGCGTGGGTCAGGGTGCGAGGGTCGGGCTCGGCCACCGGGCCCACCTCCACGAGGTCGCTGCGGGCGCGGGGCTGCTCCGCGTGGATCGCGGCTCGGGGGCCGGGGTCCTCCAGCAGCTCGGCGATGGCCATCGCCCGGTCGACCACCTCGGCCGCGGCTCGAGGGCCCTGCGACCAGTAGACGGTTCGGCCGAAGCGGACGAGGGCCCGCACGAGCACCGCGGGGTCGCCGGCCCGCTCGGCGGCCTCCACCGCCGTCCGCCCCCAGCGGTCGGAGCGCTCGAAGTCGTTGCGCGCGTCGTGGGCGTACGCCAGGTCGCTCCCCGCCGAGGCCACCACCTGGTCGGGGAGCGGGCCGGGGGTGGCGAGGAGCAGCTCCAGGTGGTGGACGGCCTGCGAGTAGGCGCCGAGGCCGAGCGCCTCTGCGGCGGCGGCGGGCGCATGTGCGGCGACGGCGTCGGGATCGCGCGCGTGCGCCGCGTGGTGGACCAATCGGGCCGGCTCGGCGTCGCCGTGGCCGGCGAGGAGGGCGAGCGCCCGCTGGTGGGCGCGGAGCCGCGCTGTCGTCGCGAGCGCCCCCTCGACGGCCTGGCGGACCAGCTCGTGGCGGAACCAGGCGAGCGCCTCGTCGCAGGCCAGCACGCCGGCCGCCTCCGCCTCCGCCACGGTTGCGTCGGCCTCCACCCCGAGGTCGGCGGCGATCGCGTCGAGCAGCCAGCGGTCGATCCGGTAGGGCATGACCGAGATCGCCGCCACCAGCTCGCGCGCCGGTGCGCCGAGCGCGTCGACACGGGCGAGCACGGCGTCGCGCACCGTCGGGGGCACGGCGAGGTCGCCGGCGGCCAGCACCTCGGCGACGAAGAACGGGTTGCCCCGGGTGACGGCGAACACGTCCGCGGGAGCGGGACCGCCCTCGCCGGCCAGCGCGGCCACCGCCCGCAGCGACAGCGGGGCCAGCTCGAGGCGGTGGACGGCGCTGCCGGTCAGGCTGCCCAGGAGGCGCCGCAGCCCTCGGCCCTCCTCGGTGGCGGCGGCCCGATCGGTCAGCACCAGCACCGTCGGCAGCGCACCAGCACGGCGCCCGAGGAAGCGCACGAGATCGAGGGTGGCGTCGTCGGCCCAGTGCAGGTCCTCGAGCACCAGCACGGTCGTGCCGCTGGCGAGCGCGCCCGGCAGGAGGTTGAGCACGTCGTCGAGCCCGACCCCCCGGGCGAGGGCGTCAGCCAGCGCCGGGTCGAGCTCGGCGGCCACGTCGCGCAGCGGCCCCAGCGTGCGCGGCGTGGTCAGGTCGTCGCAGCCGCCCACCAGCACCCGCGCCCCTCGGGCGCGGGCCCGCTCGGCCAGGGCCCACACGAGCGCGGTCTTGCCGATGCCCGCCTCCCCGGCGACGAGGACCACCGACCCCTGCCCGCCCTCGGCGTCGGCGAGCGCGGCCTCGAGCACGCCGAGCTCCCGATCGCGCTCGAGGATGCCCGGCCCCGCCCCGGCGGCGGTGGGCGACGATGGCGGCGCCCGGCCGGCGTCCCCGACCTCCCGCGTCCTCGCGGGTGCCGACCTCGGCGACCAGCCGGTAGCCCCGCCCGTGCACGGTGCGGATGATCCGCTGGGCCCGCCCGTCGTCGTCGAGCGCCCGGCGGGCGCTCTTGATCCGCGAGGTCACCGCCGACTCCGTCACGAACCGGGTGCCCCACACCGCGTCCTGCAGCTCCTCCTTCGTGACGAGCCGGTCGGCGTGCTCGACGAGGTGCCGCACGACGTCGAACACCTGGGGCTCGACGGCGACCACCTCGCCCGTGGTGCGGCGCAGCTCGAAGGAGCGGGTGTCGAGCTCGAAGTCCGCGACGGCGTAGATCATCCGCGCTGCCCTCCACGGGACGGCGGTTGCGGCGTCACGTTAGCGACGGAGGGCGCCGCGCTCCCGCTCGCCGGCCCGGCGGGCATCCGCCTTGACGCCCGCCGCGGGCGAAGGGGACACTTCCAGTGATGTCAGCGCCCGCTCAGGCCGTAATCATCATCGTGTAGCGCACGTCGATGCTCGACGTGCGCTGTCTGACCGTCCACCCGAGGTGGGCGGTTTTTCCGTTCTAGCGAGGGAGCACCAGTGGGTCACAAGGTCGGAGTCATCGGGGGCGACGGCATCGGTCCGGAGGTCGTCGCCGAGGCGCTCAAGGTCGTGCGCGCCGCCGGCGTGGAGCTGGACACGGTCGAGTACGACCTGGGCGGCGCCCGCTACCTGCGCGACGGCACCGTCCTGCCCGACGAGGTCCTCGAGGAGTGGCGGGGCCTCGACGCCCTGCTGCTCGGCGCGGTCGGCACCCCCGAGGTGCCGCCGGGCGTCATCGAGCGGGGGCTCCTGCTCAAGATGCGCTTCGAGCTCGACCAGTACATCAACCAGCGGCCGTTCACCTACCCGGAGAACGGCATCGACATGGTCGTGATCCGGGAGAACACCGAGGGCTCCTACGCCGGCGAGGGCGGCGTGCTGCGCAAGGGCACGCCCCACGAGATCGCCACCCAGGGCTCGGTCAACACCCGCATGGGCGTCGAGCGCTGCATCCGGTACGCCTTCGCGCTGGCCGCCAGGCGCGAGCGCAAGCACCTCACCCTGGTCCACAAGACCAACGTCCTCACCTTCGCCGGCGACCTCTGGCAGCGCACCTTCGAAGAGGTGGCCGCCGAGCACCCCGACGTCACCACCGCCTACAACCACGTCGACGCGGCCTGCATCTACTTCGTGCAGTCGCCCCAGCAGTACGACGTGATCGTCACCGACAACCTCTTCGGCGACATCCTCACCGACCTCGGCGGCGCGGTAGCCGGGGGGATCGGGTTCGCCGCCTCCGGCAACCTGAACCCCGACCGCACCGGCCCGTCGATGTTCGAGCCCGTCCACGGCTCGGCGCCCGACATCGCCGGCCAGCAGAAGGCCAACCCCGTCGCCGCCATCCTGTCGGCGGCGATGATGCTCGACCACCTGGGCGAGGCGGACGCCGCCGAGCGCATCCGCAAGGCCTGCGCCGACACCGCCTCGCTCACCGGCACCACCTCCGAGATCGGCGACAAGGTCGCCGCCCGCCTCTAGCGCCGCCGCGCCCGCACCGGAAGAAGGAACGCACGATGCCCATCACCCCGACCGAGAAGATCTGGATGAACGGCGAGCTCATCCCGTGGGACGAGGCCCGCATCCACGTGCTCACGCACACGCTGCACTACGGCATGGGCGTGTTCGAGGGCATCCGCGCCTACGAGACCGACCAGGGCCCGGGCATCTTCCGCCTCACCGACCACATCGAGCGCCTGTTCCGGTCGGCCCAGATCCTCGGCATGGAGATCCCCTACACGGTCGAGGAGATCATCCAGGCCACCAAGGACACGGTGGCCGCCTCCGGGCTGCCCAGCGCCTACATCCGGCCGATCGCCTACTACGGCTACGGCGAGATGGGCCTGAACACGCTGCCCTGCTCGGTCGACGTCGCCATCGCCTGCTGGCCGTGGGGGGCCTACCTCGGCGACGACGCCCTCACCAAGGGCGTCCGCATGAAGATCAGCAGCTGGACCCGCCACGACCACAACACGATGCCGCCGGCGGCCAAGACCACCGGCAACTACGTGAACTCCTCCCTCGCCAAGGTGGAGGCCCTGAAGGCCGGCTACGACGAGGCGATCATGCTCAACCCGCAGGGCCTCGTCTCCGAGTGCACCGGCGAGAACGTCTTCGTGGCCCGCGGCGGCCGGGTGATCACCCCGCCGCTGTCCGCCGGCGCGCTCGAGGGCATCACCCAGCACACGGTGATGCAGATGGCCGCCGACATGGACATCGAGATCGTCTTCGGCGACCTCACCCGCAGCGACCTGTACGTGGCCGACGAGATGTTCGTCGTCGGCACCGCCGCCGAGGTGTCGGCCGTCTCCTCCGTCGACGACCGCGAGATCCCCTGCCCCGGCCCGATCACCACGGCGATCGGTCAGGAGTACGCCAAGGTCGTCCGCGGCCAGGTCGACCGCTACAAGGACTGGGTGGAGCTGTGTCGGTAGTCGAGCGGAAGGCGGAGCCTTCCGCTCGAGCCGTCTCGTGCGGCGGCCGGTCGGCCGCCGTGCTGAGGGCTCGTCGGCTCCGGGGCGGCGGAGCCGCCCTCCGCCGGTGTGGGGGGCTCCGGCGGAAGCCTCTGCCCCCCACGCCCCCCGCCGGTGCTCGGTGCCGACGCGCCCGGTGCTTCCTGCCCCCGGAGGCCTCGCATGGCTGAGCTCCCGTTGCCTCCCTCGGTGGAGATCTTCGACACCACGCTTCGGGATGGGGCGCAGTTCGAGGGGATCTCGC
>DATGRC010000155.1:0-19310 GCA_035303865.1 Acidimicrobiales bacterium
AGCGATCTGCCCCCGCCCCCCGGCTCCAACCCGCCTCCGCCGCCCCCCAGCGGCTACCCCCCGCCGCCGCCCCCGTCGTACGGCGCGCCGCCCCCGCCCCCGGGGTACCACGCCACCTACGGCGTGCCGGCGGCGCCGCTCCCCCCGTTCGCCAGCGTGTGGCGGCGGCTCGGGGCGGTGCTCATCGACGGCCTCCTCCTCGGCCTGCTCGTCATCCCGGCGGTGGTGGCGCTGGCGACGGGGGACACGAAGATCGAGCAGTGCCGGGTCGACCGGTTCGGCAACCGCGACCCCGACGGGCCGTTCACCGGGCTGTGCGAGGTGCCCACCACGAGCACCTGGCTGCTGTTCACGGTGCTGCTGCTCGCCGCGCTGGCCGCCGTGGTGCTCTACCACACGCTGACGGTCGGCCGGTCGGGGCAGACCCTCGGCAAGCGAGCCACCGGCGTGAAGGTCGTCGACGCCACCACCGGCCAGGTGATCGGCACCGGCCGCGCCCTCGGCCGCTACCTGTTCTCGGCGTTCATCTCCGGCAACATCTGCGGCCTCGGCTACCTGTGGGCCATCTGGGACAAGCGCCGGCAGACCTGGCACGACAAGGTCGTCGGGTCGGTCGTGGTCGAGGCATGACCCGACGGGGTCCGGAGCTCACCACCGTCGCCGACGACGAGGCGGTCGTCCACGAGGGGCTGGAGGTGCGCCGCTACGACGGCCTGACGCCCGACACCCCCTACGAGATCGAGGGCTTCGCGCTCCGCACCCTGCCGCGCCTGGGCGAGCGCCTCGCCACGGTGGCCACGGTGAACGACGTGCACTTCGGGGAGGTGGTCGCCGGGCTGATGGAGGGCCACGAGGGCGGCCCGGTGTTCAGCGTGCCCCCGGGCAGCGAGCCGTACCCCGAGCTGATGAACCGGGGGGCGATCAGCGAGATCACGGCGCTCGACCCGGACCTCGTGGTGGTCAAGGGCGACCTCACCTCGGAGGGCACCGAGGAGGAGTACGCCGCCTTCCTCCGGGCCTACGGCACGGCGTTCGGGGAGCGCCTCCTGCACGTGCGCGGGAACCACGACGCCTACCGGCACCAGACCTTCGCCCCCTCCGGTCCGCAGCGGCGCGACGTGCCGGGCCTCACGATCGCGCTGCTCGACACCACGATCCCGGGCATGGCCTCGGGCGGGGTGGACGCCGAGCAGCTGGAGTGGCTCGACGCGCTGGCCGCGGAGGCCGACCGGCCCGTCCTCGTCCTCGGGCACCACCACGTGTGGAGCCCCACCGCGGCGGAGCGGCCCGCCACCTACTTCGGGATCCACCCCGACGACTCGGAGCGGCTGATCGAGGTGGTGGCCCGGCGCCCGGCGATCCTCGGGTACGCGGCCGGCCACACCCACCGCAACCGGGTCCGGTTCATCCCGGCCACCGGTGCGCGGCCCTGGATCGAGGTGGCCTGCGTGAAGGACTACCCCGGCACGTGGGCCGAGTACCGGGTGTTCGAGGGGGGCGTGCTGCAGGTGCACCGCCGCATCTCCACCCCCGAGGCGCTGGCCTGGACCGAGCGCACCCGAGCGATGTTCGGGGGCCTCTACGACGAGTACGCGTTCGGCGAGCTGTCGGACCGCTGCTTCGCGATGCGGGCCCCCTAGGGCTCGCCGACCGCCACCTCGATGCGGTCCCGTGGCCACTCGCGGGCGGCGGCCAGGGCCCGGCGGGCGCCGGCCATCATCTCCACCGCGGTGAGCGCCTGCCCCGGGTAGCAGGCCACCCCGGCCCGCAGCACCCGCGCGCCGGGCCGCGTGTCGAGCCGGCGGCGGAATCGCTCGACCGCCCAGACGGCGCCGTCCTCGGGCGTGTCCTCGAGCATGAGGCCGTAGGCGCCGTCGTAGAGGCGGGCCCCGACGTCGCTGGCCCGCAGCGTCTGGCGCATCACCGCCGCCACCACGTTGGGGTCGGACGGGACCACCGGCCCGTCGGGGAGGCCGTCGACCACCTCGAGCAGCACGACGGCGAGGGGGCGCAGCACGCGACGGCAGGCCCCGAGCCGCCAGCTGACGGTGGCCAGGAAGAACGGCTCGGCGTACAGCCCGCTCGTGGGGTCGAGCAGCGACGAGTCGACGGGCAGCTCGCCTGCCCCCTCCTCGCCCCGTCCCTGCCCGGCCATCGGCGGGAGCGTAGTGCGATCAGGCCCGCTGGCTGACGGCCAGGTCGACGATCTCCGCCATGATCCGCGACAGCTCGAAGTCCTTCGGGGTGTAGACGGCGTGGACGCCCGCCTCGAGCAGCTTCGGCCGGTCCTCCTCGGGGATGATGCCGCCGGCCACGATCGGCGCGGTGACGCCCTGCGCCCGGGTGAGCCGGACCACCTCGGGGACGAGCTCGAGGTGGCTGCCCGACAGGATCGACAGCCCGATGACGTCGACGTCCTCGTCGACGGCCACCGACGCGATCTGCTCGGGGGTGAGGCGGATGCCCTGGTAGATGACCTCCAGCCCGGCGTCGCGAGCAGCGACGGCGATCTGCTCGGCCCCGTTGCTGTGCCCGTCGAGGCCGGGCTTGGCGACGAGCATGCGAGGCGGACCGCCGGGCAGGGCCCGGACCCGCTCGGCCAGCTGGCGGAGTCCGTCGCTGCCGCCCGCGGCGCCGGCGGCGGCCGCCACGCCGGTGGGGGCCCGGAACTCGCCGAACACGTCGCGCAGCGCACCCGCCCACTCACCGGTGGTGCCACCGGCGTGGGCCAGGGCGATCGTGGCCGGCATGATGTTCTCGTCGGTGCCGGCCACCCGGCGCAGCTCGTCGAGGGCTCGGGCCACGGCGTCCTGGTCGCGCTGCGCCCGCCACGCCTCCACGTCGGCGATCGTCTCGGTCTCGACGGCGGGGTCGACCTTGAGGATCGAGCCCTCGCCCTCGAGCGGCGAGGGCAGCGCCTCGGCGAAGCGGTTGACCCCGACGACGGTGAGCTCGCCGCTCTCGATGCGACGCATCCGCTCGGCGTGGCTCGCCACCAGGCGGCCCTTCAGCTCGTCGATCGCCTCGAACACGCCACCGAGCTCGAGGACCTCCTCGAGCTCGGCCCAGGCCCCGTCGGCCAGCTCGGCGGTGAGGCCCTCCATCACCTTCGAGCCCTCGAAGAGGTCGGGGTACTCGAGCAGGTCGGTCTCGTAGGCGAGGACCTGCTGCATCCGCAGCGCCCACTGCTGGTCCCAGGGGCGGGGCAGGCCGAGCGCCTCGTTCCACGCCGGCAGCTGGATCGACCGGGCCCGGGCGTCGCGGGAGAGCGTGACGCCGAGCATCTCGAGGACGATGCGCTGCACGTTGTTCTCCGGCTGGGCCTCCGTGAGGCCGAGGCTGTTCACCTGGACCCCGTAGCGGAAGCGCAGCGCCTTCGGGTCGGTGACGCCGTAGCGCTCCCGGCCGATGCGCTCCCACAGCTGGGTGAAGGCCCGCATCTTCGCCGTCTCCTCGACGAAGCGGATCCCGGCGTTCACGAAGAAGCTGATCGACGCGAACACGGCGGGGAACCGGTCCTCGGGGACCTTGCCGGACTCGCGCACCGCGTCGAGCACGCCGATGGCGGTGGCGAGCGAGTAGGCCAGCTCCTGCACGGGCGTGGCCCCCGCCTCCTGCAGGTGGTAGCTGCAGACGTTCATCGGGTTCCACTTGGGGATCCGCTCGTTGCAGAAGGCGATCATGTCCACGATCAGCCGGCGCGACGGCAGCGGCGGGAAGATGTAGGTGCCGCGGGAGAGGTACTCCTTGACGATGTCGTTCTGCGTGGTGCCCCGCAGCTGCTCGGTGGCGACGCCCTGCTCCTCGGCGTTGGCCACGTAGAGCCCGAGCAGCCAGGCCGCGGTGGCGTTGATCGTCATCGAGGTGTTCATCTCCCCGACGGGGATCCCCTCGAGCAGCTGGCGCATGTGGCCGAGGTGCGCGACCGGCACGCCGACCTTGCCGACCTCGCCGCGGGCCAGCGGGTGGTCCGGGTCGTAGCCGGTCTGGGTGGGCAGGTCGAAGGCGATCGACAGGCCCGTCTGGCCCTTGGCCAGGTTGGACCGGTAGAGCTCGTTGCTGGCCTTGGCGGTGGAGTGACCCGAGTAGGTCCGGATCATCCACGGCCGGTCGGGCTGCTCGAGGTGCACGGTCATGCCCAATGATCCCCCTCCCCCCGGAGGGGCGACAAACCGGACGCCCGCGGCGCGGGCGGCGGGTCAGGCCCACACGGCCGGGAGCGGGGCGTCGAGGGCCTCGGCCAACCGGGTGAGGTACGTGGCGCGGGGGACGTCGACCACGCCGAGGGTGGCCAGGTGCGGGGTGCGCCACTGGACGTCGAGGAGCCGACGCCGGTCGCCGTCGGCCCGCAGCAGCTCGACGAGGGCGACGAGCGCCACCTTCGACGCGTCGGTGCGCCGGTGGAACATCGACTCGCCGGCGAAGAGCCCGCCGACGGCCACGCCGTAGAGGCCTCCGGCGAGGCCGTCCTCGTCCCAGGCCTCGACGCTGTGGGCCCACCCGAGGCGGTGGAGCCGTCGGTAGGCGGCCTGCACCTCGGGGGTGATCCAGCCGCCGGGGCGGGAGGGGTCGGCGCAGGCGGCGACGACCTCGTCGAACGCGGTGTCGACCCGCACGTCGAAGCGCCGGCAGGCGCGGCGCAGCGAGCGCGCGACCCGGAGCCCGTCGAGGGGGAGGATGCCGCGCGGGTCGGGCGACCACCAGGCCATCGGCCCGTCCCGTCCGAGCGGCATCGGGAAGAGCCCGCGGCGGTAGGCGGCGAGGAGCGTGCCGGGCTCGAGGTCGGCGCCGACGCCGACGATGCCGTCCTCGTCGGCGAGCGACGGGTCGGGCAGCACCCACGGGCTGGCCGGCGGCTCGATCGGCATGCCCGCAGTCTGCCCAGCGCGCGGCGACGGGCCGCCCCTGGGGGCGGCCCGTCGCCGATCACCCCGCCGGAGCGGCCGGCGCAGGGGTGGGATCAGTAGTCGTAGAAGCCCGAGCCGGACTTCCGGCCGAGCTTGCCGGCGGCCACCATGCGCCGCAGGAGCGGCACCGCGGCGTAGTTCGGGTCCCGGAACTCGTCGTAGAGGGCGTCGAGGATCGACAGCGACGTGTCGAGCCCGACGAGGTCGAGGAGGGCGAGCGGGCCCATCGGGAAGTTGCAGCCGCCCTTCATGGCGGTGTCGATGTCGTCGCGGCTGGCGGTGCCGTTCTCCAGCATCCGCACGGCGTTGTTCAGGTACGGGAACAGCAGCGCGTTGACGATGAAGCCGGCCCGGTCCTTGACCTCCACGACGTCCTTGCCGCACGCGGCGGCGAACGCCTTGGCCGCCTCGACGGTCTCGGCCGACGCGGTGAGCGGCGGGATGACCTCGACGAGCTTCATCATCGGGGCCGGGTTGAAGAAGTGGATGCCCACGACCTTGTCGGGTCGCTCGGTGGCGGTGGCGAGCTCGACGATCGGCAGCGTGGAGGTGTTGGTGGCGAGGATCCCCTCCGGCTTGACGATGCCGTCGAGCTGGCGGAACAGGTCCTGCTTCACGGCGAGGTCCTCCACCACCGACTCGATGACGAGGTCGCAGTCGGCGAGGGCCTGGAGGTCGTCGGTGGCGGTGACCCGGCCCTCGATCTCCTTGGCGGCCGTCTCGTCGAGGCGGCCCTTCTCGACCTGCTTGGCCAGCGACTTGGCGAGCCCCGCGACCATGGCGTCGGCGGTGGCCTGCTGCCGGGAGCGCAGGATCACCTCCACCCCGGACTTGGCGGCGACCTCGGCGATGCCCGAGCCCATGATCCCCGATCCGACGATCCCCAATCGTGCGATGCTCATGGGCGGGGACGCTACCGATCGGTAACCTGCCGCCGCCAGCACGGCGCTCGCCGGGCACCGGCCCGGTGGCCCCGCCCGGCGGCGGTAGCGTGCCGGGGATGCCCGGTCTCCTCGCTCTCGTGGGTGGCGCCCAGTGGCGCCCCGGCTGTGACTTCGACGCCGAGCTGCTCGCGGCGTCCGGGGGCTCGGAGGTGCTCGTGGTGCCGACGGCCGCCGCGTACGAGCACCCGGACCGCCTCGTGGAGTCGGCGTCCCGCTGGTTCGACGAGCTCGGCGGCACGGTGCGGTCCCTCCCCGTGCTCGCGCGGTCGGACGCGCTCGACCCCGAGCTGGCGGCCACGGCCCGCGAGGCGCGCTTCATCTACCTCGGCAGCGGCTCGCCGATGCACCTGCGCTCGGTCCTCAAGGACTCGCCGGTGTGGGACGCGATCGTCGAGGCCTGGCAGGGCGGCGCGGTGCTGGCCGGCACCGGGGCCGGGGCGATGGTGCTGTGCGACCCGATGGTCGACCCCCGAGGCGGCGCGCTCACGATCGGGCTGGGGCTCCTCGGCCCGATGGCGGTGATCCCCCACCACGACACCTGGAGCGAGGACAAGGAGCGGCGGACGCTGAAGATCGCGCCGCCCACGCTGCCGATCGTCGGGATCGACGAGCGGACCGCCGCGATCCGAGACGGCGACGGGACCTGGCGGGCGGGGGGCGCCGGCGACGTCACCGTGTTCGTCGGGGGCGAGCCCGCCTCGCTCGACGTCCTGCCCTGACCGCTGGGCCGGCTGGCCCAGCCCGCCGAACCCCGCGGACCATGGGCAAATGACCCGATCGGGCCATTTACGCCAACGCTCTCGCGCCTGACGATGGATCGCCGGGCCGACGGCGAGGAGGCAGGCGCCCGTGGATCCCATCGCGCAACGGCTCAGGGCAGGCGGCCGGTCGCCGCTCCTGGTCGGCGCCCTCGGGGCGCCGGCGCTGCTCGCCGTCGCGCTCGCGGCGACCGGGGCGGGCGCCGCGCTCGTCGGGCTGGCCGTGCTCTCGCTCGTCCTCTCGGCTGCCCTGTGCTGGCACCTCGCCGCCGGCCCCGGGCTGCAGGTGCAGCAGATGGAGCGGCTGCGCCGAGCCGAGCTGGCGCTGGCCGCGGCCCGGGACCCCCACGACGCCGCCCAGGAGCTGGCCGAGCACGCCATGGCCCTGCTCGGCGCGCCCCACGCCACCGTGCTCATCGAGGGCATCGGCGACACGGTGCGGGTGAGCCGGGGGGACCCCGCGGCGTCGGTCTACGGCGACGGCAGCCGGATGCGCCTCCTCGACGACGCCGGCGTGCCGTGCGGGTCGATCGCGGTGAGCGCCCGCGCCGACGGGCGGCCCTACACCGACCAGCAGGAGCGGATGCTCGACGCGCTGGCCCAGCGGGTGTCCTCCACCCTCCACCGGCTGTCGCTCATGGCCGAGGTGGAGGCGGAGCGGCGGACCATCGCCGACGTCCTCGAGTCGTCGTCGGACGGGATCTTCACGGTCGGGCTGGACATGGCGATCCGGTCCTGGAACCCGGCGATGGCCCGCATCCTCGGGGTGTCGGCCGACGACGCGATCGGCCTGCCGGTGGGGGCGGTGTTCCGGCCGGTCGACGAGCAGGGTCGGCCCCGCCACGGTCAGGCCGACCCCGGACGGCTGGGCCGCAGCGAGGTGCGCCTCGTCCGGGTGACGACGGCGGCGGGGGCTGAGCGCTGGCTCACCTGCAGCTGGTCCCCGCTGTCGGAGGGCGGCTACGTGGTGGTGGCCCGCGACGAGACCGAGCGCAAGAAGCTGCAGGACGACAAGGACGGCTGGATCGCGCAGGTCAGCCACGAGCTGCGGACGCCGCTGACCCCGATCAAGGGGTTCCTGCACACGCTGCAGCGCCGAGACGCCGAGTTCGACTCGGCCCAGCGCCAGCGCCTCTACGAGGTGATGGTCCGCGAGGAGCAGCGCCTGGAGGACCTCGTGAACGCGCTGCTGCAGGCGACCACGATCGACCGGCGAGCCCTCGTCGCCGTGCCGGAGGTGGTGGACTGGCCGGCGCTGCTGCGCGGGCAGGTCGAGCTGTACCGGCGCAGCGCCCCGGACCGGGCGATCCGCCTCGAGCTCGCGGCGGACGTCCGCGAGGTGGTGGCCGACGCCAACCTCGTGACCGGCGTCGTCGCCAACCTGCTGTCCAACGCCCTCAAGTACTCGCCCGCCGGGACGCCCGTCCTCGTGCGGGTCCAGCGGGACGACGACGAGGTGGTGACGACCGTGGTCGACCGCGGCAGCGGCGTCCCGCCCGACGACCGCGAACGCATCTTCGAGAAGTTCACCCGCCTCGGCGATCACCTGACCCGCCCGCAGCAGGGCGTGGGCCTCGGCCTCTACATCGCGCGGTCGTCGGTGGAGCAGATGGGCGGGCGCATCTGGTGCGAGGACGTCCCCGGCGGCGGCGCCGCGTTCAGCTTCACCCTGCCCGTGCACGAGGCCCTCGACGGGGGCACCCGCCCCGACGTGCCGCCGATGTCGGCGTAGCCACCGATGTCGGCGTAGCCGCCGCGGTCACCCCGGCGCGACGGACGCCAGCAGGTCCGGCACCGCGGCGGCCGGCGCCGGGCGGCTCCACAGGTAGCCCTGACCCCGGTCGCAGCCCAGGCGCTCGAGGTGGCGGCGCTGCGCGTCGGTCTCCACGCCCTCGGCGACGACGGCCAACCCGAAGCTGTGCCCCAGCCGGATCACGGACTCGACGATCACCGTGTCCTCGGGGCTCTCACCCAGGCCGGCGACGAAGCTGCGGTCGATCTTCAGGATGTCGAGGGGGATCTGGCGGAGGTTGCGCATCGAGGAGTGACCGGTGCCGAAGTCGTCCATCGATATCCGGCTGCCCAGCGACCGCAGCTCCGCCAGCACGCGGCGGGCGACGTCGAGGTCGTGCATGACCGCCGTCTCGGTGATCTCGAGCGTGAGCGCGTGCGGAGGCAGGCCGGCGGCGTCGAGGGTGGCGGCCACCTGCTGGACGAGCTCCGGGTCGGTGAGCTGGTGCGGCGAGACGTTCACCGCCACGTGCAGGTCGCGGTGGCCCAGCTCCCGGTCAGCCCGCCAGGCGACGACGTCGCGGCACGCTCGGCGGAGCACCTCGAGGCCGATCTCGCCGATCAGGCCGGCGTCTTCAGCCACCGGGACGAACTCGTCCGGCGGCACCGCCCCGAAGCGGCGGTTCGTCCAGCGCACGAGCGCCTCGAGCCCGGTGATCCGCCCGGTCCGGAGGTCGGCGATCGGCTGGTAGGCGACGGTGACCTCCTGGCGGGCGAGCGCCCCGCGCAGCTCCTCGGTCAGCTCGGTGACGCGGCGGGTGCTGGCCTCCAGCGCCTCGTCGAACACGGCGACCGCGGGGGCCGGCTCCTGCTTGGCCCGGGCCAGCGCCAGGTCGGCCCGGTGCACGAGGTCCGCGGGGGCGATCGGGTCGCCGGCCCGGACCGTCGCCGCACCGACGTGCACCCGGATCGGGCGCCACAGCCCGTCCACCCGCAGCTGCGCCAGGTCGGCGGCGATCGCCTCCCCGAGGGACACCGCCTGGCGGTCGTCGAGCCCGGGGCGGACGAGGGCCAGCTCGTCGCCACCGAGCCGGGCCAGGCGGTCGCCGGCGCTGAGCCGCTCCGCCATCCGGCGGGCCACGGCGCGCAGCACCAGGTCCCCCACCTCTCGGCCGTGGCGGTCGTTGACCTCGTGGAACCCGTCGAGGTCGACGAGCAGGATGCCGAGGGCGTCGCCGTCGGGGTCGCCGAGCACCCGGTGCAGGTGCTCGGCGAGGAGGGCGCGGTTGGGGAGCCCGGTGAGCGCGTCGTGGGTGGCCTGGTGGCGCAGCAGGCGGTTGACCTCGTCGCGGTCGGCCAGCTGCGCGGCCATCGACCCGACCACGACGCTCGTGACGATCGCGACGACCAGGAACCCCTGGAGGGCGATCGCCCCGGTGCCGTCGGCGCTCCCGGACCACGGCCCGAGGTCGGACGAGGTGGCCACGTTGGCGGCCAGCGCGACGACGAACCCGGCGGCTCCGGCCAGGCGGGGCCCGAAGCACATCCCGGCCCAGACGAGCGCGACGAGGACGAGGTAGGGCAGCAGCGCCGACGCCTCGCCCTCGAGCGGGACGAAGGTGAGCGCGGCCGTGGCCAGCACGAACGCCGTCAGCACGATGAGCTCCCGGGGTCGCCGAGGCTGCGGCGGGCGCTCCAGGCGGACGAGCACGAGCGACGTGACGACGAGGACGCCGAGGCCGTCGGCCAGGATCCACGCCGACCAGGCTCCGGCCCACGTCTGGTCGTAGTCGAGCGTCGACCCGATGGCGCCGAGCGCGCCCCCCACCGCAGGCCCCACGAGCGGCCCGCAGACGAGGTAGGTGAGGAGCGGTCGGCCCTGCAGCGGCGTGGCCGCCACGCTGAGCCGCTGCAGCAGGCTGGCCCCCACCGCGGGCCCGACGCAGTTGGCCGCCCCCCAGATCAGCCCGGCCCGCAGCGACATGGCGCCGCTGGCCAGGCCCACGACCGTCGGCGCGAGGATGCCGGCGATCACCCACCCCCACCGGCGGCGGGGCACGAGCAGCAGCGCGACGAACCCCACCCCGGCCGGCGGCCAGAACCCGGCCACCGTCTCGGAGGGGTCCCCCCGCCACACGACGGAGAGGCCGAGCACGACGCACGCCACCCCGACGACCGCCGCGATCCGCCACCCCGGCGCGGCGGCGATCTCGGCGGCCGGGACCACCCGTCGAGGCAGGGCGAGACCCGCCCCCTCCGGGGTGGTGGGGTGCTCGATCCGCCAGGTGGGGCTGCTCTCGATCGGGCTGCCGGCGTCGATCACATCCGGTGCGCCGGCACGCTGGCCTGCGGTGGGTCCCCCGGGCACGGACACCGCGGCAGCGTAGGTCGGCGCCGTCCGCCCGGCGGGCGACGCTCAGCGACGGGCGAGCAGCGCCTCGGCGATCTGGATGGCGTTGAGGGCGGCGCCCTTGCGGAGGTTGTCGCCGGTGAGGAACAGGGCGAGGCCGCGGCCGTCGGGGACGGTGGGGTCGACCCGCAGCCGGCCCACGTGGGTGACGTCGCCGCCGGCCACGTCGAGCGGGGTGGGCACGTCGGAGAGCTCGACGCCGGGGGCGTCGGCCAGGATCTCGCGGGCCTGGGCCGGGGACAGCGGGCGCGCGAAGCGGGCGTTCACGGCCATCGAGTGGCCGGTGAACACGGGGACCCGCACGCACAGCGCGGACACGAGGAGATCGGGCAGCTCGAGGATCTTGCGGCTCTCGTGGCGGAGCTTCTGGTCCTCGTCGGTCTCGTCGAGGCCGTCGTCCACGAAGCTGCCGGCCTGGGGGCCGACGTTGAACGCGATGGTGCGGGGGAACTTGTCAGCCGGCGGGAACTCGACGGCCGACCCGTCGTAGGTGAGGGCGGCGGCGCGGCTCGCGACCTTCTGCACCTGCTCCTCGAGCTCGGCCACACCGGCCAGCCCGCCACCGGAGACCGCCTGGTAGGTGCTGACGACCATCGCCTCGAGGCCGGCCGCGTCCGCCAGTGGCTTCAGGACGGGCATCGCCACCATCGTCGTGCAGTTGGGGTTGGCGACGATCCCCTTCGGGATCGAGTCGAGCGCGTGGGCGTTGACCTCGGGGACGACGAGCGGCACGTCGGGGTCCATCCGCCAGCCCGAGGAGTTGTCGATCACGGTGGCGCCGGCCGCGGCGACCCGCGGGGCGAGCGCCAGCGACGCGGTCTTGCCGGCGGAGAAGAGCGCGAGGTCGAGCCCCTCGTAGGAGGCGGTCTCCGCGTCTTCGACGGTGACCTCGCGGCCCTTCCAGGGGAGGGTGCGCCCAGCCGACCGGGCCGACGCGAAGACCCGCAGCTCCTCGACGGGGAAGTCCCGCTCCTCGAGGAGCCGCAGCATGACCCCACCGACCTGACCGGTGGCACCGAAGAGACCAACGCGCATGGGGCCAGGCTAAGCCCACCCCGGACGATTCCCCCAATGGGTTGCCCGGCGCCCGACCGGTGCCGCCCCTCGCCCTCGGCTCGGGCCCCGGTTCGAGCCCGATCAGCCGAGGAACGCGGCGTGGAGGGCCTGGACGGCCTCCTCGGCCTGGTGCTCGCGCACGATGCAGGAGATGCGGATGGCCGAGGTGGAGATCATCTCGATGTTGATGCCGTGGGCGGCGAGGGTCTCGAAGGTGGTGGCGGCCACGCCCGGGTTCGACTTCATGCCGGCGCCGATGAGGCTGACCCGGGCGATCTCGTGGTCGGTGCTGACCCCGGTGGCGCCGATCTCGTCCTTGAGCGCCTCGGTGACCTCCCGGGCCGCCTCGAGGTGCTCGTGGGGCACGGTGAAGGAGATGTCGGTGACGCCGTGGTCGGACACGTTCTGCACGATCATGTCGACGTTCACCTCCCGGTCGGCCAGGAGGCGGAACAGGCGGGCGGCGATGCCCGGCTCGTCGGGCACACCGGTGACGGTGACCTTGGCCTCCGAGGTGTCGTGCACGACGGCGGAGACGATGGCCTGCTCCATGGTGGGGTCCTCCTCCTGCACCCAGGTCCCGGGCTCCCAGGTGAACGCTGAACGGACGTGCAGCCGCACCCCCCAGGTGCGGGCGAACTCGACGGCCCGCATCGCCGGCTTGGGGGTGCCGTTGGCGGTCATCTCGAGCATCTCGTCGAAACTCACCTTCGCCATCCGCTTGGCGCTGCTCACGAGCCGCGGGTCGGCGGTGAAGATGCCGGTGACGTCGGTGTAGAGCTCGCACGAGTCAGCGTCGAGGGCGTGGGCGAGGGCCACCGCGGTGGTGTCCGAGCCGCCGCGGCCGAGGAACGTGACGTCGTGGGTCTCGGCGGACACGCCCTGCGCGCCGCCGACGACGGGGATGCGCCCGGCGGCGATCGCCTTCTTCAGCCGCTCGGGTCGCAGCTCGGTGATCTTGGCGTTCGAGTGGGTGCTGTCGGTGATGAACCCGGCCTGGCTCCCGGTGAAGCT
The DNA here is from genome assembly GCA_035303865.1 of Acidimicrobiales bacterium. Taxonomy (GTDB): domain Bacteria; phylum Actinomycetota; class Acidimicrobiia; order Acidimicrobiales; family VFJN01; genus VFJN01. The sequence goes on from DATGRC010000155.1 coordinate 12,821, forward strand.
GTCGGCCGGCACGCCGAGGTCGTGGAGGGCCATGCACAGCAGCGCCGTGGCCTTGCGCTCGCCGGCGGTGATGAGCATGTCGAGCTCCCGGCCGGGACGGACCTTCGACACGTCGGCGGCGAGGCGGAGCAGCTCGTCGGTCTCCTTCCCCATCGCGCTGACGACGACCACGACGTCGCTGCCGTGGCGCTGGGTGCGAGCGACGTGGTCAGCGACCTCGCGGATCCGCTCGGGGTCGGCCACGGAGGTGCCGCCGAACTTCTGGACGACGAGGGGCACGGGCTCTGACGCTACCGCCGCCGACACGGCAGCCACGACCCCGCCGGGCCCGAGTCCAGGGCCCGCGACGGCGACCGATAACGTGCCCCGTCATGGCCACCGAGAAGCGCAAGCGTCAGGAGCAGGGCCGCCTCGCCCGGTTGGAGGCCGAGCGTCAGGCGCAGCGTCGTGCACAGCGGAACCGCAGCATCCGCAACCTGCTGATCCTGCTGGGCGCCCTCGTGGTGGGGGCGCTGGTGTACTCGATCCTGAGCGGCGGCGACGACGACGGCGACGAGGTCAGCACCGGCGACACCACCACCACCACGGAGCCGGCCACCGACGACGGCGGCGCCGACGACGACGAGGGCTCGCCGGAGGTGGTGCTCCCCGGCCAGGGCGCGTCGATCACCGGCGAGACGCCGTGCCCGCCCGCCGACGGCTCGGCCGAGCGGACCACGAGCTTCGAGCAGGCCCCGCCGATGTGCATCGACCCGGCGAGGACCTACACGGCGACGATCAAGACCACCGAGGGCGACATCGTCGTGGAGCTCGACGCCGAGGGGGCGCCGGAGACGGTGAACAACTTCGTGGTGCTGGCCCGGTACCACTACTACGACGACGTGCCGTTCCACCGGATCATCCCCGGCTTCATGAACCAGGCCGGCGACCCGGTCGGGCCGGTCCCGGGCACCGGCGGGCCCGGCTACACGATCCCCGACGAGCTGCCCACCGGCGACGACCCCTACCCCACCGGCACCCTGGCGATGGCCAACACGGGCCAGCCGAACTCCGGTGGCGGGCAGTGGTTCATCACCGTGGAGGGCGGGGGCGACCAGCTGACCCCGACCTACAGCGCCTTCGGGCGGGTGGTCGAGGGCCAGGACGTGGTCGACGAGATCAACCAGCACGGCGACGCCGCCACCAACGGCACCCCCACGAAGATCGTCACGATCACCACGATCGAGATCACCGAGTCGTAGGCGCTACCCGCAGGCGCACGGGATCTGCCCGCACTTGGGGCACCCGTTCGCGTAGCGGGCCGCCGCGTCCTCGAGCGACAGGCCCAGCTGCTCGGCCAGCGAGGCCAGCCAGGCCAGCACGTCGCCGAGCTCGTGGAGCTGCTCCTCCGGGGTGCCCTTGCGCACCGCCTGGGCCAGCTCCCCCAGCTCCTCGGTGAGCCAGGCGATCGTGGCGGCCACGCCGCGCTCGCGGTCCTGGGCCCCGTAGGTGTCGGCCATCAGCTGCTGCAGCGCGGCGAGCTCCATCGCCCCAGCCTGCCCGATGGGGCACGACGCCCGGTTCGACCGCGCCCGCCGCGGGTACGGTCGCTCCCGTGCCGGCGCCGGACCCCTCCCCCAGCCCGGGGGCCTCGCTGCTCCGCAGGGCGAGCGACGTCGCGTGGCGGGTGCTCGTCGTCGGCCTCCTGGCCTTCGTCGTCGGGGCGCTGCTGTGGAAGCTGCGCATCGTCGTCCTGCCGGTGCTCATCGCGCTCCTCGTCTCCTCGGTGCTGGCACCGCTGGTGGTTCGCCTGGAGCGTCGGGGGTGGCGCACGCTGCCGGCCACGCTCGTCGTGTTCTTCGGCTTCCTCCTCGGGCTGGCCGCCGTCGTGGCGGCCCTCATCCCGTCGACGGTCAACGAGCTGGAGGGGCTCGGCGACACGCTCGAGGCCGCGCTCGACGACATCGAGGACTGGCTGGTCGACGGGCCGCTCGGCCTCGAGCGAGCCGACGTCGAGGAGGTCACCGACGACCCCGGCGGCAAGCTGTCGGACCTCGTGCGGGAGTCCTCCGACCGGCTCGCGTCCGGGGCCCGCACCGTCGGCGAGGTCCTCGCCGGCGCGCTGCTGTCGGTGGTGCTGTCGTTCCTGTTCCTGAAGGACGGCCGCCGGTTCCAGCAGTGGACCCTGGCCCACCTGCCGGCCCGGCACCACGCGGTGGCCCGGGCCGCGGGACGTCGGGCGCTCGAGGCGCTGTCCGGGTTCCTCCGGGGCGCCGCGATCCTCGGCCTGCTGGAGGGCATCACGATCGGGGTGACGCTGTGGCTCGTCGGGGCGCCGCTGCCGGTGCCGGTGGCCGTGTTCACCTTCCTCGCCGCGTTCTTCCCGATCGTCGGCGCGATCCTGGCCGGGGCCATCGCCGTGCTGGTGACGCTCACCAGCCAGGGCTTCGGGGCGGCGGTGATCGTGCTCGTCGTGGCCGTGGTCGTGCAGCAGCTCGACGGGGACCTGCTCGCCCCGTGGATCTACGGCCGCTCCCTCCAGCTCCACCCGGCCGTGGTGCTGATCGCGCTCACCGTGGGTGGGGCCCTCGGCGGCATCGCGGGCGCGTTCGTGGCCGTCCCGGTGAGCGGCGCGGTGGGCGCCGTGCTGTCGGTGCTGTGGGACGAGCACGGCCACCGCCTCGTCGGTGCGGCACCGCCTCCTGGCGGCGCCGAGCCACCCGGCGGCTGAGTCGCGCCGGCGGCGCCGGGTCTGTGAGACTGGCCCGGTGCGGATCTCCCACAAGGTCGACTACGGCGTGCGGGCCTGCGTGTCGCTGACCCGGATGCTGTCCGAGGCACCGGACGTCCCCGTGAAGCGGGAGCGCATCTCCGAGGCCGAGGCCATCCCGGCCCGGTTCCTCGACGACATCCTGCGCGAGCTGCGCGCCGCCAACCTGCTGCGCAGCCACCGCGGCCCGGAGGGCGGCTGGACCCTGGCCGTCCTGCCGGAGGAGATCACCGTGGCGGACATCATCCGCGTCCTCGAGGGGCCGCTGGCGTCGGTCAGGGGGATCCGTCCTCACGAGCTGGCCGACGACGGCGTCGCCGAGCCGTTCGTGTCCCTGTGGGTGGCCGTGCGCGCCTCGCTGCGCTCGGTCCTCGAGGTGGTCACCGTGGCCGACCTGGCCGAGGGCCGCCTCCCCGAGTCCGTGGCCGAGCTGGCCGCCGACCCCGCCGCCTGGACCGGCTGACCTACCGCACGAGCGCCGCCACCCCGTTGTCGGTGGCGGTCGGGGATGCCCCGTCGACCCCGACCCGGAGGTGGACGGGTGCGCCGACGCGGAGATCCAGGGCCCCGACCTCAGGGCGGGTCTTGGTGACCAGCACGACGCCGTCGTCGGTGGTCACCTCGATGCGCACCTCGAACCCGATGCGGGCGAGCCGGGCGACCCGACCCGCGACCGAGCCCGGCGCCGGGCCGGTGAGCACCTCGAGGTCGTGGGGCCGGACCAGCTGGTCGCCCAGCCGGGTCACCGGGCCGAGGAAGCGCATCACGAAGTCGTTCGCCGGGTGATCGTAGAGGTCGTCGGGGGTGCCGACCTGCTCGACCCGGCCCTCGTTGACCACGACGATCTCGTCGGCCACCTCGAGCGCCTCCTCCTGGTCGTGGGTGACGAACACCGTGGTGACGTGCACCTCGTCGTGGAGGCGGCGCAGCCAGTCCCGCAGCTCCTTGCGGACCTGGGCGTCGAGGGCGCCGAAGGGCTCGTCGAGGAGCAGCACCCGGGGCTCGACGGCGAGCGCCCGGGCGAGGGCCATGCGCTGGCGCTGCCCGCCCGAGAGCTGGGACGGGAGCCGGTCGGCGAAGCGCTCCAGGTGCACGAGGCGGAGCAGCTCGTGGACCCGCTCCCGCACCTCCTCCTTGGGGCGCCTGCGGATCTCCAGCCCGAAGGCGACGTTGCGGAACACGCTGAGGTGCTTGAACGCCGCGTAGTGCTGGAACACGAAGCCGACGTCGCGCTTCTGCGCGGGCAGGCGGGTGGCGTCCTGCCCCTCGATGTGGACGGTGCCCTCGTCGGCCACCTCGAGGCCGGCGATGACCCGCAGCAGCGTGGACTTGCCGCCGCCGCTCGGGCCGAGCAGCGCCGTGAGGCTGCCGGTGGGGATCGACACGGAGACGTCGTCGAGTGCGGTGAACGCCCCGAACCGCTTGGTGACGTTGCGGACCTCGATGCTCAACGGGTGCCCTCCTTCGGGCGGACGAGGGAGACGACGGTGATGCAGGCCACGCTCACGAGGGCCAGCAGGAAGGCGGTGGCGTAGGCACCGGCCTTGTCGAAGTTCAGGTACTTCTCCTCGACGACGAGGGTGGCGGTGCGGGTCTCGCCGAGCACGTTGCCGGAGACGATCTTCACGGCGCCGAACTCGCCGAGGGAGCGGGCCAGGCTGAGCACGACGCCGTAGACGACGGCCCAGCGGATCGACGGGAGCGTGATGCGCCGGAACCGCTGCCAAGCGCTGGCCCCGAGGCTCTGGGCGGCGAGCTCCTGCTCCATCCCGACCTCCTCGAGGACCGGCACCACCTCCCGGATCACGAGGGGCAGGGCCACGAAGGCGGTGGCCAGGACCATGCCGGGGGTGGCGTAGACGACCTGCAGGCCGTTGGCCTCGAGGGTGGGGCCCAGCCAGCCGCCGCGGCCGCCGTAGACGAGCACGATGGCGAGGCCGACCACCACCGGCGAGACCGACAGCGGCAGGTCGAGCAGCGCGGACAGCACCCGCTTGCCGGGGAACCGGTAGCGCACGAGCAGGATCGAGATGCCCACGCCGAACACGGTGTTGAGCATCACGGCCCACAGCGCGACGACGACGGTGAGGCGCAGCGCGTGCACCACGTCGGGGTCCTCGAGCAGGGCCTGGACGTTGCCGAAGCCGCCGTCGAGGGCGTTGCGGGCCACGAGCGACAGCGGCCAGGCCACGAGCAGGAGCAGGTAGCCGACGACGATCGCCCGCAGCAGCCACGTGGTGGGCGTGGCCCGGCGGCGGTGGGCGGTGCGGTGCTCAGTCACGGCGCACCATCCGCCGCTGCAGGAGGTCGAGCACGAGGATCACGGTGAACGAGATGAGCAGCAGCACCGTGGCGATCGCGGCCGCGCCCGAGAGGTTGTCGTTCTCGATGCTGCTCAGGATCCGCACGGAGGTGACCTCGGTGCGAAACGGCAGGTTCCCCGAGAGGAGCACGAGCGAGCCGTACTCGCTCACGCCCCGGGCGAAGGAGAGGGCTGCCCCCGCCGCGATCGCCGGCGTGATGCTGGGCAGCACGATGCGCCGGAACGTGGTGAACCGGGAGGCGCCGAGCGACGCCGCAGCCTCCTCCACCTCGGGGTCGAGCTCGGCGAGCACGGGCTGGACGGTGCGCACCACGAACGGCAGCGTCACGAACAGGAACGCCAGCACCACCGCGCTGCGGTTGTTGGCCACGTCGATGCCGATCGGGCTGTCGGTGCCGTAGAGGGACAGCAGCACGAGCCCGGCGACGATCGTCGGCAGCGCGAAGGGGATGTCGATCAGCACCTCCAGGAACCGCTGCCCGGGGAACCGGTCTCGCACGAGCACCCAGGCGATGAGCGTCCCCATGACGACGTTCACCGCGGTGACGCCGAGGGCGGCGAGGACCGTGAGGCGGATGGCGGCGAGGGTCTGCGCGTTGGTGATCGTGGCCCAGGCCTCGCCCCACCCGCCCTCCGCCGCCCGCAGGACGACCGCGGACAGCGGGAGGAGCACGAGGAGGCTGAACCACAGCATCGCCACGCCGAGGCCAGCCCCCGACGCCGGCGTGAGCGCCCCCACCCCGGCCGGTCGGCGCCGGAGCACCGACCGGCCGGCGGGGGCGACGGTCGCGGTCACGGGCGGGCCCGACCCGGGATCGGGCCGGTCATGACGCCTTCCCGGAGGCGGCGATGACCTTGGTGACGATGCCGTCGCGCTCGTCGAAGAACTTCGTGGACAGCTCGCTCCAGCTGCCGAAGTCCTTATCCACGGTGATGAGGTACTCCTCGACGTCCGGGTACGGGTTCTTCGGGTCGTTGGCGCCCTCGACCTCGTCGACCTCGACCCCGTCGATCACCGGCCGGAAGCCCTTGAGGGCGAACTGCCGCTGACCGGCCGGGCTGAGGACGAAGTCGAGCCAGGCCTGGGCCTTCGGGTTGGCGTCCTTCAGGACGGCGCCCGGGTTCTCGATGAGCATCGTGACCGGCGGGATGATGTAGTCGAACTCCTCGCCGTTCTGGTGGGCGAGGATGGCCTCGTTCTCGTAGGCCATGAGCACGTCGCCGGTGCCGCCGAGGAAGGCGGTGGTGGCGTCGCGGCCGCTGCCGGGCAGGGCCACCACGTTGGCGAAGAACCGCTCGAGGTACTCGGTGGCCTCCTCCTCGGTGGCGCCCCGGTGGATGGCCTGGCCCCAGGCGGCGAGCGCGTTCCAGCGGGCGGCACCCGACGACGCCGGGTTCGGGGTGACGATCTCGACGCC
>DATGRC010000156.1:0-3512 GCA_035303865.1 Acidimicrobiales bacterium
CGCACCGGCATCGAGGCCGGGGAGCTGGGTCTGCAGCGGCAGCCCCACCGCTGCCACGTGCTCGGTGACGAGGGCCTCCACCTCGTCCCACGAGCGGGCGCGTGGCCCGTCGACGTCCTGGTTGTAGGGGGCGTCGTACACGATGACGTGGTTGCCCGCCTCGCGCAGGGCGGCGACGTTGTGCGACGCGTCGTCGACGTAGCAGTGCGCCTCCACCTCCGGCTTCGCCCCGAGGAAGCAGATGTCGCGGTAGGGGATGCCGGTGTCGTCGAGCCAGGCCACGGTGTCGGCCACCGCGGTGGCGTGGCCCCAGTTGGTGAACAGGCGGTGGGTGATGATGCGGATCCACACGCCGGCGTCGGAGAGCCGCCACAGGGCTTCCGCCGCGCCCGGGAAGGCCGGCATGTCCCGGAAGATGCGGTGCTCGAGGACGGCGATCTTGTGGAGCCGGTCGAACTCCTCGGGGGAGTGGATGCCCCACTCGGAGAAGTCCCACGAGCGGTCCTCGGGCAGCGTGGACGGGTCGACGCCCCGCACCTCGGCCACCACCTGGCGGAACGCGGCGGTGTAGTCCCCGCAGACCCCGTCGAGGTCGACGCCGAACACGAAGTCCCGTCGCATGGTCCTCAGAGCGTAGGTCCGGGGGTGTGACGCGCTGGACCACCCGGGCGGTGGCTCAGGCGGGGGCCGCGATCGCGGCGATCACGCACTCGGTGCGCGAGAGCACCCAGCCCTGCACGTCGAGGACGGCGCCCTCGGCGTAGTCCGCCTCGATGCGGGGACGCGCCGCCGTGAGGGCGCCGAGCGGATCGGCCCCCACGTCGTCGACGTCGAGGTCGCCGACCGCGGCTGGGTCGTCGAGCAGGTCGGGGTGGGCGGCCCGCACCGCCGTCCCGAGCGCCTTCAGCGCGCCGGCCGCCTCGGCGGGGAGGTCGTCGTCCGAGCTGCCGTCGCGGGCTCGCAGCAGCGCGCCGACCCCGAGGGCCGCCGCACCGCCGGCGGCCAGGGCGGCGAGGACCTCTCGCCGGGTCAGGCCGCGCTCGTCGGTCACGACAGCTCCCGGTCGAGGTGGTCCGCGAGCCGGGCGGCGAGGGCGACGAGCGTGATCGTGGGGGCCGCCACCCCCGGCGTGGCGAACACGCTGCTGCCGGCCACGTACAGGTTGGCGGTGCCGTGGACCCGCAGGTCGAGGTCCACGACGCCCTGGCTGGGGTCGGCCGCCATCCGGGTGGTGCACATGTGGTGGTTGCCGTGGGCCAGGTGGAAGTCGGGGGTGGCTCGGGCCGGGTCGATGTCGATGCGCCCGAGCGGACCCTCGCCCTCGCCGGGCACCAGGTTGCCGAGGGTGCGCTGCAGGCGGCCGAGCCCGCGCCGGCCCAGGGCGCGGCCCACGATCGCCAGCCCGGCTTCGATGCTGCGGCGGTCGAGGTCGGTGTGGTCCCAGTGGAGGGCGGCCTTGCGCATGCCGAGGGCGTCGACCTCGTCGGTGAGCAGGACCCGGGAGGTCGGGTTGAGCTCCTGCTCGGCGAACACCTGGCAGAGCGCCACCGAGCGGGCCGGCCCCTCCGCCGACGCCGCGCCGAGCACGGCGCCGAGGTCGCGCACCGTGGGCCCGTCGATCGTGCCGGGCACGTCGTCGCCGGCGAGGTCGGCCACGGCCAGCTGGACCTCGAGGCCGAGGAGCCCCTCTCGGCGCAGGACGTCGTCGTTGAGCACGAGGGCCGACTGCACGGTGACCTCCTGGCCGGCCACCTCGTGGGTCTGGCGGTGGTAGGCGGCCAGCGCCTCCGGTGGGCGGGCCACGACCGCGAAGCCGAGCGTGTGCTGGAAGTGCTCGCAGAAGAAGCGCCCCACGAGGTCGTGGTCGTTGCCGATCCCGCCCCGCTCGTTCGAGGCCAGGAGCAGGCGGGGGTTCTCGAGGCCGCCCATGGCGAGCACGACGACGCCCGCCTCCACCGTGGCCTGCCCGCCCTCGAGGGTGCGCACCGCCACCTCGGTGACCCGCCGGCCCGACTCGTCGGTGCGCAAACCGGTGGCGTTGGCGTGGAGGAGGACCGTCACCGCCTCGGAGCGCTCGAGCTCGTCGCGGTAGCGGGTCCCGAAGTTCACCGGGCTGAGCTGGAACACGACGGTCTCGACGAGGTCGTCGTGGAGGAGCGGCGGGCCGTGGCCGTGCTCGGCCCAGTGCGCGGGGTCGAACCGGTCGCTGCTCAGCCCGAGCACCTCGGTGGCGGCGGGGTACCAGCGGGCCAGCTCCTCGTAGGGCAGGTCCCACCCGGAGCGGGCCAGGCCGGGCCGGGTCTCGAGGTCGACCGGTCGCAGCGGGCGGCAGTAGCCGGCCCAGTGGTTGGTGGTGCCGCCGAAGTAGCGCAGGCGGGTGGTGGTAACCGGGTACGGGTCGTCCGCCGGCCCGAAGAGCCGGCCGGTCATCTCCATCTCGTGGAGCGCCTGAACCTCCTCCTCGTAGTCGAGCCCGCCGCTCTCGAGCACGAGCACCTCATGGCCTCGAGCGGCCAGGTCCCGAGCCAGGGTGATGCCGGCGGCGCCGGCGCCGACCACGCAGATCGGGGTGCGCAGGCGCTCGCCGTGGGTGAGCGATCGGGCGTCGCGGAACATGGACGCCGGCCCCGGTCAGGGCACCGCGCCGAGGCCCTCGAGCACCGCATCGATGGCGGCAAAGCTCTTCGGGGTGGCGAAGTGGTCCACCCCGGGAAGCATCGTGAGGGTGGCGTCGGGGAGGAGCTCCACGAGCGGCTCGCCCGGACCGGCGAAGTCCTGGTCGCCGAGCACCACCCGGACGGGCACCGTGGCCCTCGCCAGCCGCTCCGGGGTGAGGGCCGGGCGGGCCGAGCGGAGGCAGGCGGCGAGCGCGGCCCGATCGACGTCGGGCTGGGCAGCGAGGCCGGCGAAGTACTGGACCACCGGGTTGGCGGGATCGCCCCGGCCCTCGATGGCGTCGACGATCAGCCCGCTGCCCTCGGTGACGAGCAGGTTGGTGCCCACCCCGAGGAGGGTGAGGGAGGCGAAGCGCTCCGGGGTCTCGGTGGCCAGGGTGAGCAGCACCCGGGCGCCGAGCGAGAACCCGACGCCGTCGATCGGCCCGTCGGGGAGCTGGGCCGCCACGAGGGCCTCGAGGTCGTCGTAGGCGGCGGGGTCGTGCGGCTTGTCGGACCGGCCGTGGCCGAGGAGGTCGATGGCTACGACCTCGCGCCCGGCGTCTTGGAGGAGGTCGATCCACCCGTTGTCGCGCCAGGTGCGGTCGCTGGAGGTGCCGAAGCCGTGGACGAGGACGACGGGGTTGCTCACCGGATCGAACCTAGTGCTCGCGCTCGGAGCGGTCGGTGCGCCGGCGCAGGAGCGCGGACAGCGCGGCGTCGGCGCCGACGAGGACGACGGCCGTGGCCGCCACCGGGTGGCCCCGGCGCAGCTCGGCTGGCCACTCGAGCCCGGGGAGGATGCCGTACCGACGCTGCCAGACGACCACGTACGCGCCGACGACGAGGACGAGCGCG
>DATGRC010000157.1:0-2523 GCA_035303865.1 Acidimicrobiales bacterium
GATCGTCGGCACCGGGCTGATCGGCGGCTCCATCGGCATGGCCCTGCGCGCCCGGGGCTGGCACGTCACCGGCACCGATCGCGACGAGGCCCGGGCCCGCCGGGCGGTCGAGCTGGGCGCCCTCGACGAGCTCGGGGTCGACCCCGCCGCCGAGATCACCTTCGTGGCCACGCCGGTGCGGGCCATCCCCGATGCGGTGCGGGCCGCGCTGGATGCCGGGCCCGGGGTCGTCACCGACGTCGGGTCGGTGAAGGGCAGCGTGGTGGCGGCGGTGGACGCGCCCCGCTTCGTGGGCGGTCACCCGATGGCCGGCTCGGAGCAGGAGGGCGTGGAGGGCGCCGACCCGGATCTGTTCAGCGGCGCGGTCTGGGTGCTGACCCCCACGGCGGCCACCGACGACGCCGCGTTCTCGCTGACCGCGTCGGTCGTGCGGGACCTCGGCGCCGACCTCGTCGCCCTCGACCCGGAGCACCACGACTCGCTCGTGGCCGTCGTGTCCCACGTCCCGCACCTCACCGCGGCCTCGCTGATGCAGCTGGCCGACCGGGCCGCGTCGGAGCACCGGGCGCTGCTGCGCCTGGCCGCCGGCGGGTTCCGGGACATGACCCGCATCGCGGCCGGTCACCCCGGCATCTGGCCCGACATCTGCGGCGAGAACCGGGACGCGATCGTCGAGGTCCTCGACGGGCTGATCGGCGCGCTGAGCGAGATCCGGGGGGTGGTGGCCCACGACGACCGGGCCCGCCTGCTCGAGGTGCTCGAGCGGTCTCGCGCCGCCCGGCTCAACCTGCCGAGCCGCGTCGTGCAGCCCGAGCGCCTCTGCGAGGTGCGCGTCCCGGTGCCCGACCGAGCCGGCGTGCTGGCCGAGGTCACCACGCTGGCGGGCCGCCTCGACGTCAACATCGCCGACCTCGAGATCGCTCACTCGGCGATGGGCGACGAGGGCGTGCTGATCCTGCTCGTCGAGGACACGAGCGCCGAGCGCCTCCGGGTCGCCCTGGTGGAGGCCGGGTACCGTCCGTCCGTCTCGCCCCTGGAGTAGCGCCGTGTCCCTCCTCGATCCGATGCCCGTGACGCCGCTCGACGGCCCGATCGAGGCCACGGTGACCGTGCCCGGCTCGAAGAGCATCACGAACCGGGCGCTCGTGTGCGCCGCGCTGGCGGACGGGGACAGCGTGCTCCACCACGCCCTCGACGCCGACGACGTGGCCGCCATGCGCGACGGGCTCTCCGCCCTCGGCGTCGCCGTCGAGGAGGCGGGGCCCCGCGACGAGGTGGGTGACCTCACGCTGCGGGTGCGGGGCTGCGCCGGCCGTCCGACGGCCGACGTGGCCGTCGTCGACGCCCGCCTGTCCGGGACCACGAGCCGCTTCCTGCTGCCGGTCGCGGCCCTCACCACCGGCGTGGTGCGGGTCGACGGGGGCCTGCCGCTGCGGGCTCGGCCGATGGGCCCGTCGATCGAGGCGCTCCGCCAGCTCGGCGTCACCGTCACCGAGGCCGGCAGCCCCGGGCACCTGCCGGTGGACGTCAGCGACGGGCCGGTGGCCGGCGGGGAGCTCGAGGTGCCGGGGAGCTCGTCGAGCCAGTTCCTCTCCGGGCTGCTCATGGCCGGCCCGGCGATGCGCACCGGTCTCGTCGTGCGGGTGGTCGGCCCGCTCGTATCCCGTCCCTACGTCGACATGACGGTGGCGGTCATGGAGCGCTTCGGCGTGTCCGTGGGCCGACCCGATGGGGACACGTGGGTGGTGGAGCCGCAGACCTACGCGGCCTCGGAGCTGACGATCGAGCCGGACGCCTCCACCGCCTCCTACGCCTTCGCGGCCGCCGCCATCGCCGGCGGCCGGGTCACCGTGGAGGGGCTCGGCACCGGTTCGCTGCAGGGCGACGTCGCCTTCGTGGACGTGCTCGAGTCGATGGGCGCCACCGTCGAGCGGCACGCCGAGCGGATCACGGTCGCCGTCGACCGGCCGCTGCGGGGCGTGCACGTCGACATGCGCCACCTCTCGGACACCGCCCAGACCCTCGCCGTGGTGGCGGCCTTCGCCGAGGGGCCCACCCGGGTCACCGGGATCGGGTTCATCCGCGGCAAGGAGACCGACCGCGTCGCGGCGGTGGTCACCGAGCTGCGGCGCCTCGGGATCGACGCCGAGGAGGAGCTCGACGGGTTCCTCGTCCGGCCCGGCCCGCTGCGCCCGGCCGTGGTGGAGACCTACGACGACCACCGGATGGCGATGGCGTTCGCCCTGGCCGGCCTGCGAGCCCCCGGGATCCGGATCGCAGACCCCGGGTGCGTGGCCAAGACCTTCCCGGGGTTCTGGGCGTTCCTCGAGCGGCTTCGGGCCGGCGGGGGCGCGACGGGTAGGGTCGAGCGCTCGTGAGGGTCATCGCCATCGACGGTCCGGCGGGATCGGGGAAGTCCACCGTGGCCCGGGCGCTCGCCGAGCGCCTCGGCCTGGAGTACCTCGACACCGGCGCCATGTACCGCTCCGTCACCTTCGCCTGCCTGCGCCGGGGCGTCGACCC
>DATGRC010000158.1:0-9685 GCA_035303865.1 Acidimicrobiales bacterium
CGGCGTCGCGGTGGACGGCGAGTTCTTCACCACCTACGCGGCCGACGGGCTGATCGTGGCCACCCCCACGGGGTCGACCGCCTACTCGTTCTCGGCTCGGGGCCCGATCGTGGCCCCCACCCACCGGTGCCAGCTGCTCACGCCGGTGTCGCCGCACATGCTCTTCGACCGCACGCTCGTCCTCGAGCCCGAAGCGCTGCTGCGGATCACCGTCAACGGCCACCGGGGCGCCACCTTGAACGTCGACGGCCGCAACCTCGGCGACCTCGTCGAGGGCGACTCGGTCACCTGCACCGCGGCGTCCTACTCGGCCCACCTCGTCACCTTCGGGCCGCGGGACTTCCTCAAGATCCTGAAGACCAAGTTCCGCCTGAGCGACCGGTAGCGGGGGAGCGGTGCTGGAGGAGCTGGCCGTGCGCGATCTCGGGGTCATCGAGGACCTGCGCCTCGTGCTGCCCTCGGGCATGGTCGCCCTGACCGGCGAGACCGGGGCCGGCAAGACCCTCGTGGTGGACGCCATCGACCTGCTCGTGGGAGGCCGCGCCGACCCCACGCTCGTGCGCGCCGGGGCCGACGAGGCCTGGGTGGAGGGCCGCTTCCGGCTCCCGACCCCCGTCCCCGGCGCCGGCGAGGCGGACGAGGTGGACGAGGTGGTGCTGGCCCGCGCCATCCCCGCCGGTGGGCGCAGCCGGGCCTACGTGAACGGGCGCCTCGCCACCGTGGCCGAGCTGCGCGAGTGGGGCGAGCGCCTCGTCGACCTCCACGGCCAGCACGCCCACCAGTCCCTCCTCGGCGCCGCGGTGCAGCGCGAGGCGCTCGACCGCTTCGGCGAGGTCGACCTCGCGCCGCTGCAGGCCGCTCGCCGAGCCAGACGGCAGATCGAGGAGCAGCTGGCGGCGCTCGGCGGCGACGAGCGGGCCCGAGCGCGAGAGCTCGACCTCCTCCGCTACCAGGTCGACGAGCTCACCCGGGCGGCCATCGCCGGGCCCGACGAGGACGAGCGCCTCGACGCCGAGGAGAGCGCGCTGGCCGACGCCGTGGCCCACCAGGAGGCCGCCGCGGCCGCCGTCGCCGCCATCGTCGACGACGGCGGCGCCGCCGACGCCCTGGGCGCGGCGCTCGCCGCGGTGAGCGGGCGAGCCCCGTTCGCCGAGATCGAGGCGCGCCTGCGCGCCGCAGCGGCCGAGGTGGCCGACCTCGCCGCCGAGGTGCGGGCGGTGGGCGAGTCGATCAGCGACGACCCCGAGCGCCTCGAGGTCATCCGCACCCGCCGGCAGCTGCTCCACGACCTGCGCCGCAAGTACGGCGAGACGCTCGCCGAGGTCCTCGCCTACCAGGCGGAGGCCGAAGCCCGCCTGGCCGAGCTCGAGCACCACGACCAGCGGGCCGCCGAGCTCGACGCCGCCCTCGCCGAGGCCAAGCGGCGCGAGGCGACCGCCGCGGCGGCGGTGGCCGAGGCCCGGCGCCGAGCCACCGCGCCCCTGGCCGCCGCGGTGCAGGAGCACCTCGCGTCGCTGGCCATGCCTCGGGCCCGCCTCGAGGTCCAGGTCGACGGGCCCGATCCGGGCGACGAGGTCAGCATCCTCCTCGCCGCCAACCCGGGGTCGCCGCCGCTGCCGCTCACCAAGGTGGCCTCCGGCGGCGAGCTGGCCCGCACGATGCTGGCCCTGCGGCTCGTCCTCACCGCCGGACCGCCCACGCTCGTGTTCGACGAGGTGGACGCCGGCATCGGCGGCGAGGCGGCCGTGGCCGTGGGCCGCTCGCTGGCCGCGCTCGGCGCCGACCACCAGGTCCTCGTGGTCACGCACCTCCCCCAGGTCGCCGCCTTCGCCGCGGCCCACGTGCGCGTGACCAAGGAGACGGGCGAGGATCGCACCGTGGCCACGGTGGAGGTGCTCGACGACGAGGGGCGGGTGGAGGAGCTGTCGCGCATGCTCTCGGGCCTCCCCGACAGCGACACCGCCCGCCAGCACGCCGCGGAGCTCTTGGCCACCGTCACCGCCGAGCAGGAGGGCCGCTAGTGGCCCGCTCCCCGCGCGAACCGGAGACCGTGACCGCCGTGGCGCGCGTCGACCGCCGCACCAAGCGGCTGGTCAAGCGGGTGCTGCCCGGTGAGATCATGATCATCGACCACGCCGACCTCGACCGAGTGGCCGCCGAGACGATCGTCGAGGCGCAGCCCGCCGCGGTCGTGAACGCGGCCGCCTCGATCACCGGTCGCTACCCGAACATGGGCCCGCTGCTCGTCTCCGCCGCCGGCATCCCGCTCCTCGACGAGGTGGGCAGCGACGTGCTCGACCGCATCGCCGAGGGCGACGTGGTGACCGTCGACGGCGAGCGCCTCCTCGTCGGGGACGAGGTGATCGCCACCGGCGTCCGCCAGAGCATGCAGGACCTCGAGGTCCGCCTGGAGGCCGCCCGCGAGACGATGGGGGAGCAGCTCGAGCGCTTCGCCGAGAACACCCTCGAGTACCTCACCAAGGAGCGCCACCTCCTCCTCGACGAGCCCGACGTCCCCGACATCGGCATCGACATGAAGGGCCGTCACGTCCTCATCGTCGTCCGGGGCGCCGACTACAAGGAGGACCTCGAGACCCTCCACCGCAGCGGCTACCTGGCCGAGATGCGCCCGCTGCTCGTCGGCGTGGACGGCGGTGCCGACGCGCTCCTCGAGCTGGGCCGCGTCCCCGACGTGATCATCGGTGACATGGACTCCGTGTCGGAGCGGGCGCTGCGCTCGGGGGCCACGCTCGTCGTCCACGGCTACCGCGACGGCCGAGCCCCCGGTGCGGCTCGGCTGGAGGCCCTCGGCCTGCCCCACGTCGTGTGGCCCGCCACGGGCACGAGCGAGGACATCGCCATGCTCCTCGCCTACGAGAAGGGGGCCGAGCTCATCGTCGCCGTGGGCACCCACAGCTCGATGGTCGAGTTCTTCGACAAGGGTCGGGCCGGCATGGCGTCCACGTTCCTCGTCCGCATGAAGGTGGGGCCGATCCTCGTCGACGCCAAGGGCGTGAGCCGCCTCTACCAGCACCGGATCCGCAAGGGCGACCTGGCCATGCTCGTCCTGTCCGCCGTGTTCACGCTGATCGTGATCACCCTCATCAGCGAGCCGGTCCGCCTCGTCCTGCGGGGCTACTGGCTCACCCTCACCTCCTAGGCGCCCCGTGATCAACCTCCGCTACCACATCGTCAGCCTCACCGCCGTGTTCCTCGCGCTCGGGATCGGGCTGACGCTCGGCTCGACGTTCCTCGACCGCGTCACCGTCGAGACCCTCAAGAACCAGCTCGACACGGTGCAGGCCCGGGTCGAGGAGACCGAGGCCGACAGCAGCCGGCTGCGAGAGGAGCTCGACCGCCTCGAGCGCCGAGAGGAGGCCTTCGTGGAGGGCCTCGGCGAGCGCCTCGTCGCCGGGCACCTCGACGGCGTGCCGGTCCTCGTCGTCGTGGCGGCCGGCACCCCGCAGCCGCTGGTCGACCGGGCCCTGGCCACGCTGGACGGGGCCGGCGCGCGGCCCGTGGGCACCTGGGAGCTGACCGAGCGCTGGGAGCTCGACGACGAGGAGGAGCTGCGGGACCTCAGCGAGGTCCTCGACGTGCGCACCGACGACGCGGACCGCCTCCGCCGCAACGGCGCCATCCGCCTCGCCGACGCCATCGTCGAGGCCATCGAGCCCGACCCGGTCGACGACGCGCCGGATGGCCCGGGAGCCGGCGGCGCCGACGCCGACCCCGACGGTGCCGATCCCTCGGTCGGCGACGGCGTGGCCGCGGCCCAGGACGACGACGATCCGCTCGGGCCACCTCCGACGCCGGACCCGGCCGCCGGCGACCCCGAGCCCGAGGTGGCCGCGCCCGCCGAGCCCGAGGTGGCCGCCGCCCTCGAGCGGTCCGGGTTCCTCGCCTACGGAGCGGTCCCCGGCGACGGGGATCGGGTCCTCCTGCCCGCCCAGGACCTGCGGGTGGTGGTCGTGGCGAGCGCCCCGGCCGACTCCGGGCCGGTCGCCATGGCGCTGGCCCTGCTCGACGAGGTCACCGCCGAGGGGCCGGTCCCGGTCGTCGCCGCCCAGGGGGCGGTGGAGCTCGTCGACGAGGACGGCGACCCCCAGCCCGAGGACGAGCGCCGCACGGGGTTCGTGGGCCCGCTGCGCGCGGGGGAGCTCACCCGCGACCGGGTGGCCACGGTCGACGACCTCGACACCGCCGCGGGCCTGGCCGCCCTCGTGCTCGCCCTCGAGGACGCCGGCGACCTCCGCCTCGGTCACTACGGCGTGGCCCCGGGCGCCTCGCACCTCCTGCCGGGGACGGACCCCGAGTCGTGAGCGCGCCGGCCACCACGGCCCGGGCCGCGGTCGGCATGGGCGCCATTGCCGCGATCTCGCGGGTGATCGGCTTCGTGCGGGTCCTCGTGGTGGCCGGCGTGCTCGGCACCACCTACCTGGGCAACGCGTTCCAGGCCGCCAACTCGTTCTCCAACGTCCTCTTCGAGCTCCTGGCCGCCGGCGCCCTCTCGGCGGTGCTGGTCCCGGCCTTCGTCGGGCTGCTCGAGGAGGACGACGAGCCCGGTGCCGAGGCGGTGGCCGGCGGCGTGCTCGGCGCCGCCCTGGCGGTCCTCGGAGGGGTCACCGTGGTCGGGATCCTGGCCAGCCCGCTCCTGGCCCGGCTCCTCACGCTCGGGGTCCCCGCGGAGGTGGCGGCGCCCCAGCGGGAGCTCGTCACCTTCCTGCTCGTGTTCTTCATCCCCCAGGTGGTGCTCTACGCGGCCGGGGCCATCGCCACCGGGGTCCTCTACGCCAAGCGCCGGTTCGCGGTGACCGCGGCCGCCCCGATCGGCAACACCGTGGTCATGGTGGCCTGCCTGCTCGTCTTCCGCGCCGTCGCCGGACCCGCCCCCGAGCTGCCGCTCGGGACGGCGGAGCGGTGGCTCCTGGTGGCCGCCGGCAGCGGCGGCGTCGTCGCCTTCGTGGGGACGCTGCTGTGGGCGCTGCGCCGCACCGGGTTCCGGCTCCGCCCCCGATGGGCCTGGCGCGACCCGCGCGTGCGCCAGGCGCTCGCCCACTCCGGCTGGGGTGCGGTGCTCCACACGGGGGCGGGCCTGCTCCTCGGCGGGGCGATCATCACCGGCTCCGCCGTCGAGGGGGGCGTGGTGGCCTACCAGGTGGCCTACGTCTTCTTCCTCGCCCCGTACGCGATCCTGGCCCAGCCGATCCACACGGCGATCCTCCCCGAGCTCGTGGCCGAAGCCCGCAGCGACGATCCGGCGCGCTTCCAGGCGTCGGTGCGCTGGGCCCTGGAGCGCATGGCCGTGCTCGTCGTCCCCGTCTCCGCCCTGATCGCGGCGCTGGCCCTGCCGGCCATGCGGGCGGTGTCCTTCGGGGAGACCGCCGACACCGGCGCCGGGCTGCTGGCCGCCGCGCTCGCCGCCATGGCCGTCGGCCTCTTCCCCTACGGGGCCTTCCTGCTGCTGGCCCGGGCCTGCTACGCGCTCGGTGACAGCCGCACCCCGGGGGTGGTGTCGGTCCTCACCGCGCTCGTCGGCGTGGCCGTCATGGTCCTCGGTGCGCTCACCACGAGCGGGACCGCCCGGGTGGCCACCCTCGGCGCCGGCCACACCGCCGCGCACCTCGTCGGCGCCCTCTGGCTCTTCGCGCACCTGAGCCGGCGCACCAGCGGGGGCCTCGTGCCGGCCGGGCTCGTGCGCATGGTCGGCATCGCCGCCGCGGCGGGCACCGGCACCTGGCTCGCCGGTCGGGCGCTGCTCGACGACGCTGGCGGCCGCGCCACCGACCTCCTCGGCGTGGCCGGCCTGGCGGTGGCCGGCCTGGCCGCCATGCTGGTCGCCGCCCTCGCCCTCGGCCTGCGCTCGACGCTCACCGCCCGCCGCCCGACGCCCCCGCCGGCCGCGGTGGCCGGCCCGTCACCGGAGGCGCTGCCGTGAGGCGCTGGGTGCTGCCCGTGGTGGCCGTGGCCCTCGTCCTCGCCGTCGCGCTCGTCGACGGCACCCAGGCCGCGGGGCGGTCGGTCGCCCCCCGACCGGTCGACCGCGTGCTCATCGTGTCGCTCCCCGGCGTCGGCTGGGCCGACGTCGAGGCCCACGACCTCCCGAACCTCGAGGCCCTCGCCGCCGAGGCGGCCGTGGGGCAGCTGGCCACCCGGGTCGGACGCCGAGGCGCCTCGCTGACCGACGCGTACCTCTCGCTGGGGGCCGGCACCCGGGCCCTCGCCCCCAGCCTCGACCCCGCCGTGGCCCTCGACCCCGAGGAGAGCTACGGCGGCATCCGCACCACCGACATCCTCCTGCGGCGGATCGGTCGGGTCCCCGACGGCATCGCCTACCTGGCCGCGGGCGCGGCCCGCCAGCGGAACCTGGACGGGCCCTTCGGCGGCGAGCCGGGCCGGCTGGGGGAGGCCCTGGAGGAGGCCGGCGTGGGTCGGGCCGTCATCGCCAACGCGGATGCCGCCGAGGGGTTCCCGAGCGACGAGCCGCCGCCGGAGGGGGCCTACGGGCGGGCCGCGGCCACGGTGCTCATGGGTCGGGAGGGCATCGTCCCCGGCGGCGCCGTCGGGCGGGGCCTGCTCGTCGACGACCCGGCGGCCCCGTTCGGCCGGCGCCTCGACCCCGAGGCCGTCCAGCGGGCCTTCGACGCCGTATGGGGCGAGCAGGACCGCCAGGTCGTGCTCGTCGAGGCCTCCGACCTGGCTCGGGCCAGCGCCTACGGGCCCCGGGCCACCGCGTCGCAGCGCCGTCGCCTGCGGGCCGACGCGCTCGTGGCCGCCGACCGCCTGCTGGGCGACCTCGTCCGCCAGGTCGACCCGTCCACGACCGCCGTGCTCGTCCTCAGCCCGGTCGCCCCCGGCGGGGGACCCGACCTGGCGCTCGTGGCGCTGCGGGCCCCGGCCGTGTCCGGCGGCGTGCTGCGCTCGGCCACCACCCGTCGCGACGGGTACGTCCAGCTGGCCGACGTGGCCCCGACCGTGCTCCACCTGCTCGGCGAGGAGGAGCCCGATGAGATCGAGGGCCGCACGTTCGAGGTGACCTCCCGCTCGGGCGGCCGGATCGGCGAGCTGGTCGACGAGGCCGAGGCGGCCCGCTTCCGGGACGCGCTGATGCCGGTGGTGGTCCCAGCCGTGATCGCCGTCCTGGCCCTGCTCGCCGCCCTCTGGCGGTGGCGGGCCCGCCTGCCGGCCGCCGCCAGCGCGGCGGTCGCGCCCCTGGCCCACGCCTGCCTCGGCGTGGTCCCGGCCACCTTCCTGGTGGCCCAGGTGCCCGCCGTGGTGGGGAAGACCGGCGCCTACCTCGCGGCGGTGGCCGCCGTCGCCGCGGTCGTCGGCGCCGCGACGTGGGCCCTCGACCGGCGCCGTCCCGGATTCGGCCCGATCGGGGCCCTCGCCGTCGTGGTGGGCCTCTTCGTCGTCGACGTGCTCGTCGGCGCCCCGCTGCAGGTCAACGCGGTCTTCGGGTACTCAGTGTCGGTGGCCGGGCGGTTCGCCGGCATCGGCAACCTCGCCTTCGCCCTCTTCGCTGCCGCCACCGTCCTGCTCGCCGCGCTGGCCGCCGACCGGTGGGGGAGCAGGGCCCTCCCGGGCATCACGGCCCTCCTCGCCGTCGTGGTGCTGGTCGAGGGCCTGCCGATGCTCGGCGCCGACGTCGGCGGCGTCGTCTCGACGGTGCCCGCGTTCGCGCTCGTGCTGCTCGTCCTGCGCGGCGTCCGCCTCCGGCCGATCCACGGCCTCGGTGCGGCCGCCCTGGCCGGGGTGGCCGTCCTCGTCTTCGCCGTGGTGGACGCCCTGCGCCCCCCGGGCGAGCGGACGCACCTGTCCCGCCTCGCCGACCACGTCGGAGCTGGCCGGCTCGGGTCCTTCGCCAGCACGATCACCCGCCGCCTGCAGGCGAGCTTCGGTGACGCCGAGGCGGCCGTGTGGCTCCTGGTCCTGGGGCTGGTGGCCGTGGTGGCCGCCTACGTCGTGCTCGTCGGCCGCGGGCACCTGGGTCCGGGCGAGCGATCCCACCGTCGGCCGGTCTGGCTGCAGGGACCGGCCAGCACCGCGGCGCTCACGGGGCTCGTCGTCCTCGCGCTCGTCGGCCTCGTCGCCAACGACTCGTCGATCGCCGTCCCAGCCACGATGCTGATCGTCGTGGCCCCGATCGCCGTCCTCCGCGCCCAGGCAGCTGCCCCATGACCGTCGCCGTCGCCTTCGTGGCCGGGCTGGTCGCCGCCGCGCTGCTCCGACGCACGATGGCCGCCACGCTCGCCCATCCCGTCCTGGCCCGGGAGAACTACCGGGGTCACACCCTCCCCACCGCCGCCGGGCTCCTGCTCGTGACGGCCGTGATCGCCGTCGAGGGCGGTCGGGCGGTGCTCGGGCTCCTCGGCCTCGGCGACGCGGCGACGGCGCCCGCCCGCCTGCTCGTGGTCGCCGCCGTGGCCGCCTTCGGGTTCCTGGGGCTCGTCGACGACCTCCTCGGTGACGCCCACGACCGGGGGCTCGCCGGGCACCTCCGCGCCGCGGTGGCCGGCCGGGTCACCACCGGGTTCGTGAAGCTGGGCGGCGGCACCGCGGTGGCGCTCGTGCTGGCCGGCACGGCCGTGGGCGACCGTCCGCTGCGGGTGCTCGTCGACGGCGCCGTGATCGCCCTCGCCGCCAACCTCGGCAACCTGCTCGACCGGGCCCCGGGGCGCACTACCAAGTGGGCGCTGCTCGCCGGCGCCGCCGTCCTCGTGACGGCAGGCACCGCGGCCACCGGGGTGGCGCTCGCCGTCGTGCTCGGGGCCGCCGCCGCGCTCCTCGTGGCCGACCTCCGCGAGGAGCTGATGCTCGGCGACACCGGCGCCAATGCCCTCGGCGCGGCCATCGGGGTGGCTACCGTCGTCGAGGCACCCACCGCCGTGCGCAGCGCGGTCGCCGCCGCCCTCCTCGCCCTCACCCTCCTGTCCGAGGTCGTGTCCTTCTCCCGCATCATCGACGCCGTCCCCCCGCTGCGCTGGTTCGACCGGCTCGGCCGACGGAGCGCACCGTGAGGGCGTCCCGGCCCCTCCGGGCCCTCCTCGCGGCAGCGGTCCTCCTGGCCTCCCTCGCGGCTGCCGTGGCCGGGGCCGGCCCCGCCGGGGCGCAGCCCGAGCCGGCCCGGCGGGTGCTCGTGATCTCCCTGCCCGGGCTCACCTGGGCCGACGTCGACCGGCACCCGCTGCCCAACCTCGAGTCCCTCTTCGCCGACGCCGCGCTCGCCGACCTGGCGCCTCGAGGCGTCTCCCCCCGCTCGGGGCCCGGAGACGCCTACCTCACGATCTCCGCCGGCTCCCGCGCCACGACCGAGCGCACCACCGACGGGCAGGTCCTGGCCCTCGAGGAGCACAGCTCGGGCTCGGCCGCGGGGGAGATCTTCACCCGCCGCACCGGGCTCACGGCCGAGGGGCAGTACGTGTCCCTGTCGTGGCCGTCGCTGCTGCGCCGCAACGCCCGCCAGCCCTACGACGCCGTGCTCGGCCTCCTCGCCACCACCCTGGCCGACGAGGGGATCCCGATCGCGGCGATCGGCAACGCCGACGGGACCGACAGCATCGGCGCCTCCTTCGAGCGCCAGGTCGGCCTCGTCGCCGCCGACCGCGACGGGGTCGTGGCCGACGGCGCCCTGCGCGACGACCTGCTCGTCGCCGACCCCGCCCAGCCGTTCGGGGTCCGCCTC
>DATGRC010000159.1:0-7315 GCA_035303865.1 Acidimicrobiales bacterium
GGGGCGGGATCGAGGGCGCCGTGCGCTACGTGCCCAAGCCGGTCACCCCCGACGCGGTGCTGGGCGCGATCGCCGACGTGCTGGCCGGCGGACCCGAGCCCGACCAGCGCAAGAAGGTGCAGCAGGCGGCGCTCACCGAGCTGGCCCGCATGGAGCGCGGCGACGACGCCACCTTGCCGCCCCAGCCGGGTCCGCGGCTCAGCCGCCTCGAGCGGCTCCGCAGCGCCGAGGAGGTCGAGGCCGCCGCGTCGACCCCCACCCCGGCGGTCGTCCTGTCCGACAGCCAGCGCGCGCTCCTGCGCGGCCTCCTGGCCGCCCCCTCGGTCAGCGAGGCCGCCCACCAGATGGGGATGAGCCGCTCGAACGTGTACGCCAGCCTGCGGCGGATCGGTCGCAAGCTCCACGAGCCTGACGCCTCCCGGCTGCTGCGCCGCCTCCGGGCCGGCGAGCTCGCCCACCTGCTGCAGGACTGAGGGGCGCCGATGCCCCCGGCCGCCCCGGACGCCGCCGCCCTCGTGGACGCCCTCCTGGCCCGGTGCCACCTGCCGCCCCCCGGCACCCGGGTGGTCCTCGGCGTCTCCGGCGGGGCGGACTCCCTCGCCCTGCTCGCGCTGGCCACCGCCGCCGGGTGCCCGGCCACCGCCGTCCACGTCGACCACGGGCTGCGCGAGGGCTCGGCCGAGGAGGCCGACGTGGTCCGCGACGCGGCGGCGCGCTTCGGCGCCGGCTTCGAGGCCCGACGGGTCGAGGTCCCACCCGGCCCGAACCTCGAGGCCCGAGCCCGGGCCGCCCGCTACGCCGCCCTCGGCCCTGGCGCCCTCACCGGCCACACCGCCGACGACCAGGCCGAGACCGTGCTGCTCAACCTCCTCCGGGGGGCCGGACTCGACGGCCTGGCCGGGTTCGCGCCCGACCGCCGGCCGCTGCGCGACCTGCGGCGCGCCGAGACCCGGGCCCTGTGCCGAGCCCTCGACCTCACCCCCGTCGAGGACCCGAGCAACGACGATCCCCGGCACCGCCGCAACCGGGTCCGCCACGAGCTGCTCCCGCTGCTCGGCGAGGTGGCTGAGCGCGACGTCGTGCCCGTCCTGGCCCGCCAGGCCGCGCTCCTGAGCGACGACGCCGCGCTGCTCGACGCGCTGGCCGACGCGCTCGACCCAACCGACGCCCGGGCCCTCGCCGCCGCTCCCGCGCCGCTCGCCCGCCGGGCGGTGCGCCGGTGGCTGCGCACTGGAGCCGAGCAGCACCCCCCGGACGCCGCCACCGTGGCTCGGGTGCTCGCCGTGGCCCGCGGCGAGGCCGTCGGCACCGACGTCGGCGGTGGCCGGTCGGTGCGGCGCCGGGCCGGGCGGCTGCGCCTCGTCCCCCCGCCCGCCTGATGGGCGGGCTGTGCCTCCCGGAGGTGGTCGGGGCTACCGTGCCTGCATGGCGTCCGATGCCCCCCACCGGCACCTGTTCGACAGCCCGGAGCTGGGTGAGGTGGTGGTCGACGCCGACGTGCTCCAGGCCCGCGTCGCCGAGCTCGGCGCCGAGATCACCCGGGACTACGAGGGCCGGGCGCCGCTGCTGATCGGGGTCCTGAAGGGCGCCATGATGTTCATGACCGACCTCGCCCGCAGCATCGCGCTGCCGGTCGAGATCGACTTTATGGCCGTCTCGTCCTACGGCAACGCCACCCGCACCTCCGGGGTGGTCCGCATCGTGAAGGACCTCGACCTCGACCTCACCGGGCGGGACGTCATCATCGTCGAGGACATCGTCGACTCCGGGCTCACGCTGTCGTACCTGCGGCGCACCCTCGCCGCTCGGGGGGCCAAGAGCCTCGAGGTGTGCGCGCTGCTCGTCCGCGAGGGGCTCCAGAAGACCGACGAGGACCTGCGCTACGTGGGGTTCCGGATCCCGCCGAAGTTCGTCGTCGGGTACGGGCTCGACTACGCGGAGCGCTACCGCAACCTGCCCTACGTGTGCGTGTTCGAGGGCGACGATGTCGGCTGATCCCCGACCGGCCCGCGCCGTCCGCCTGCCCCGGGCCGAGGGCGTGCCCGCGGCGTCCGCCCGGTAGCCTCCCACCCAGTGAAGCGCCCCTCCCGCCACACCATCGTCGTCGTCGTCCTCGGCGCGCTCGCCCTCTTCTTCGCCAGCCAGTGGCTCCGCGGCGGCGACGAGCCGACCGACCTCACCCTCACCGAGTTCCGTCAGCACGTGCGCGACGGCGAGGTGGCCACGGCCACGATCAAGGACCGCTCCAACAAGATCGTCGGCGAGCTGCGCAACGACCTCGAGTACGAGGTGTCGTACCCGCAGGAGTTCGCTGACGAGCTGGCCACCGAGATCGGCGACGCCGACCCGCCGGTCGAGCTGAAGGTGGACCAGCAGGAGCAGTCGGTCTGGGCCGCGCTGCTCGTCAACCTGCTGCCGTTCGTGCTGCTCATCGGCGTGTTCCTCTTCGTGATGAACTCGATGCAGGGCGGCGGCAGCCGGGTCATGCAGTTCGGCAAGGCCAAGGCCAAGCAGGTCTCCAAGGACGAGCCCAAGGTCACCTTCGCGGACGTCGCCGGCTGCGACGAGGCCGTCGAGGAGCTCCAGGAGATCAAGGACTTCCTCCAGAACCCGGCTCGTTTCCAGGCCATCGGCGCCAAGATCCCCAAGGGCGTGCTGCTCTACGGGCCGCCTGGCACCGGCAAGACGCTCCTGGCCCGGGCCGTGGCCGGCGAGGCCGGGGTGCCGTTCTTCTCGATCTCCGGCTCCGACTTCGTCGAGATGTTCGTCGGCGTCGGCGCCAGCCGGGTTCGGGACCTCTTCGAGCAGGCCAAGGCGGCGGCCCCGTCGATCATCTTCGTGGACGAGATCGACGCCGTCGGCCGCCACCGCGGCGCCGGCCTCGGCGGCGGCCACGACGAGCGCGAGCAGACCCTCAACCAGATGCTCGTGGAGATGGACGGCTTCGACGCCCGCACCGGCGTCATCCTCATCGCGGCCTCCAACCGGCCCGACATCCTCGACCCGGCCCTGCTGCGACCCGGCCGCTTCGACCGCCAGATCGTCGTCGACCGCCCCGACCTCGAGGGCCGCAAGGCGATCCTGGCCGTCCACGCCAAGGGCAAGCCGCTGGAGCCGAACGTGCGGCTCGACGTGCTGGCCCGCCGCACCCCCGGCTTCACCGGCGCCGACCTGGCCAACCTCATGAACGAGGCGGCGCTGCTCGCCGCCCGCCGCGGCCTGCAGCTCATCGGCCACGCCGAGCTCGAGGCGGCCATCGATCGCGTGCTGGCCGGGCCGGAGCGCAAGAACCGGATCATGAGCGACGCCGAGAAGCGGCGGATCGCCTACCACGAGGCCGGCCACACGCTCGTCGGCCACGTGCTCGAGGGCACCGACCCGATCCACAAGGTGTCGATCGTGGCCCGGGGTCGGGCGCTCGGCTGGACGCTCGCCCTGCCCACCGAGGACAAGTACCTGCGCACCCGCAGCGAGCTCGAGGACTCGATGGCGATGCTGCTCGGCGGGCGCACGGCCGAGGAGCTCGTGTTCGACGAGATCACCACCGGCGCGTCCGACGACATCGAGCGCTGCACCGACATCGCCCGCAGCATGGTCACCCAGTACGGCATGAGCGATCGGCTCGGCCCGCAGCAGCTCGGCAAGCCGAAGGGCGAGGTGTTCCTCGGGCGCGAGCAGGGCCACGAGGCCGACTACTCGGCCGAGGTGGCGAGCGTCGTCGACGCCGAGGTGCGCCGCCTCATCGACCGGGCCCACGATCGGGCCCGCACCATCCTCACCACCCACCGGGCCACGCTCGACCTGATCGCCGAGCGGCTCGTCGAGAAGGAGACCCTCGAGGACGCCGACCTGGCCGAGATCTTCGGGGAGCTCGACAAGGGCGCCGGGATCCCGAGCCCCGAGCCCGAGCCGGCCGACGTGCCGGTGCCCGTCGAGCGCCAGCTGGTCGGCGCCGGCGCCGACCCGGCCGTCGCCTCGTCCACCGAGCCGGCCGAGGACCAGCCGAGGGGCGCCGCCCCCGCCGAGCGTCGCCGCTGGTGGCGGCGCCTGGCCCCGGCCCCGCGGCCCTCCAGCAGCTGATGGCGCCCTCCCGGCCCCGGCCGCCGCTGGACACCCCCGTGGACCTCGACCGGATCGCGCGCGCCGTGCGCGAGATCCTCGAGGCGATCGGCGAGGACCCCGACCGCGACGGCCTCCAGGACACCCCGCAGCGGGTGGCCCGGATGTACGCCGAGGTGTGCTCAGGGCTGCACGACGACCCGGCCGCGCACCTCACCGTCACCTTCGAGTCGTCCCACGACGAGATGGTGATGGTGCGGGACATCCCGCTCTACTCCCTGTGCGAGCACCACCTCGTCCCCTTCATCGGGCGGGCCCACGTGGCCTACATCCCCGGCAAGGACGGGCGCATCACCGGCCTCTCGAAGATCGCCCGGCTCGTCGACGGGTTCAGCCGCCGCCCCCAGGTGCAGGAGCAGCTCACCGTCCAGGTCGCCGACGCCATGGAGCGCACGCTCGAGCCCCGGGGCGTCATGGTGGTGATCGAGGCCGAGCACCTGTGCATGTCGATGCGGGGCATCCAGAAGTCCGGGTCCACCACCGTCACCTCGGCGGTGCGGGGTCTGTTCCGGGCCAACATCTCCACTCGCGAGGAGGCGATGCGGTTCATCACGGGCCGCAGCTGACCGCGCCTCGCCTCCGCCGCCGTCAGAAGCGGCATCGAGAGGGGCTGAGAGGGCACCACGGACCCCGAACCGCCTCGGAGTCCAGGTCGTACACTGGTGCGTCGTGCGTCCCTTGGTGATGGGCATCCTGAACGTCACCCCCGACTCGTTCTCCGACGGGGGGTCCTTCACCGACGCCGCCCGTGCCGTCGACCGGGGTCACGCCATCGCCGCCGAAGGGGCTGACTGGGTCGACGTGGGCGGCGAGTCCACCCGTCCGGGGGCGCAGCCGGTGCCCGAGGACGAGGAGCTGCGGCGGGTCGTGCCGGTGGTCGAGGCGCTGGCCGACGCCGGGCTCGCGGTGTCGGTCGACACCCGCAAGGAGGCCGTCGCCCGGGCCGCCGTCGCCGCCGGGGCCCAGATGGTCAACGACGTCAGCGCCACGCTCGGCCACGTCGCCGCCGACCTCGGCGTCGCCTGGGTGGCCATGCACGCCCGGGGCGAGCCGGCCACGATGCAGCTCGACCCCCGCTACGACGACGTGGTCGCCGAGGTCCTCGACCACCTCGTGCGCCGCGCCGAGGCCGCGCTCGCCGCCGGCGCCCCCGAGGTCTGGATCGACCCCGGCATCGGGTTCGGCAAGACCGCTGCGCACAACCTCACGCTGCTCGCCCACCTCGACGTCCTCGTCGCCACCGGTCACCCCGTGCTCGTGGGCACCAGCCGAAAGGCCTTCCTCGGGACGCTCCTCGGCCGCGCTGACGGCCGGCCCGAGGCGACCCCCGCCCAGGACCGCCTCGAGGGGTCGCTGGCCACCGCGGCGTGGGCCGTGGCGCAGGGGGCCCGCATGGTCCGGGTGCACGACGTCGCAGCCACCGTCGAGTGCCTCCGGGCGCTCGACGACCAGTCCGTAGCCGAGGCCGCCGCATGACGCGCGCCGTGATCGAGAGGGAGCACCACCGGTGGCGATGAAGGGCAAGTGGGCCCAGGGGATCAAGCCCCGCAACTTCGCGTGGATCCTGAAGGACAAGCTCGCCGTCTGCGAGCGTCCGGGCGGCTACGGCGCCAACCACCGCCGCGTCCGCCGCCAGGAGGAGATCATCTGGATTCGCGAGCAGGGGTTCACGAAGGTCATCACCCTCATCCCCTCGCCGCACAACCTCCACAACTACGACGAGATGGGCGTGTCGTGGATCCACCTGCCGTTCGGGCCGCTCGAGGACCCGGCCGAGGTGTCCCAGGCGCTCTACCACCACCTCGCCAAGCTCCTCGCCGGCGACGGGAAGGTCCTCGTCCACCAAGACGAGCTGTCCGACCGGGTCGCCGGGCTCATGGGCGGGTACCTGCTGTGGTCGGGCGTGGTGCCCCACGCCCCGCAGGCCACCTCGATCGTCGAGCGGCTCCTGGGCCGGCAGATGGGCCCGCTCGGCCGCGACCTCGTCGCCCTCGGTCAGACGATCCCCAAGTAGCCGTGCCCCCGGCCGACCGCATCGAGCTCCGGGGCCTGCGGCTCGCGGCCATCGTCGGCGTCCTGCCCCACGAGCGCACCACCGCCCAGCCGCTCGAGATCGACCTCGACGTGGTCACCGACCTGGCCCCCGCCGGAAGCAGCGACGAGCTGGAGGACACGATCGACTACGGCGCCCTCTGCGACGCCGTCGAGGCCGCCGTCGCCGCCGCCCGCCCTCGCCTGCTCGAGGCGCTGGCCGAGCGGGTGGCGGCCACCGTCCTCGCCCAGGACGACCGCATCGCCGAGGTCGTCGTCGCCCTCCGCAAGCTGCGCCCGCCCGTCCCGCAGCAGCTCGACACGTCGGGCGTGCGGATCACCCGACGCCGCCCATGACCCGCGCCTTCCTCGGCATGGGCTCGAACCTCGGCGACCGGGCCCGCTACCTGCGCGACGCCGTGGCCGCCCTCGACGGCGTGGTGGCGGTGTCGCCCGTCTACGAGACCGAGCCCGTCGGCGGGCCCGAGCAGGGCGCGTTCCTCAACATCGTCGTGGAGCTCGACACCGACCTCGACGCCCGGGGCCTCCTGGCCGAGTGCCAGCGCCTCGAGGCGGCGGCCGAGCGGGTTCGGGAGGAGCGCTGGGGCCCCCGCACCCTCGACGTCGACGTCCTGTGGGTCGACGGCGAGACCGTCGACGCGCCCGACCTCGTCGTGCCCCACCCCCGCATGCGGCTGCGGCGCTTCGTGCTCGCCCCGCTCGCCGACCTCGCCCCCGACCTCGTCAGCGACGAGGACCTCGAAGCGGCCGAGGGGGACGTGGAGCGGCTCGGGAGGCTCGAGGACCTGTCGTGACCACGGTGCGGATCGTGGGGGAGGGGCGGGCCGGCGGCTCGCTGCGCCGCGCCCTCGAGCGTCGAGGCTGGCCCGTGGAGGTGCGCCACCGCGGCGACGACCTCGTCGACGCCGCGCACGGCTGCGACCTCCTCGTGCTCGCCACCCCCGACGGCGCCGTCGCCGAGGTGGCGGCCCGCGTCGACCCCGACCCCGACGCCGTCGTCGCCCACCTCTCCGGCTCGCTCGGCCTCGCCCCGCTCGCCGGCCACCCCCGCCGCGGGGTCCTCCACCCCCTCGTCGCGCTGCCCGACCCCGAGCGGGGGGCCCAGCGCCTCGTCGGCGCCTGGTTCGGGCTCGCCCGCGACGGC
>DATGRC010000160.1:0-9242 GCA_035303865.1 Acidimicrobiales bacterium
CACGTCGGCCACGTTGCGGGCCTCGATGTCGACGGCGATCCCGTCGATCGGCAGCGCGGCGATGGCGAGGAGGCGCTGCAGGTCCCGAGCCGGGTCCTCGAGCGTGGGCAGGTACCAGCCGACCACGGCGATGCCGTGGTGGTGGGCTCGGTCGATGAACGCCCGCAGGCGCTCCGGCTCGAGGACGTCGGTGGGGGCGTCCCACTTGCTGGCCTGGATGAACAGCGTCTGGACGCCCTGCGCGGCGAGGACGTCGACGGCGTCGGGCTCGAGCGCGGGGCCGCCCTTCGCGAAAGTGGCCGACCAGTCGTACACGTCCATCCACGCGCCGAGCCCCCGGTAGGGCTCGAGGCTGAAGCGGGGCTCCGGCGCGGTCGTCGTGGTCGAGCTGGTGGTCGTGGTGGCCACCGACGTCTCGGTGGGCGGTGCGAGGTCGTCGAGGTCGGGACGGCTCGCGCGGTCGTCGTCGAGCTTCGCGGCCACGCCGGGCCCGGCGGCCTCGGCCTCCGCCTGCTGGGAGGGCCGGTGCCGGGCCCGGTCGAGGGGTCGGGTGCGCTCGGCCTCCGCCCACGGCGCGGCCGGCCCGGCCGCCGCGGTGCCCAGCAGCACGCCGAGCGCCAGCGCGCCGGCCAGCGCCCGCCTCACGATCGTCGCTCGCATCGAACCCCTCGTCCCGACGGTCTCACACCCGGTGGGAGCGCCCGCCCTGCGCCGATCCGGAGCGACGAGCCTAGGCAGCACCGTCCGCCGTCGAGGGGTCACCCCGCTCGCTTCGCCGCCCAGCCCCGGGCCTCCTGCCCGGAGCGAGAGGTCAGATCTGGTCGACGTGGGGCCGCCCGCCGCTCGGTCAGGGGGGCAGAAGCGGCGCTCACTAGGGTGACCGGACATGGCGGGCACCTCCTCGAAGCTCGCGGTCGTGGCGCTCGACGGCTGCGACGTGGCGCTCGTTCGAGCCCTTGCGAGCGATGGTCGCTGCCCCCACCTCGCGCGGCTCCTCGACGAGGGCGCGGTGGTCGACATCGTCCGCAACGACCTGCTCGCCCCGGCCGACTGGGCCACGCTGGCGACCGGTGCGAGCGTCGGCGCGCACCGCGGCTGGGGGGCACCCCTCGTGGACACCGAGTCCTACGAGCTGACCCCGGGGAGCGACGCGCAGCTCACGCCGTTCTGGGATGCGATCGAGCGGGCCGGACGCCGCGTCGCGCTCCTCGACGTGCCGAGCGTATCCCTGCACGAGCGCACGGCAGGCGCGCGGGTCTTCGGCTGGGGCTGTCGAACCAGCGGCGGCGCTCGATGGAGCGCACCGACGTCGCTCTGGGACGAGCTCGAGGCGGTGGCCGGACCGCACCCGGTCGGCGCCGCGGCGATCCACCACGACGTCCGCGGCTCGTCGCTGTGCGATCACCTCCACCGCACGAACCCCCGCCGCAACCGGCTCGACGAGCAGCGACTGCTCCGCGATCTGCTGCGGGGCACCCAGGTGACCACTGCGGCATCGCTGGCGCTGCTGGACCAGGGTCCCTGGGACCTGTTCTCGGTGGTCTACAGCGAGGGACGCTGCGCGGGCGAGCAGCTCTGGCACGTGCACGACGTCGGTCACCCTCAGCACGACACCGCGGCACGAACGCTGCTGGGGGACCCGCTGGTGGAGGTCTACCGAGCGCTCGACGCGTCCCTCGGAGCGCACCTCGCCGCGCTCCCCGACGACGCAACGCTGTGGCTCCTCCTGCCTCGGGGCATCGGGGCGAGACGGGGTGCTGATCCCTTGCTCGACGAGGTGCTTCGTCGCCTCGATCCACGCCTCGAGGCCCACCGGGGCAGCGCCGCCACCGCACTGGCCGGGCGACGTCTCGAGCGGCTTCCCCCACTGCTCGAGCGGGTGGCGACGTCGGCCATCGCCGCTGCAGTCCGCTGGCGATCTGCTGGTGCGCCACCGCCGCGCTCGGTCCCGGCCGGGCCGTCCCCGGCGCGCTCGTTCTTCGCGCTCCCCAGCCGAGCCGGCGTGGGCGCGGTCCGCTTCAACGTCATCGGGCGAGACGCTCAGGGCGTGGTGCCCGCCGAGGCGCTCCCGGCGCTCCAGGCTCGGCTGTCCGCGCAGCTGCGGAGGGTCGTCAGCGTCGACACGGGTCGGCCCATCATCGACGCGGTCCTCCCGGCCGACGAGGTCCTCGGTGGGCCAGCGCCGGCCGGCGGCCCCGACCTCCTGGTGGCGTGGGCCGGCGCCGCCCCACCAGAAGCCGTGTGGTCCCCGGACATCGGCACGGTGGCCGCCGACCTCCCACCCGGGCCGACCGGGGCGCCGAGGGGCCCGGGACTGGCGGTGGTGCGCGGCCCCGGCATCCAACCCGGCCACCGGAGCCAGCCACTGGCCCTCGTGGACGTCGCGCCCACCGTCAGCGCCGCGCTCGGTGTGGAGCTCGACTCGCCGGAGGGAGCCGTCAGGCACGACCTCCTGCCAGGGTGGTCCGGTTCCACGGCCGCGTCGGGCGCCCCGCCTCCTGCGCGCGGCATCACACCGCTCGCGGCGCGCTCCGGGCCGCGCTGGGCCCGACGTAGCGCGCCCAGCAGCGACGCCGCACTCGAGCTGAGCGTCGAGACGGCTCGCACCGTCGCTGCGCTCGAGCGGGAGGTCGATGAGCTCCGCCACCTGCTCGCCGTCGAGGCATCGCGCTCGCACGAGCGGGACGCGCGCCTCGAGCAGGCGGAGCTCGAGCGCCGCGTGTGGACGACGATGCTCTGGCTGGACCAAGAGGAGATCCCGGAGGATCAGCTCATCTCGGTCATCACGCCGACGCACCGACGACCAGCGGAGCTGCGCCGCGCCATCGAGTCCGTCCTCGCCCAGCGCTACACCCGCTGGGAGCTCGTCGTGGTGGACGACGGCGACGACGCGGGCCGGTCCGTCGTCGCCGAGGTCGCCGACGACCGCATCGTCTACCAGCAGATCCCCCACGGCGGCGTCTGCGCGGCCCGCAACGCGGGGCTGGCGACGGCGCGGGGTTCGATCATCGCCTACCTCGACGACGACAACGTCCTGCACCCCGGCTGGCTGCGAGCGGTGGCCTGGGCCTTCACCCACCACCCCGAGCACCGGGTGCTCTACGGCGCCCGCGTCATCGACGACGAGCGGCGAGCCCGGGACGGCGTGGCGGGCGGGCTCCCGAGCCTTCACCTCGAGCGCTACGACCGGTCCACCGTCTTGGCGCGCAACATCGCCGACATCGGTGTGATCGCCCACCGGGCGGGCATCCCCGGGGCCCACTTCGACGAAGCGTTCTGGGAGTGCGGAGACTGGGACTTCTTCCTGTCGATCACGCAGGACCAGGAACCGCTGATGCTCCCGGTCGTCGCCTTCTACTACCGCACCGACAGCCACGACAGGCTGACGGGCCGGTTCACCCACCACACCGGTCTGGTCCGCCAGAAGTGGGCGCGGCTGGCCGACGGGGCGGCCGGCCCGCCGCGCGAAGCCGGATCGGGCACGTCGACGGACTAGAGCGCGCCCGACTCCAGCTGGTTCTCGAGCTCCTCGACCGACATGAGCACGGCCCGGGCCTTCGACCCCTCGGAGGGGCCGACCACGCCGCGCTGCTCGAGCAGGTCCATGAGGCGCCCCGCCCGGGCGAAGCCGACCTTGAGCTTGCGCTGGAGCATCGACGTGGAGCCGAGCTGGCTGCGCACGACGAGCTCCATGGCCTGCAGGAGCAGGTCGTCGTCGTCATCGCCGCCGCCCGAGCCGCCCAGGCCGCCGGAGGTGGGGCCGTCGTCGGTGCCCTGGACCTCCTCGTCGTAGGTGAGGTCCGGCGCCTGGCGCTTCCAGACGGCTGCCACCTTGCGGACCTCCTCCTCGCTGACCCAGGAGCCCTGGATACGGGCGGGGGCCGAGGAGGTGGGGCCGAGCAGGAGCATGTCGCCCTTGCCGATGAGCCGCTCGGCGCCCTGCTGGTCGAGGATCACGCGACTGTCGGTGGCGCTCGACACGGCGAAGGCGAGACGGGCGGGGACGTTCGCCTTGATCACGCCGGTGATGACGTTGACCGATGGGCGCTGCGTGGCGATCACGAGGTGGATGCCCACCGCCCGGGCCATCTGGGCGATGCGGCAGATCGACTCCTCGACGTCGCGGGCGGCCACCATCATCAGGTCGGCCAGCTCGTCGATGACCACCATGATGAACGGCAGGCGCGGGTACTCCTTGACCACCTCGCCGGTGGGCGACACCTCGGGCTGGAGCTCGCCCCGGTCGTAGGCCGCGTTGTACCCGGTGATGTCGCGGAAGCCGACCTCGGCGAGGAGGTCGTAGCGGCGCTCCATCTCCCGCACCGCCCAGGACAGCGCGTTGGCCGCCTTCTTCGGGTTGGTGACCACCTGGGTGAGCAGGTGGGGCAGCCGGTCGTACTGGCCCATCTCCACCCGCTTCGGGTCGATGAGGATCATGCGCACCTGGTCCGGCGTGGAGCGCATGAGCACCGACGTGATGATCGAGTTGAGGCAGCTCGACTTGCCGGCACCGGTGGCACCGGCGATGAGGATGTGCGGCATCGTGGCCAGGTTCATCATCACGGCCTTGCCGTTGATGTCCCGGCCCACGGCCACCTCGAGGGGGTGGGTGGCCCGCTTGGCCTCGGGCGAGGCGAGGATGTCGCCGAGCGCCACGATCTGGCGTTCGGGGTTGGGCACCTCGACGCCGATCGCCTGGCGACCCGGGATCGGGGCCAGGATCCGGACGTCGGGCGACGCCATCGCGTAGGCGATGTCCTTGTGGAGGCTCGTCACCCGGGACACCTTCACCCCGGGGCCGAGCTCGAGCTCGTAGCGGGTGACTGACGGCCCGACGACCATGCCCACGAGGCGCGTCTCCACCCCGTGGCTGGCCAGGGCCTCCTCGAGCACCCGACCGGCGGCCTCGACGGCGGCCCGGTCGACCTCCTGGCTGCCGCTGCGCTCGAGCAGCGACGGCGACGGGAGCTTCCAGGGCGAGCCCTTCACGGCCGGGCCGAGCTCGAGGTCGAGCTGCTGGGCCTCGGTGATCGGCTCCTCGGGCACGGTCACCTTGGGCTTGCGGGCCCGGGGCTTCTTCGGCGTCGGCGGAGGCTCGACCGGCTCGTCGTCGGCGAGGTCGTCGTCCGCGTCCTGGTCGTAGACCGTGATCTGGGGCTCGTCGTCGTCCCGGCGGCCGAGGTCGAAGAGCCCGCCGAGGCTGCGGCGCACGAGCCCGCCGAGCGCAGAGCCGGCCGGGCGGACGGTGGTGGCGGTGGTCTCGGCCACGACCCGGACCGGGACGCGGGTCAGCACGACGAGCCCGCCGAGGGCGACGGCGCCGAGGAGGAGGCCGGCACCCCAGGGTGCGATCCCGGCGGCGAGGGGGCCGGCGGCGGCGAGGCCCAGCAGCCCGCCCGCGGCGGCCAGGTCGGCCGTGGGGGCGTCGAGCGCCGGTTGGCCGCCGAAGAGGTGGAGGAGCCCGCAGCCGGCGACGGCGACGAGCAGGCCACCCACCCACAGGTGGGCCTGGGCACCGGGCTCGGCGTCCTCGGGCTGGCCCCGCACGAGCAGCACGCCGGCGGCGACGAGGGCCACGGGGGCCAGCAGCCGGCCCCAGCCCACGAGGGTGCCGACGGCGTCGTCGAGCCACCGACCGGCCGGGCCGGCGGCGTCGCCGTAGATCCCGAGGCCGGCCACGAGGCCGACCGCGATGAGCAGGAGGCCCACGACGTCGGCCGCGTGGCCGTCGAGCGCGGCGGCCAGGCCGCGGATGACGCGGTCGAAGCGAGACGGCGGCGGCGTGCCCCGCTTCTTCTTCGCGGGCGCGCGCTTGGCCCCGGAGCGGGGTCGCTGAGTGGTGGCCACAGTGGCAACAACGGTACCAGCAGCCCCACCAGCAACACCGGAACATCGGGGTCGCTCGGGCGGTCGCCCCCGTCCGCCGGGGTCTGGGTCGACGGCCTGGCTCGTCGGCTGGGGCACCCGGGCGCGGGCGAGCCGGCCCGTGGACGGACCGGCCCACCCACGTTGGCACCGGGATCCTGACCTCGCCCCGGCGGCCTCGCCGACACCAGGCCCCGAGGAGGAGCTGGCGCCTGGCCCGCCGCGACCGGTGGCCACCGCACGGTGGGCAGGTGGCGCGGAGGGCGACGCCCGGTGGCGGGCCTGACGATCGGGGACGTCTCGGGGTGCTGCCCCCGGTCACCAGGTCAGCGTCGGGGCTGGCAGGTGGGGCACAGCGTGGTGCCTCGGGCGTCGAGGACGATGCGGCGCAGCTCGGTGCCGCAGCGCAGGCAGGGCAGACCGGCGCGGCCGTAGCAGCCGAGCTCGAGCTGGTTGCGGCCCTCGCCGCCGTCGACGGTGCGGTAGTCCCGCAGGGTGGTGCCGCCGTTGGCGATCCCGTGCTCGAGCACGGTCCGCAGCTCGGCGAGGAGCCGGGCGGCTTGGGCCTTCGTGACGGTGCGCCGGGCCGGGTGGATGCCCGCCCGCCACAGGGCCTCGTCGGCGTAGATGTTGCCCACGCCGGCGATCGGCCGCTGCGACAGCAGCTGGGTCTTCACGTGGACCCGGCTGCGGCGCAGCCGGCGCCAGAGGCCGTCGTCGTCGAGCTCGGGGTCCCACGGCTCGGGGCCCTGGGCGGCGAGCGTGGGCAGCGCCGCCCACTCCTCCGCCGGCACCACCGCCACCCGCCCGAAGCGGCGGACGTCGCGCAGCTCGAGGACGCCGCCGTCGTCGAGCGCCCACCAGGCCCGCACGTAGGGGTCGACGTCGGGCCCGGACCGCAGCCGCAGCTGGCCGGTCATGCCGAGGTGCACCACCAGCTGCCGCCGGTCGTCGAGGTCGACGAGCAGGTACTTCCCCCGGCGCCCCACCGCCTCGACGCGGGGGCCGACCGCGTCGCGGGCCGCCGCGAACTTGGCCGACGGGTGCCCCCACCCGTCGACGATGCGCCGTCCCACGACGAGGGGCTCGAGCCCCCGCCGCACCGTCTCGACCTCCGGCAGCTCCGGCACCCGCCCAGCATGCCAGCGCCCCTCCCCACCCGTTCTCGGGCCAGAAGCCCGGACATCCTCCGACGACGGGCCCGAGAACGCTGCCCCACCCGTCACACCCCCCGACCCGCCACACGACCGTTCTCGGGCCAGAAAGCCGAGCATCGGCCGACAACGAGCCCCAGAACCGGCGCGGCGCGTCTGAGACCCCGATCTCGCCTCGACGCCGGCGCTCGACCGTCACACCCCCACGAGAGGGTGGCGGCATGCGGACCAACGACCGGATCCACGAGGCGGCTCGCCACGGCGTCGTGTCCCGGCAGACGCTGCTGGCCAACGGGGTGAGCGCCGACGAGATCGACGCCCGACTGGCAAACGGGTCGCTGCGGCGGCTCCACGCCGGCGTGTACGCCACCTTCGGCACCCCGCTGACGACGGAGGGGCTGCTGCGGGCGGCGCTCCTCGCCGCGGGTCCGGAGGCGGTGGTCTCCCACCGGGCGGCGCTGTGGTTCTGGGGCCTCGTCGACGACGAGCCGCCGGTCGAGATCACCACGCCGCGCTGGTCGCACCCGGTCCCGAAGGGGGTGATCGTCCACCGCCCGAACGTGCTGCGCCCGATCGACGTCGTCGAGCGCCAGCACCTCCTGGTGACCAACCCGATCCGCACGCTCCTCGACGCCGGAGCGGTCCTCCCCGCCGCCGCGGTCGGCGAGTGCGTGGAGCTGGCCCTCACGAACCAGCTCGTCACGGTGAAGGGGCTCCGGGTGATCCTGGCCGAGCTCGGCGGCCGGGGCCGTGCCGGCACCGCGGCGCTCCGACGCCACCTCGACCGCCGGGCCCTCGGCGATCTCCGACCGGAGAGCGTGATCGAGCCGCTGATGGCCCGCCTCCTCTACCAGGACCTCGGCATCGGGCCGATCGCCTACCAGCCCACGCTCGTGCTCGACGGCGTGACCGTCCGTCCGGACTTCCTGGCCGAGGTCCCGAAGCTCACGATCGAGGTGGACGGCCTCGACGCCCACGGCTCACGGGACGCGCTGGATCGGGACCTGGCCCGCCAGAACCTCCTGGTCCGCCACGGCTACCTCCCACTCCGGTACACGGTCACCGCCCTCCGACGCCCAGCCGCGGTGGCGGCCGAGATCGTGGCCACCGCCCGGACCCGCATGGCCGAGCTGGGGATCCGACCCGCGGCCTGAGCCTCGGCGCGCCCTCGACTCGGGTCGCACCTGGCCGCCGTCCCGCCTCGCCGTTACGCCCCCGTGCCTGCCCCGCACGCGCCGCGGCGACGGTCCCGCCATCCCTTCTCGGGCCGAACCCTTCTCGGGCCGAAACGCCGGGCATCACCCGACAACGAGCCCGAGAACGACCCTCACATCCCGGGCCACAACCGCAGCAGCGACCCCCGAACCCATCTCGGGCCAGAAACCCGGACGGCACCCGACAACGAGCCCGAGAACGGGCGGGAGGTGGGGTCAGGCCTCCATGACGACGGGGACGATCATGGGCTTGCGCTTCGTGCGCTCGTTGACGAAGCGGCCGGCGGCGCGGCGCACGGTGCGCTGCAGGGCCTCCACGTCGGGTTCGCCGGCCTCGGCGAAGAGCTCCTTCACGGCCTGGCGGACGACGTCGGCGCACTCGTCGAGCAGCGCCTCGGCCTCGGGGGCGTACACCCAGCCCCGGGTGATGATCTCCGGGCCGGTGAGGATGGCGCCGTCCTCGAGGGCGACGGTCACGACCACGACCACCACCCCCTCCTCGGCGAGGACCCGGCGGTCGCGCAGCACGCCCTGGCCGACGTCGCCGATGATGCCGTCGACGTAGAGGTAGCCGGCGGGGACGGTGCCGGTCTTCGCGATCCCGTCGTCGGTGATCGTGATCTGGTCGCCGTCCTCGCAGATGAGGGTGCGCTCCGCCGGCACGCCCATCGCCTGGGCGAGGCGGGCGTGGGCCACGAGGTGCCGGTACTCGCCGTGCACCGGCACGAACCACTGCGGCTCGACGATCGAGAAGAGCGTCTTGATCTCCTCGGCCTTGGCGTGCCCGGTGGCGTGCACGTCCTCGAGGCCGGAGTGGACGACCTCGGCGCCGAGCCGGACGAGCCCGTCGATGACCTTGGTGACGCTCATCTCGTTGCCGGGGATCGGGTGCGACGAGAGGATCACCGTGTCGCCCTCGCCGATCTGGATCCAGCGGTTCTGGCTGTTGGCCATGCGGGTGAGCGCGGACATCGGCTCGCCCTGGCTGCCGGTGGAGATCACGCACACC
>DATGRC010000161.1:0-3107 GCA_035303865.1 Acidimicrobiales bacterium
CTCCACACCTTCTGGCCGTTCACGACCCACCGGTCGCCGTCGAGCACGGCCCGAGTGGTCAACCCGGCCAGGTCGGAGCCGGCCCCGGGCTCGCTGAAGAGCTGGGCCCAGGTCTCGCCACCGGCGAGCAGCGTCATCACGACGAGCATCGGCAGGTACACGGCGAGCCGCTCGCCGAGGAGGCCGGTGTCGAGCTCCCCGCCCAGGGCGACGAAGGCGACGCTCACGACGGCGACGACGACGGCCGGCACGAGCAGGGCGAACGCGTACCAGCGCAGCGGGACCCGCCAGCGGAGCATGCCCCGGATCCAGTCCCGCACGGACCGGCCCAGGAGGGCGGTCACCGTGAGGCCGGCGGCCGCCGGGCCCCAGACGCCGACGAAGATCGCGAGCTGCGCGATCGGGGCGTCGTAGCCGAGCGCAGCCGGCGCCCAGAACAGCCACGAGCACGCGTAGGCGAGGACGAAGAACGCGACCACGGGCCGCCGGGCCACCCACCTCCGCAGCGCGCGCGCCTCCCGTCTGGTGCTCCGCTCCCGCAACATGGCCGACCCCCTCTCGGTCGGGCGCCGCGCCGACCGCAGCGCGGCGGCGCTCTCGAGGTCATTGTCGGGAGCAGCGGCCCGGCCGACCAGGGTCGAAGGTCACGTGGTCCTTCGGCCCTGGTGGCCGTCACCGAGGACTCGAGGCTTCGGCCGCACCGCGGCCACCTCCCCCGAGGACGTGCCCGCCCGGCTGACCCGGCTCGGACGTACCATCCCGGGCCGGCGGGCCGGGCGACAGGCGACGGCCAGAGGGGGTTCGGCATGGACGGCGACGCGGACCAGGCCCACGAGGTCGAGCGCCCCGCGTCCGGTCGCGAGCGGCGCGAGGCCTTCACGATGGCGCTCTACACCTCGATCACGCTCCTCGGCGCCCTCACCGTGACGGGCGGGCACGACTCCGACGTCGACGTCCTGGCCATCGTGTGGGGCACCACGGTCGGCCTGGCCCTCGCCCACTGGTTCGCCTTCGGCCTGGCCGTGCGGCTCGTCGACCCGACCTCGGAGAAGGCCGAGGTGGACCGCCACCTCGTCGTGACGCTGTCGGCGGCTGCCGCGGTCGCCGTGCTCGCGAGCGCTCCCGTGATCGTGCTCTCCGAGGACCTCGACCGGGCCGCCGCCCGCTTCGCCGCCGCTGCGTGCATCGGCGTGGCGTCGTTCGCGCAGAGCCGCTCGTTCGGTGCCTCGACGGGCCGCGCCACGAGGATCGCTGCCATCGCCCTCGTCCTCGGCCTCGCCGTGGCCAGCCTGAAGCACGCGGTCGGCCACTGATCCAGAGCGCGGCGCCACCGCGCTCGCGCCGCACCCGCTGCGGTCGGCCAGCGCAGGACTGGCCGGCCGACGCATGATCTGCTCCCCCCGCTGCACCCGCATCGAGCACCATCGAGAGGACCGCCATGGACGTCATCAGCGAGACCGAGACCGACGGGGTGCGCGCTCGGCGCGTGGACCTGCGGGTCGGCGACGAGGTGGTGCCCGGCATGCACTGGCTGCCGCCGGTCGACGGCCCCCATCCCACCGTGTGCATCGGCCACGGCGGGTTCCAGCACAAGCGCTACGGCAACGTCCCGAAGCTGGCGATCCAGCTCGTGCGCAACCTCGGGGTGGGGGTGGTCGCGCTCGACGCGCCGCGGCACGGCGATCGCGTCGATCCGGCCAAGGCCAAGGCGGCCCGCGAGGCGGCCGCCGCCGCGATGGCCGAGGGACGCCGCGGCATCGACCCCGAGGTCCTCGCCGCCATGGCCCGCCGCATCGACCAGCACGTCGGCGAGTGGCGGGCCCTGCTCGACGACCTCCAGACCGACGAGCGCTGGGCGGCCGGACCCTTCGGCTGGTGGGGCGTGTCCATGGGCACCAGCCACGGCATCCCGCTCGTGGCCCAGGACGGACGGTTCGCCGCCGCGGTGTTCGGGCTCAACGCCCTGCGACCCGACGACGAGGCGATGCGATCCCAGGCCGCATCGATCACGATCCCGATCCTGTTCCTGACCCAGTCCGACGACGAGCTGATGACCCGCGACGCGGCCCTGGCGCTGTGGGACGCCTTCGGCTCCGCCGAGAAGACGATGCACCTCAACCCCGGCGGCCACGTCGAGGTCCCACGCTTCGAGCGCGACGCCAGCGAGGCCTTCTTCCGCCGCCACCTCTTCCCCGCCGCCTGATTCGAGGATCGGAGCCGCACCGTGACCGTCGACGCAGCGACCACGTCGGGGACCGCGCGGGGGGCGCGCCGCGGCGAGCACCTCGCCTTCGCCGGCATCCCCTACGCCGAGCCGCCGATCGGGCCCCGACGCTTCCTGCCGCCGCGCCTGGTCGAGCCGTGGACGGGCGCCCGCGACGCCCTCGAGCCAGGGCCGGTCGCACCGCAGGACCCGCTCGTGCCGTTCCCCTTCCGCGCCGCGGGGCCCGAGAGCGAGGACTGCCTCACGCTCAACATCGCCACGCCAGGCCTCGACGACGGGCGGCGCCCGGTCCTGTTCTGGATCCACGGCGGCGGGCTGAGCCACGGCGCCGGCTCCCAGCCGGTGTACGACGGCGGTCCGCTGGCCGAGCGGGGCGACGTCGTCGTGGTCACGATCAACTACCGCCTCGGCGCCCTCGGGTACCTGTACCTCGGCGGCCACGGCGGCGATGCGTGGGGGGCGGCCACCAGCGCGGGACAGCTCGACCAGATCGAGGCGCTGCGCTGGGTCCAGGCCAACATCGCCGCCTTCGGCGGGGACCCCGACAACGTGACGATCTTCGGCCAGTCGGCCGGGGCCCTCGCGGTGCACACCCTCCTCGCCATGCCGGCGGCGAAGGGCCTCTTCGCCAAGGCCATCGCCCAGAGCGGCACGGCCGTCGGCGTCGGCGGGGTCGAGATCGCCACCGCCGTCGCCGGCGCCTACCTGGAGCGGCTCGGCATCCCCGACGGCGACCACGAGGCGCTCCTCGCCGTCGACGTGGGCTCGCTGCTCCGCGCCCAGGGCAGCCGTGGCGCGCTGCAGCCGGTGGTCGACGGCGACTCGCTCCCGCAGGCGCCGATGCGGGCGGTGCGCGACGGCGGCGCCCACGACGTCCCGCCCA
>DATGRC010000162.1:0-4354 GCA_035303865.1 Acidimicrobiales bacterium
TCGGCGACCGAGCGGAGGTGATCGAGGGCAGCTTCGCCGACACCTTGGAGCCGGCCATGCAGCGGCTCGCCCCCATCGACTTCATGTTCATCGACGGGCATCACGAGGAGAAGGCGACGATCCGCTACCTCGACGCCGCGATCCCCCACCTCGCTCCGGACGCCGTCCTCGTGTTCGACGACATCCGCTGGTCGCCGGGCATGGAGCGCGCCTGGGCGGTGGTGTCGGCCCGAGCCCCGGGCTTCGCCGTGGCGCTGGGGTCTCTGGGCGTCTGGGCGAACGCGCCCACCTGAGCGGCGAGGTCGCGCCCTACCGCCGCTGCTCCGACGCGATCGTGATGCCGCGGGGGAGCTCGAGGCGGTGGGCGGCGAGGAGGGCGGTGTCGGAGAGGAGGGTCCGGGTGGGGCCGTCGGCGACGATACGGCCCTGGTCGAGGATCACCGACCGCTCGCACAGGTCGAGGGCGTAGAGCAGGTCATGGGTGACCACGAGCGTCGTGAGCTCGAGGCGGCGCAGGAGGTCGGCCAGCTCGCGGCGGGCCTGGGGGTCGAGGTTGGAGGTCGGCTCGTCGAGCACGAGCAGCTCGGGCTCCATCGACAGCACCGTGGCGATGGCGGCCCGGCGGCGCTGGCCGAAGCTCAGGTGGTGCGGGGCCCGGTCCGCCGCGTCGGCCAGCCCGACGGTGGCCAGCGCGGCAGCCACCCGAGCGTCGAGGTCGGCGCCGCGCCAGCCGAGGTTCGCCGGCCCGAAGGCCACGTCGTCGCCGACCGTGGGCATGAACAGCTGGTCGTCGGGGTCCTGGAACACGATCCCGACCCGGCGCCGCACCTCCCGGTAGGTGTCGGGGCGCACCTCCAGGTCGCCCACGCGCACCGTGCCCGCCGCCGGCCGCAGGATGCCGTTGAGGTGCAGCACGAGCGTCGTCTTGCCCGAGCCGTTCGGGCCGAGCACGGCCACCCGCTCGCCCGGCGCCACCCGGAGATCCACCCCGTCGAGCGCCACCTGCCCGTCGGGGTAGGCGAAGCGCAGCCTCTCGATGACGAGCGCGCTCACCACGCCACCGCCAGGGCCAGCGCGGCGAGCGCGGGGACGGCGAGGGCGGCGACCCACGGCCCGACGCCGGCCGTCGACCCGGCGTGCAGGGCGGGCATCGAGCCGTCGTAGCCCCGGGCCAGCATCGCCAGGTGCACCCGCTCGCCGCGCTCGTAGCTGCGCACGAACAGCGTGCCGGCGCCGGCCGCCACCGCTCGGGCCTGCCACAGCCAGCGGGGGTCGCCGCCCCGGCTCAGGCGGGCGACGCGGGCCCGGTCGGCCTCGTCGAGGAGCACCTCGAGGTAGCGGACCATGAAGGCGGCGATGGCCACGATCACCCGGGGCGCCCGCAGCCGCTCCAGGCCGGCCAGCAGCGCGGCCACCGGCGTGGTGGCGACGAGCACGAGCGAGGCGAGGAACCCGAGCACCG
The DNA here is from genome assembly GCA_035303865.1 of Acidimicrobiales bacterium. Lineage (GTDB taxonomy): Bacteria > Actinomycetota > Acidimicrobiia > Acidimicrobiales > VFJN01 > VFJN01. Next base: position 1,463 of record DATGRC010000162.1, read on the forward strand.
ACTTGGCGAGGATCGTCCCGGCGGCCACCAGCCCGGCCTCCGACAGCGGCACGCCGAGCACCTCGGTCCGGGGCGGTTCGCCGACGAGGGGCAGCAGCACGGCGAAGGCCACGAACGGCAGCTCGAAGCGCAGCGCCCGCAGCAGGAACCCGGGCCGCAGCCCGGCCGCGCCCGCCGCCGCGAGGACCAGCGCCGCCTGGAGCAGGTGCAGGCCCCGGAGCCGCCACGGCGTGGCGACGACGACGGCCACGAACGCGAGCGTGGCGACCACCTTCGCCTCGGGGGCCAGGCGGTGGACGACGGAGCGACCGTGGGTGTGGAGGCCCGCCGTCCCCCGGTGCCCGGCGCCCACAGATCAGGCCGGTCGCTCGGTCCCGGCCCGGCGGCGCAGGACGAGGAGCAGCCCGCCGGTCGCGGCGAACGTCACGGCGACGCCGAGCGCGCCGGCCAGCCCCACCGACAGGCGCTCGTCGTCGACACCGCGGATCCCGTAGTCGGCGGTCGGCAGCTCGCCGAGCGCGTGGTCCTCGGCGGCGTCCTCGAACCCCTCGTCGATCGCCACCCGCTCCAGGCCGTCGGGAGCGCTGCTCGCCTCGGCGCTGACCAGCCCGGCCAGCACGAGCGCCACGAGCAGGGCACCGACCACGAAGGCCCGCACGCTCACCCGGGGGCGGGTCACGCCGCCGCCCCCTGCACCGCCGGCGCGGGCGGGAGGTCCGCCGCGCCGTGCACGAGGTCGGGTCGGGAGGCGAGCACCGCGCCCACGGTCAGCGCGGTGATCACGCCCTCGCCGATCCCGATGAGGACGTGGACGCCCACCATGGCCCCGGCCACCGTCGACACCGACGCACCGCCGGCCCCACCGATCGCGTACTGGGCCACGAAGCCGAGCGAGGCGAGCACCACGGACAGGCCGGCGGCCACGCCCGAGGCGACCACGACCGAGCCGGGCCGGGCCGGCAGCACGGCCCGCAGCGCCCGGAAGGCCGCCCAGCCCCCGAACACCCCGATGAACGACAGGTTGATCGCGTTGAGGCCGAGCGCGCTCAGCCCTCCGTCGGCGAACACGAGCGCCTGCACGACGAGCACGACGGTCAGGCACAGCGACGCCACCCACGGGCCCACGAGCACCGCGGCGAGCGCGCCGCCGAGCAGGTGGCCGCTCGTGCCGCTGGCCACCGGGAAGTTGAGCATCTGCGCGGCGAACACGTAGGCGGCGGTGACCCCGGCCAGCGGGACCCGCCGCTCGTCGAGCTCGCGCCCGGCCACCTTGAGGACCGCGGCGGTCCCGCCCGCGGCGAGGACCCCGGCGGCCAGCGAGGTCCCCCCGTCGATGAAGCCGTCCGGGATGTGCACGGCCGCCGAACGTACTGCTGGCCCCTCGCAGCTGCAAGGAGCTTGCATCAAGCACCCGCTACCCTGCGGGCCGTGCCGGGTGACCTGCAGGAGGTGGAGGCGCTGCTCCGCGCCCACGGCGGTCGGAGCACCCCGGCGCGCCGAGCGGTGATCCGGGCGCTGCTCGCCGCCGACGACCACCACGTCACCGCCCCCGAGCTCCTCGCCGCGATCCGCCAGGACGACCCCGGGTTCCAGGAGTCGTCGCTCTACCGCACGCTCGACCGGCTCGTGGCGCTCGAGGTCGTGCACGAGCTGCACCTCGGCCCGGGCCGCACCGTCTTCCACCTCGGCACCCACCCGCACCACCACCTGGTGTGCGTGCGCTGCGGCGGCGTCACCCACGTGGCGCCGAGCGCGCTCGCGTCGCTCCAGGCCCGCCTCGAGCGCGAGCACGGGTTCCGGCTCGACCCGGTGCGGAGCTCGATGAGCGGCATCTGCGCCGACTGCTGGGCGGCCGACGGCGGCTGAGCCGCGCCGGGCGCGGGCTCAGGCGAGGTCGTAGCCGGCGGGCCGGACCCGCGGGTACGGCTGCTCCTCGTAGAGCTCGAGGGTGACCTCGTCGGCCAGGGCCACGTCGTCGCTCAGGTACGGCAGGCACCGGTCGAGCAGGGCCCGGCGGCGGTCGGCCCGGGCTCGGAGCTGGGCGATCTCCTCGTCGGCGCGCTGGCCCAGCCGGCGGTGCAGCTCGGTGAGCGCCGCCCACAGCGGCTGGGCCCACTGGTCCTCCACCTGCCAGTGGCCCTCCTGGTAGAGGTGCTCGACGAGGTCCCAGAGGTGCTCGTCCGACTCGGTCAGGTACGGGCGGTGGCTGGGGTCAGGCACTCCCTCAGGCATAGGCGCGCCAGCATGCCCACCGCGGCGGGGGCGCGCCAAGCGGATCGCGGCCGCGGGCGCCGGCCCGCCCGGTGGCCGCACCGGACGGCGCGGCGCTACGCCGGCGGGCGGGGCGCGAGGTCGGGGTGGAGCTGGCGCAGCTCGTAGCGCCTCTGGCGCTCGGGGATCGACATCGGCCGTCGCCCGCGGATGTCGAAGGCGAGGCTCACCGCCTCGAACGCGGTGAGCAGGTCGCCCTCGTCGAGGTCGTACACCCAGTGGAGGCGGTGCGTGACCTTGTCGTGCACGGCCACCCCGGCGGTGAAGCTCTGGATGCGGGTGCCGACGGTGGGCAGCCGGCACAGCTCGATGCGGGTCTCCATCGACGCCCACGCCATCAGCTGGCCGTCGGGCAGCTCGAGCGCGGCGCCGCCGATGTCGCCGTTCATCGGCTCGCCGGCCCAGGTGAGCAGCGGGGCCAGCTCGGGCCGGTACCGGCCGTGCTCGTCGCACTCGTCGGCGGCCACCCGCCGCTCCCGGCGCATCTCGAGGCCCCGCTCCCGCAGCAGCTCGAGGCTGGGGGCCGAGCCGGCCAGGTCGGCGTCGAGCGACACCGACCGGGGCGCCGCGTAGGGCGGCGGGTCCACGACCATCGCCGACGCGGCGGCCAGCGCCTCGTCG
>DATGRC010000163.1:0-4829 GCA_035303865.1 Acidimicrobiales bacterium
CGACGGAGATCCCCTCGGTCCACCCCGCCTCGGCCAGCTCGGCCACCGCGGCGCGCACCCGGGCGAGCTCCTCGGCGAAGGTGGACTTCAGCGCCACCACCACCGTGTCCGCGCCCACCACGACGGCGGCCACGAGCGCGCCCTCGAGGACGGCGTAGGGGTCGGCCCGCAGGATCGTACGGTCCTTGAACGTGCCGGGCTCGCCCTCGGCGCCGTTCACCACGACGGTGGTGTGCAGCACCTCCGAGCGGTTCTCCAGCACGGTCCGCCACTTGACGCCGGTGGGGAACCCGGCGCCGCCACGGCCCCGGAGCCCGGCGGCGACCAGCTCGTCGATGACCGCTGAGGCCTCGATGCGCCGAGCCGCCTCGAGCGCTCGACCCCCCTGGTACCGCTCGCGGTAGTCAGCGAGGTCGCGGACGGGGGTGGACGGCAGGACGCGTTCGACGAGAGCCATGCCAGTGACCTTCCCCCGACGGCGGGATCCTGTACCCGCCCCCCTCGTGAGCGGTCAGCCGACGAAGGTGGGGCTCGCCGCGACCGGGTCGGCCGGGCCGGCCGCCGGGGGTCCCCCCGTGGTCGTGGTGGTGGGGGTTCCCGGATCGGTGGTGGGCGTGGGCTGAGGCTCACCCGGCTGGGCCTCGAACGCCCCGATGTCGATGCGCTCGCCCTGGATGCGGGCGAGGCCGCGCTGGTCGGTGGGCGGGGCGCCGACGATGCCCGGATCGCCGCCGTCGAGCGCCGGGCTGTCGGCGCTCAGCGCGTGGGTGAGGGTGGGGCCGCCGTTGTCGGCGAGGGGGAGCAGGCCCGCGGCCACGAGGAGGGCGTTCCCGCCCTGGTCGATCACCGACGCGACGGCGATGTCGCCGTCCACGAGGCTGTGGGCGATGGCGACGGTCGAGTCGGCCGTCTCGCTGCCGCGGACCGCAGCGCCGCCGTCAGGTGCCTGGTTGTCGGCCACGATCGTGTGGTCGAGCTGCACCTCGCCGTCGCCGAGCAGGAGGATCCCGCCGCCGGCCTGGGCGCGGTTGTCGGCGATCGTGGCGTGGGCCACGCGGACCGAGTCGCCCTCGAGGGCCACGCCGGCGCCCAGCTCGGCGGCGTTGCCGGAGACGGTCGTGTTGGTGATGAGCGCCTCGTCGACCTCCACCGACAGCCCACCCCGTTCGTCGGCGGTGTTGCCGCTCACGGTGGTGCGGTCCACGGCGAGGGTGGTGCTGACGACGTGCGCGCCGCCGGCGGTGCCGGCCTCGTTGCCGGCCACGGTGGAGCCCTGGATGACGACGTCGCCCGTGAGGAGGCGGAGGCCGCCGCCGGTGCCCTCGGCGATGTTGCCGCTGACGGTCGAGTCGGTGACGGAGATGGTGCCCCAGTGGGAGCGCGAGGCGATCCCGCCGCCGTCCCCCTCGGACCGGTTCTCGGTGATGGTGCTGTCGACGATCTCGATCGGGTAGCTGGAGCCGGCACCGGCGATGCCGATCCCACCGCCGAGATCGGCCCGGTTGCCGGTGAACGTCAGCCCCGTGAGCGTGGCGCTGCTGGCCACCTCCAAGTTCAGGCCGCCGCCGTCCTCACCGGTGACGTTGCCGGCGAAGGCCGTGTCCGTGATCGTCACGTCGCCGGACAGCTCCTCGATGCGGACACCGCCGCCGTGGGCGTCCGCGACGTTGTCGCGGAAGGCGGAGTCGGAGATGGACACGTCGCCCGTCGCCCAGAACACGAAGAGGCCGCCGCCCTCGCGGAGCGCGCGGTTGGCGCGGAAGGTGCTGTTCACGACGGTGACGTCGCCGCCGCCGGCCACGAACACGCCGCCGCCGCCGTCGGAGGTGCCGCCGCCGTTCGCCCAGCTCTCGCTGACGGTCGTCCCCACCAGGGTGAGGTCGGCCCCGTCGCTCACGTAGATGGCGCCCCCGCTGCTCGCCTCGTTGTCGTCGAGCACGGCGCCCTGCACGGTGAGGTCGGCCGCGGTGCGGATGGCGCCGCCGCGGTCGGCCGAGCCCCCGCTGATGGTGACGCCGCTGATCGTCACCTCGCCGGCGGTGCCGGCGACGTCGAAGATGCGGGTGCTGCCGCCGCCGTCGATGGTGAGGCTGTCGGCCCCGGGGCCCTCGATGGCGAGGGCGTCGGTGATCACCATCTCGGTGCCGACCACGATGCTCAGCCCCGACTGGATCACGATCGTGTCAGGACCCGGCGAGCCGTTGGCCTGCTCGACCGCCCAGGGGAGGGTACCCACGCCGGTCCCCGCGGGCGTCGTGACGACGAAGGTGGCTGCCCCGGCGGGCCCGACCGGCCCCACCGTCGCCAGCCCCAGCGCCAGGAGGGCGCCGCTGGTGACGGCCGCCAGCGCGGCCCTCGCGGTCGTGGTGGTCCGGGACATGGAAGGGCTCCTCGGCGTCGCACGACCGAGTCCCGGCCGCTCCAGCGGTGGAGACACTAGTGGCGTCAGCGCTCGCCCACGCGCCGCGCCCGGCTGAACGCGCTCCGAGGCCGGCGTCGGTCACCCGGCCGTGGCGGTGACCGCTCGGGCGACCTCGCCCCAGCGGGCCAGCGTGGTCGGATCCGCGCGGATCTGCTGCTCGGCCAGGTACGAGACGACCCGGGCGGCGATGCCCTGGTAGCGCTCGATCAGGCGGTCGGCCAGCTCGTCCCATCGGCACACGACCGCGAAGTGCTCGAGCATCTCGTCGGTGATGAGCGCCGCCATGCCGGCCAGGTCCCCGGCCTTGAGGCGCTCGTTGATGCGGGCCGACGTGCCCTCGAAGCCGAGGTCGTCGAACTGGTAGGCGTAGTTCTTCGTCGAGCCGTAGAAGGCGATCTGGAAGCGGGTCCGCTCGACCAGCGGGGCCCGCTCCTCGGGCGAGTCGCCGGGGACGGCGAACACCGGGACGATCAGGTCGACGTCCTCGGGCCGGCGGCCCGCCTTGGCCGCGCCGCGGGCGACGGCGGGCAGCAGGCGCTCGCGCAGGTAGTGCATCGAGTGCAGCGGGTGGACGTGGATGCCGTCAGCCACCTCGCCCGCCATCTCGCACATCCAGGGCCCGACGGCGGACACGTCGACCTTCACGTCGCCGTGCTCGTGGCGGCGCGGCGCCCACTCCGGCGGCAGGAGCGACAGCCGGTAGTAGGGGCCGTCGTGGTGGAGCCGCTCCTCGCCGCGGAAGGCCCGCAGGCACGCCTTCACGGCCAGGAGGTAGTCGCGCATGCGGGGCCCGGGCGGGTCGTAGGCCGCGCCGTAGCGCCGCTCCACGTGGGCCTTCACCTGGCTGCCCAGGCCGAGCCGGAAGCGGCCCTGGGTGTTCTCGGCCAGCTCCCAGGCGAGCGCCGCGGACACGATGGGGCTGCGGGCGAAGGCCACGGCGATGCCGGTGGACAGCTCGAGGGTGGGCGCGGCGGTGGCCGCCGCCGCCATCGACATCCACGGCGTCTGGCTCGTCTCGGTGAACACCAGGCCGGAGAACCCGGCCCCCTCCGCGTCGCGGGCGAGCTGAGCTGCCCCCGCCCACGTGGTGGCCCCCGTCATCAGGTCGAAGCGCATCCCGGCATCCTGCCGGACCAGCCGGGGCTCGAGGGCGAGGGGTCAGGGCAGGGCGGCCGGGGCGGGCTCGTCGGGCTCGTCGTCGGCGCGCCCGGCGCGGGTGGGGTCGGGGTCGAGGTGGGTGCTCTCGTAGCGGAGCATCTGGTCGACCGGGAGCAGGCCCGGGTCCGTCACGGCGTCGCCGTCACCGGCCGGGTCGGCGACGGCCGGCACCGCGGCGAGCAGCCGGTACGAGCGGGAGGCGAGGACGGCCAGCGTCACCGCGATGCCCACGAGGCCGGCGGCCGTGAACACCAGGGCGATGCCCCGGTCCGGGCCGGTGCCGAACCAGCCGCCGATGCGCTCCGCCCCCCAGCCGTCGGTCATGAACGGCATCACCCAGCGCTCGGTCATCGGGCCGATGGCGATCGACATCACCGGTGCCGCCGCGTGCTCGACCATCTGGGCGAAGCCGAACACCCGTCCCTGGCGCTCGTAGGGGATGGCCCGCTGGAGGACCGTCTGCTCGGCCGCCTCGATCGCCGGCATCAGCGTGATCCAGATCATCGTGCCGACCGACAGCAGCACGATCGACGAGCGCACCGCGAAGAGCGAGCACACCGTCCAGTTCACGAGGTTCCCGAAGACGAGCACCTTCACCGGCGCGGGTCCGAGCCCCACCTTGGCGACGATCAGGCCGCCGACGATGAACCCGGTGCTGAGCACGCCCCAGATGAGCCCCCACGCCTCCACCGACACGAGCTCGAGCCCGTACGCGTCCATGAGGGCCATGAACACCCCGCCGAGCAGGTTGTTGAACGCCGACAAGGCGATCAGGAGCCCCAAGCCGGGGACGGCTCGGATCGCGTCGAGGGCGCCCCGCACGTCCACCGTCGCCCCACCGCCGCCGGGGGCCGGCACCGGCTCATCGATGCGGATCGTCTGGAGGTGCAGCAGCGACAGCACGGTGAGCGCCACGGACACGTAGAGGGCCCAGCCCATCCCGAAGCGGCCGATGGCGATCCCGCTGAACACGGAGGTGATCGCGAACGACACGCCCGTGACCGTGCCGACGAGGCCGTTGGCCCGGTCGCGCCGGTCCTCCGGGGCGAGCAGGGTGACGCACGTGGACAGCGCGATGCTGCGCAGCCCCCCGGCCACCGAGCCGCCCAGCACGAGCACGACGAAGGCCCAGAACCAGGGGCTGCGCAGGCTCAGGAGGGCGCTCGCGTCGACGAGCACGAACAGCGCGGTGGCAGCCAGGAAGGAGGCCGCCGAGGCGGTCGTGGTGGCCACCATCGCGGTGTGCTTG
>DATGRC010000164.1:0-2478 GCA_035303865.1 Acidimicrobiales bacterium
TCCGACTGAGGTCGACTAGTTGACGGCGATCGCCGAACCGGTCGAGGAGAAGGAGCTGTCGGCCTTGTCGCCCAGGAACTGGATGGCGACGATGCAGACCACAGCGATGAGGGCCACGAGGAGGGCGTACTCCACGAGGGAGGCGCCACGCTCGCTGTCGGCGAAGCGGGCCCGCATCCAGGTGGCGAGGAACTCGTAGGTGCTGATCATGGTTGTCTTGCTCCCTAAGGGTGAGACATGCCCCCGGACCACCCGGGCGCGACTTCCTGTCCCCTGAAGTATCGGGCGGGCGCCGCGGCGGCTGTATAGGCCATGTGGACCAATTCGGCAGCGATGCCGGGGCTGGTGGACCGGGGTCAGGTGAGCCGCACGATGCCCATCCGCACCGCCTGGAGCACCGCCTGGGTGCGGTCCCGGGCGTCGAGCTTCTGGTAGATCGAGGCCAGGTGGTTCTTGACCGTCTTCTGGCTGATGTAGAGGCGGGCAGCCACCTCGGGCGTGGAGCAGCCGTCGGCGATCAGCTGGAGCACCTCCTCCTCCCGCTTGGTGATCACCCGGTCCTCCTCGGCGGCCGGTGGCGGGGTCTCCAGGCGCCGGACCTCGTCCAGCATCGTGGCGGCCAGCTGGGGGGAGAGGGCGGTCTCGCCGCTGGCCGCCAGGCGGACCGCCTCGGCCACCTCGTCCACCGAGCAGTCCTTGACCAGGTAGCCGGTGGCACCGGCGCGGATGGCGTCGGCCAGCACGTCGGCGTCGGCGTGCATCGTGAGCATGATCACCCGAGGGCCGTCGTCCATGCGGGCGATGGCCCGGGTGGCCTCGACGCCGTCCATCTCGGGCATCGACACGTCCATGAGGACGACGTCGGGCCGGAGCTCCCCAGCCAGGCGGACGGCCTCCTCACCGTTGTCGGCTTCGCCCACGACCTCGAAGCCCTCGTCGATCATCGAGCGCCGGAGCCCCTCCCGGAGCATGCGGTGGTCGTCAGCGAGCAGGAGTCGGATGGTCACGCCACCTCCTGGTGGATCACGGCGGTCACGGGCCGGTGACGACGCAGCGTACCCGCGTGCCGCGCCCCGGCCGGGACCACACATCGAGGGTGGCGCCGATGCTGGCGGCTCGCTCCCGCATCCCGATGATGCCGTAGGAGTCGAGCCGCCCGGCGTGGCCGGGCGGGAACCCGACGCCGTCGTCGGCCACCTCGAGCGTGGCTCGCCGGCCGTCGCAGCGCCAGGTGATCGTGAGGTGGGTGGCCTCGGCGTGGCGCTCCACGTTGGTGATGGCCTCCTGGGCGATCCGCCACATCTCCCGCTCCTGGAGGATGGGGAGCCGTCCCGTCTCCTGGGTGCGCAGGCCGATGTGGAGGCCCGAGCGCTCCCGCACGCGCTCGAGGAACCCCTCGAGGATCACGGGCAGGCTCTGCGCCTCGCTCACGTCGGTGCGGAGGTCGTAGAGCGTGTCTCGGACCTCGCGGATGACACCCCGGACGTCGCCTCGCAGGTTGTCGAGGGAGCGGGCCAGCGCGGCGTCCTTGCCGGTGGTCTTCACGACCCGGTCCAGCTCGAAGGCGAGGTAGGCCAGCGACTGGCCGATCCGGTCGTGCAGGTCCCGGGCGATCCGGGTGCGCTCCTCGTCGGCGCCGACGGTGCGCAGCCGGGCGAACCAGCGGGCGTTGTCGATGGCCAGGGCGGCGGGCTCCACGAAGCCGGCCAGGAGCTCGGCGTCGCGGTGGCTGAAGTGGTGCGCCTCGCCGTGCTCGAGCACCACGATGCCGTTGACCGAGCCGCGCGCCACGAGGCAGGCGTAGAGCCCGGAGCCGGCGCTCCCCGAGAGCCCCGGGCCCTCGCCGGCGAGGAGGTTGGGCTCGCGGCGAAGGCCCCGGGAGCTGAGGGCCCGGCGGAGCGGCTGGGGGAGATCGTCGGTGGCCAGCCAGGCCGGTGGGCGGGTGCCCTCGCGGCGGGCGGTGTGCCAGCGGTCGTCGGTCTCCTCGTGGAGGAGGATGGCCATCGAGTCGAACTCGAACAGCTCGCCCAGCTGGGCCGCGGTGGTGTCGAGCACCTCCTCGAGGTCGAGGGAGGCGGGGAGCGACTGGGTGAGCTGGTGGAGCTGGAAGAGGAGCGCGTTGGCGTCGGAGAGGCGGCCCAGCCGGTCGAGCGCCAAGCTCCGCCGCTCCTCGGCCTCGCCCGAGATCCGCCGGGCGTACCCGGCCACGAGGCCGACGAGCAGGACCTCAGCGGACCACTGCAGCGAGGTGCGGGCGTCCTCGCTGGCGAACGAGTCCTCCGCCGCCCACGGGATGGTGACGGCCAGGATGGCGAACGCGGCGATCCGCAGCCCGAAGCCGAAGCCCCGGGCGAAGCCCGCCACCGCCACCACGGTCAGCATGGAGAAGACGAGCGGGGACTCCCAGTACCCGGTGGCGACGATGGCCAGCGTGGTCACGGTGGCCTCGGCGAGCAGCTGGAGCAGGGGCCCGACCTC
>DATGRC010000165.1:0-9516 GCA_035303865.1 Acidimicrobiales bacterium
TGGTCTTCGGCTACGACCGCGACGTCGAGAACGCGTTCTGGATGCGCAACACGCCGACGCCGCTGTCGATCGCGTGGATCACCGCCGACGGCGACATCGTGTCCACCGCGGACATGGAGCCCTGCCCGGACAGCGAGGCCACCTGCCCCACCTACCCGCCGGGCGGACCGTATCGGTACGCGATCGAGGTCTTCCAGGGCGACCTGCCCGCCCTCGGGATCACCGAGGGCGCCACCGTCGAGGTCGGCGGCGAGTGCCGCCCCCGCCACGGAGCCGCCGGCGCCGGCTGAGCCGCCGAGCCGCTAGGCCGAGGCGGCTCGGGCGTCGGTCACCACCAGCGCGGCGTAGATCGTGCGCTTGGCGGCCGGCTCGTCCACGCCGAGCGCCGCGCACTGCTCGATCCACGAGCCCAGGCGCCGCCGGTCGTGGCCGTCCTCGCCCGCCACGCCGAAGGCGTGGCCACCGATGGCCCCGGTGACGGCCGCGGAGCTGCCCCCGCCCATGGCCGCTGACCGGGTGCCCGGTCGCTGCAGGTAGATCCCGGCGAGCACCTGCTCGCCGGGGTTGAGGTGCGTGGCGACGCGGCGCGCGATGCGCGGCGTCTCGTCCGGCCTGTGGCCGATGAAGCGTCCCATTCCCCCGCCTCCCGTCGGTCGTCTTCGCTGGCACCGTGGGCCAGGCGCCGCGGGGGTGCGGCCCGGGTCAGCTCGAGGCGAACCAGCCGGTGGGGGCGATCTCCTCGCTGAACCTCGGTGCGTACTGGTCGAAGAACACGCGGGCGACGAGCTCGCGGCGGCTGCGGACGTCGGCCTTGTCGAAGATCGACTTGAGGTGGTCCTGCACGGTGTAGGCGGACATCGACAGCTCGTTGGCGATCGCCTTGGTGGCTGCCCCGCGCAGCACGAGCTGGGTGACCTCCCGCTCGCGCGCGGTGAGCCCGAACGCGGCTGAGAGGAGGGGCATGATCTCCGGTGGACGGGCTTCGTCGACGGTCACCACCACCTCGCCGGTGTCGCCCTCGGGTGCGGCGAGCGGCGCCGCGCTGGCCACGAGCCAGCGCCCCGACGGCGACCGGAGGCGGGCCCGCGGCAGCACCGACGTGTCGCCTCGGGCGTAGTGGCGCGCCGCGCTGGCCAGGCCGTGGACGAGGCTCTCGAGCGGGGACCGGTTGGCCTCGTCGGTGAGCTCGAGGAGCAGCTCCGACGTGCCGGCGCTCACGCGCTGGGTGCCGGAGCCGCCGTCGACGATCAGGACCGCGGGTCCGGTGCTGTGCCCTGGCACCGCGTCGGCGAGGCGGGCGACGAGCCCGGCTTGGAGGCCCACCGCCACCGCCTCGGACAGGTCGGCGAGGAGGAGCACCTCCTCGTGGCTGAAGGGAGGCTCGTCGACGGCCCGGAACAGGTTCACCCCGCCCCAGCAGGCTCCGTCGTGGCGGGCGACCATCCGCAGCTCGTCGCCGTAGCCGGCCGGGCGGATGAGGGTGCGAACCCGGACCGAGTCGTCCACCCCGCCGGGCAGGTGGCTGGTGGCGGCGGCCGGGAGCTCCTGCTGGCCGATGGCGATCATCTGGGTGGGGTCGTCGGTGCTGTACTCGAGCTGGGCCCAGTCGCTGTCGAGGTCGTGGTTGCCGGCCAGGCTGCCGAACTTGTAGGTGCCGGTGACCAGCCGGGTGGCGGGGTCGATCGTCACCACGCACGCTGCGCTGTGGGGCACGAGCGGCTGCAAGAGCGCCGCCAGCCGCTCGGCGAACGAGGGCGTGTCGTGCCCCGCTCGGATCAGCTCGGCGGCGCGCGAACGCGCCCGCTCCATCGCCCTCGCCCGTCCCCGCATCCGGGCATTGTGGCCGATCTCGCCGCGCTCGGCTCGTCGGGTCGAACCCCACATGTGTGGGATGGCCCGCCCGGCGGCGGTTCCGGATGATGCTCGCCATGTCCATCGCACCCCAGGCGCCCGCTGCGCCGCGCCGGCACCGCCCGGTGGAGGTCGCCCCCGAGACGTGGGTCATCCAGGCCACCGTCGGCGAGGGCGTGGCCCCCCAGGTGGTCCACATGAACTCGATGGTGATCCGCGGGGCCGAGCCGGTCGTCGTGGACACGGGCTGCCCGATCCACCGCGACCAGTACCTCGAGGACCTCTTCGGCATCGTCGAGCCCGACGACGTGCGGTGGGTGGTCATCAGCCACGACGACCCGGACCACCACGGGAACCTCGAGGCGGTCATGGAGGCCTGCCCGAACGCCACCATGGTCTCCACCTGGTTCCTCAGCGAGCGCTTGGGCGCCGAGGGCTTGGCCGTTCCGCCCCATCGGTGGCGCTGGCTCGGCGACGGCGACGTCCTCGACGCCGGTGATCGCCGCCTGGCGCTGGTGCGGCCCCCGATCTACGACTCGCCGACCACCCGCGGGGTGTTCGATCCCGAGACCGGCGTGTACTGGGCGTCGGACTGCTATGCCGCCCCCGTCGAGCGAGCCACCGCCTTCGTGGCCGAGCTCGACGTCGACGAGTGGGCCGAGGGCTTCGCGACGTTCAACCTGTGGAACAGCCCGTGGGTGTCCCTGGTGGACCCGGAGGCCTTCGCGGTGCAGTGCCGTCGGGTCGAGCAGCTCCGCCCGGCGGTGATCGCGTCGTGCCACGGGCCGACGATCGAAGCGCCCCAGGTGCAGGCCGCCTTCGACCTGCTGCGTCGCCTGCCCACCACGGCCGCCCCGCCCCAGCCCGACCAGGCGACCCTCGATCAGATCGTCGCCGCCCTGGGCGGGCACCCCAGCTGAGCGTCCTGCTGCTCGATCCCCGATCGATGCCGCGACGCCCCCGATCCCCAACCCCCAACCGACAAGGAACCCTGTGATCAGCAACCGCAAGCACCTCGCCGGCTGTGCCTTCGCCGCCGCCCTCGCCCTCGGCCTGGCCGCCTGCGGCGACGACGACGACTCCACCGCCGCCGCCGACCCGCCCCCTGGAGCCGACGGGGGCGACGACGCGGCGGGAGACGAGGTCGTGGAGGTCGTCGCCGTCGACTTCGCCTTCGAGGGCGTCCCCGATGCCATCGACGCCGGGACCCGCCTGACCCTGCGCAACGACGCCGAGAGCGAGCTCCACGAGCTGGTCGCCTTCCGCCTCGACGACGACGACACCCGCACGATCGAGGAGATCATGGCGCTGCCGCCCGAGGAGATGCAGGCCGCGCTCGGCGAGGCGCCGAGCACGGTGGTGCTGGCCGCTCCGGGAGGCGACGCCATCCCCGCCGTCGGGGACGGCTCGCTGACCGAAGCCGGCCGCTACGCCCTCATCTGCATGATCCCTACCGGCGTGGACCCCGACGAGTACCTGACGGCGGCCCAGACCTCCGACGGTCCGCCTGACGTGGGCGAGGGCCCACCGCACATCGTGCACGGCATGTACGCGGAGCTCGAGGTCCGATGAGGCGCACCGCTGCCGTCGTCGTCAGCCTGTTCGCGGGTGGAGCCCTCCTCGCCGCCTGCGGCGACGACGACGGCGGCGGGTCCGCCGCGCTCGACGAGGCCGACCAGGCGGTCCTCCAGGAGGAGCTCGACGCCTACGGCACCGAGCTGCTCAACGAGCACGGCGAGCTCGGCCACGGCGGGTTGAGCTACAGCCCGGCCGACGGCAACGTCACCGGATACGGCTCGGACGTGATCGATCCCGTCGAGAAGTGCCAGCGCTACGCCGACCGCATCGGGACCCTCGACGGCCCACCCGCCACCGTGCCGATCCAGATCATCAGCATGCACGACGACGGGCGCGGCTTCGACGTCCTCGCCGAGGGCACGGGCGGCGGCACCTGCGAGACCGGCTGAGCGCGTCCACGCCCGGCTGGTGCTCGGGGCCTAGCGGACGGACGATGCCGAGCTCGTGGCGGTGAACAGCTCCCGCTCCAGGGGCCCGCCCGTGTCCGGGGGCCGCAGGCGCTTGAGGCGGTCCGTCGCCAGGAACGCCCACTGCAGCTCGGCGGGGAGGGTGTCGTAGGGAGACGCCTGCGAGGCGTGGGTCCGGATCGCCTCCCACCGTCGCTCGTAGTGCTCGGAGGCGTCCAGGACGGTGGTGATCTCCTCGTCGAGGGTGCCGAGGCGCCCCAGCTCGAGGTAGTCGCTGGTGGGATCGAGCGACCTGAGGTGGCGGACCCACGCCTCCATGAGGGAGCGGGCCAGGCACCACAGGTAGAGCCGCGGGACGTCCCACCGCGCCCGCTCGACGGCCCGCAGGGTGGCCTCGCGGACCTGCACGTGGTCGCGATGGCCGTCGGAGGCGTCGAGGGTGACCACGATGTGCGGGCGCACGTCATCGATGACGGCGGCGATGGCGGCAGCGACCTCCTCGAGCGGAGCGGCGACCAGCGTGCCCGGCCCGGCCGGGCCCACCATGTCGGAGTCCTCCCAGCCGAGCAGCACGACGTGGTCGACGCCGAGCAGGTCAGCGGCGGCGTGCAGCTCGGCTTCGCGGATCGTGGCGAGCGCGGCCCGGTCGTCGGCGAGGGCGGAGGTGCCTGCCTCGCCTCGTGTCGCGCAGCACACGGTGGCCCGAACCCCGTGGGCCTGGGCCCGGGCGAGCAGCGACCCGCAGCCGAAGCTCTCGTCGTCGGGGTGGGCGACGACCACGAGCAGTCGCTCGGCCTCCGGCTCCGTCGTCGCTGCCTGATCGTGCACGCTCGGTCGCTGGCTCCCCATGCCCGCACCGTCGAGCACCCGGACCGAGGCGGCCATCCCACATCCATAGGTTTCTCGCGACCCCGGTGGGGAGCGACAGCCCAGAGCCCCGATCCTGGGCCCGGGAGCGACCCGGCGTCCGTGAGGGCTCGCTACGCGGCGGCCACGTCGCCGAGGCGCTCCCGCCACTCGGCGAGCAGCTCGGTGGTGTCGTGGTCGTCGGGGTGGAAGTCCGCTCGGTCGTAGTCGCGGAGGCGGCGCAGCACGTCCCGGGTGAAGAACGGGTGCGTGCGCAGGCCCTTGAGGCTCCGCCACACCGCCTTCGGGTTGCGGCGGGCGTGGCGGTCGAGCAGGAGCGAGTGGGCCACCGACAGCGACATCGCCCCGAGGAACACGACGTGGGTGGCCCACATCACGCCCACCCGGATGCGGCGCTTGCCGCACACGTGCTGGAACACGTCGAAGGCCACCGACTTGTGCTCGGTCTCCTCGAGGGCGTGCCAGGTGAACAGGGTGCGGACCTCCTCGGAGGCGAACTCGGCCTGGGCCTCGGGGTGGCGCAGCAGCGTCTCGGCCAGCGTGGCCGTGTAGTGCTCCAGCGCGGCGGTGACGGCCAGCTGGCGGTCCGGCGGCGCCACCTTGGCGAGCAGCGCCAGGCCAGCCTTGGTGCGGCGGTCGACGAGGGCGGTGGGGTAGCCGAGCTCCTGCAGCCGCTCGTTGAACTGGCGGTGCTCGCGGCCGTGGATCGCCTCCTGCCCGATGAAGGCCTTCACCTGCTCCTTCAGCTCCGGGTCGGTGATCTCGTCGCGGTAGCGGCGCACGCTGCGGACGAAGAAGTCCTCGCCCTCGGGGAACACCGCCGAGAGCATCGCCGCGATGTGGCTGCGCAGGATGTCGCCGGCCACGAAGTACTTCGGCAGGGCGGGCTCGGGGTAGTCGAGCCCGGGGCGGCGGACCTCGATCTCGCGCCGGGGCACGGGGGCGGTGGTCGTCGTCATCGGAGATCCTCCCAGCGATCGGTGGCACCTCGCAGCACCATTTCCCTACTGATGGTAAGGGAATGGCCCGGCCCTTGGGAAGCCCCCCGCCCCCGGTCGTCGGTCACAGGCGGCGCGCGGCCCCGCCGAGCGCTGTCACACCCCGCCGCTTGACTGCGATGTGTGCAGGGAACCCGCCCACCGCTAGCATCGACCGGCCAACCGAACACCCCTTGCCCCCAGATCGGGGGCCCCGGCTCGGCCGGGTCCAGGAGGAGGAACGCCCATGCGGGCCTATGAGCTGATGGTCATCTTCGACTCGGGTCTCGACGACCTCGTGATCGACGAGCAGGTCAAGTCGGTCACCGAGCTGATCGGCACCCGAGGCGCCACGGTCGCCTCCACCGACCGGTGGGGGCGCCGCCGCTTCGCCTACGAGATCGACCACAAGACCGAGGGCTACTACGTGGTGTGGGAGCTCACCGCCGACGGGGCCGACCTCGAGGGCCTCGAGCGGGCCCTGCGCATCGCGGACGAGGTCGTCCGCCACAAGCTCGTGCGCCTGCCGGACAAGGAAGCCGCCCGCCGCGGCCTCCTTGGCGAGCAGGCCCAGCCGGCGTCTGCCGGGTAGGAGGCCACACCCATGGCACGCAACATCAACACCATCACGATCAGCGGGAACCTCACCCGCGACCCGGAGATCCGCTTCACGCCCTCCGGCCAGAGCATCTGCACCTTCGGGGTCGCGGTGAACCGCAGCTGGCAGAACCGCCAGACCCAGGAGTGGGAGGAGCAGACCTCCTTCTTCGACGTGAAGGCCTGGGGCCAGCTCGGCCAGAACGTCAGCGACACGCTCACCAAGGGCAGCCGCGTCGTCGTGTCCGGCCGCCTCGAGCAGCGCTCCTGGGAGACCGACCAGGGCGAGCGCCGCTACGCGTTCGAGATCGTGGCCGACGACGTCGCGGTCAGCCTGCTCTACGCCACCGCGGAGATCTCGAAGAACGAGCGCCGGGAGGCCGGCGACGGCGGCTACTCGAGCGGCCCGAGCCGCCCCGCCCCCGCCCCGTCCCCCGCGTCCTACGACCCCGCTGAGGAGCCGTTCTGATGGCCAAGTCCCCCCGCACCAAGAACAAGGACAACGCCCGTCGGGCCAAGAAGAAGGTCAGCCTGCTCGTCACCGAGCGGGTCGAGTACATCGACTGGAAGGACGTGAACCTGCTCCGCCGGTTCATGTCCGACCGGGCCAAGATCCGGGCCCGCCGCGTCACCGGCAACAGCGTGCAGCAGCAGGCCGAGCTCGCCCGGGCCATCAAGAACGCCCGTGAGATGGCGCTCCTGCCCTACACGGCCCGCGTCACCCAGACCCGTGGCCCCAAGCGGGGCGACGGCGAGCGCGGCGGCCGCCGCGAGCGCGAGGAGCGTCCCACCGAGGCCGCCGAGCAGACCGAGGCCCCGGCTGAGGGCACCGAGGCGAACGCTGAGAACCAGGCCGCTGAGGCCGCCGTGGCGGAGGAGAGCTGATGAAGGTCGTGCTGCGCACCGACGTCCAGCAGGTCGGCAAGAAGGGCGACATCGTCGAGGTCGCGGACGGGTTCGCCCGCAACTACCTCGTGCCGAAGGGCCTGGCCTTCACCGCCACCCCCGGCGTGGAGGCCCAGGCCGACGCCATGCGGCGCAGCCGCGACCTGCGCGACGCGCAGGAGCGGGCCGCCGCCGAGGAGGTGGCCAAGCAGCTGGTGGCCAAGGTCATCACGATCAGCCACCGCGCCGGCGCCGAGGGGAAGCTCTTCGGCTCGGTCACCACCACCGAGATCGCCGCGGCGATCGAGGAGCAGGCGGGCCTCGAGCTCGACCGCCGCAAGCTGCACCTCGACGAGCCGATCAAGACCGTCGGCCAGCACCTCGTGCCGGTCAAGCTCCACGCCGACGTGGAGTTCCCGGTCACCGTCGAGGTCGTCGCCCAGTAGGGCGACGACCACCGCGGCCCACCTCGCGCCCCTCGGGGCGCCCCATCCGATCCGGTGCTGGCGAGGCCGCTCGCCGGCACCGCTGATCCAGCGCGCCCGGCGGTCGGTCATCCACCGCCGCGCCGGGACCATCCACAGGGCGTGCACAGCCCCGTCCACCGACCGCCGGGTCGAATCCACAGGGTTGTGCCCCTGGTACCCCACAGGCCTCCCGGAGCAAGGTGAACACCCCCATGGCTGCCCGACCCCAGGACACCGAGACACCGAGACGGCCCACCGGGGGCAACCGGGTGCCGCCCCACGACCTGCAGGCGGAGGAGTCGCTCCTCGGGGCGATGATGCTCTCGTCGCAGGCGATCGCGGACGCCGCCGGGGTCGTCACGGCGTCGGACTTCTACAAGCCCGCGCACGGGCACGTCTTCGACGCCATCCACACGCTCTACGCGTCCGGCCAGCCCGTCGACGCCGTCACCGTGGCCGACGAGCTGCGCCGCTTCGGCCTGCTCGACCAGGTTGGCGGTCCCGCCGTGCTGGCCCAGATCCTGGCCTCCACCCCGGCCACCACCAACGCCGCCCGCTACGCCAAGATCATCGAGGAGCACTCGCTGCTGCGCCGGCTCATCGCGGTGGCCGGCGAGATCTCCGAGCTCGGCTACTCCGTCCCCGAGGACGTGCAGAAGGCCCTCGACCGGGCGGAGTCCCTCGTCTACGACGTCAGCGAGCGGCGGGTCACCGACAGCACCAAGAAGCTGGCCGACCTCCTCGGCGAGAACCTGCAGCGCTTCGAGGACCTGTTCGAGAAGGGCGACGCCATCACCGGCACGCCCACCGGGTACCTCGACCTCGACGCCCTCCTGTCGGGGCTGCAGCCGAGCTCGCTCGTGATCGTCGGCGCCCGCCCCGCCATGGGCAAGACCTCCTTCGCGCTGGGGATGGTCGCCCACGCCGCCCTCGAGGCCCAGCGCCCGGTCCTCATGTTCTCCCTCGAGATGAGCGCCGAGGAGCTCTCCCAGCGGATCCTGTGCGCGGAGGCCCGGGTCGACGCCAGCCGGGCCCGCACCGGACGACTCGACGGGGACGACTGGAAGCGCATCTCCAAGGCCATCGGCCGCCTCGGCGAGGCCACGATTTGGATCGACGACAACCCGAGCGTGACCGTCATGGAGATCCGGGCCAAGGCCCGGCGCCTCAAGAGCCAGGTCGGCGACCTCGGCCTCATCGTCATCGACTACCTGCAGCTCATGCAGGGCCGCAGCAACGCCGAGAACCGCCAGGTCGAGGTCTCGGAGCTGTCGCGCGGCCTCAAGATCCTCGCCCGCGAGCTCCAGGTGCCGGTCGTCGCCCTGTCGCAGCTGTCCCGGAACCTCGAGATGCGGGCCGACAAGCGTCCGATGCTGGCCGACCTGCGGGAGTCCGGCTCCCTCGAGCAGGACGCCGACGTGGTGATGTTCATCTACCGGGAGGAGGTGTACGACCCGAAGCCCGAGAACACCGGCCAGGCCGAGATCATCGTGGCCAAGCACCGGGCCGGGCCCACCGGGGTCGTGCAGCTCGCCTTCCTGCCGCAGTACACCCGCTTCGCCAACATGGCCCGCGGGTTCGACTGACCCCGCTCAGGGGGTGACGGTGCGGGCGATGGCGAGGGCGTCGGCCGGCGCCACCCCGGCTCGGCCCACGAGGTAGCAGGCCAGCGGCGCGGCCAGGCGCTCCGAGGCGTGGGCCGCCACCGACGCCAGCTCGAGGAGCACCTCGGCGTCGTCGGCGCCGGGCGGGTCCATCCCCAGCTGGCGGGCGAAGGCGGCCACCCAGTCGAGGCCGGTGGGAGCGGTGTCGTCGACCATGGCGGGAACCTACCGTGGGGCCATGGCCGACGGTCCCGAGGTGCTCCGGGTGGGGGACCGCGTCACG
>DATGRC010000166.1:0-9803 GCA_035303865.1 Acidimicrobiales bacterium
GCATCGGGAAGGCCGCCAAGATCAAGGAGAAGCGCGAGGGCTGATCCCGCCCGGGCCCGCCGCGGCCCGGCCGGACGCCGGCCCCGGTCCGGATCCCGATCGGATCGGTCCGGGTAGCGTGACGACATGTCGACCGAGGACCTCGAGCGCTACGAAGCCGAGATCGAGCTCCAGCTCTACAAGGAGTACAAGGACGTCGCGCCGATGTTCTCGTACGTCGTGGAGACGGAGCGGCGCTTCTACCTCGCCAACGAGGTGGAGAAGAAGGTCCACGACGACGGCGGGCGCACCTGGGTGGAGCTGAACCTGCGCGACGCCTGGGTGTGGGACATGTACCGCACCACCCGGTTCGTGTCGACGGTCAACATCGTCACGTTCAAGGACGTGAACATCGAGGAGCTCCCCCGCCAGGAGCTCTGAGCGCCCCGCCGCTGTCACAGGGCGCCGCCATGCTCACGGCATGGTCGATCAGCGACGGGTGCTGGGCGCGGCGGGGGAGGAGCAGGCCGCGGCGTGGTACCGGGCCCGCGGCTACCACGTCCTCGCCCGCAACTGGCGCTGCCGGGACGGCGAGCTGGACCTCGTCGTCCGCCGTCGCCACGAGGTCGCCTTCGTCGAGGTGAAGACCCGGCGCAGCACCCGCTTCGGCCACCCGCTCGAGGCGGTCACCGCCACCAAGCAGGCCCGGATCCGCCGACTGGCCCTCGCCTACCTGCAGGCCACCGGCACCCGGGCTCGGGCGCTGCGCTTCGACGTGGTCGCCATCCTCGGCGCCGAGCTCGAGGTCGTCGAGGGCGCGTTCTAGGCGCTCAGCCCAGGAACGCCCACAGCAGCAGCGCCACGCACACCACCACCGCTGAGGCGACCATCACGTAGTCGGCCGTCGAGTTGCGGTGCCGGCGGAACGGGTCCATCCCCATGGGGCCAGTATCGCCGAGCGGTCCCCCGGGCCCGAATCGGGCCTTCCCGACGTCACACCCCCTGCCTAGGCTGGCGACCAGCGCCTCGAGGTCCGGCGCTCCGCCCCGGCGGTCACGGCCTCCACCCCGTCTCTGCGGCGCGGTCGCGCGCCGCCGATGAGGAGGATGCCCGTGCTCGGCCTCGTCCCCTCCGCCACCCTGCTCGGTGCCGACGGCCACGCCGTCACCGTCGAGGTCCACGTCACCGACGGGGGCCTGCCGTCGTTCAGCATCGTCGGCCTGCCCGACACGTCGTGCCGAGAGGTGCGGGATCGGGCGCGAGCGGCCATCGAGTCGAGCCGCCTCACCTGGCCGGTCAAGCGGGTCACCGTGAACCTCGCACCCCCCACCGTCCGCAAGGTGGGCTCCGGCCTCGACCTCGCGGTCGCCGTCGCCCTGCTCGTCGCCTCCGGGCAGCTCCCGGCCGAGGCGGTGGCCGGCAAGGCCTTCATCGGCGAGCTGGGGCTCGACGGGCGCGTCCGCCCCGTGCCCGGCACGGTCTGCCTCACCGAGGTGCTCGGGGACGCGGCGCTCGTCCTGCCGGTCGAGAGCACCGACGAGGCCCGCCTGGTGGGGGACCGGGTGCTGCACCCGGTCCGCAGCCTGGCCGAGGTGGTGGCCTGCGCCCGAGGCGAGGAGCCCTGGCCCACCGCGGGCTCGGCCGGCCCCCTCCCGGAGCCGCCGCCTCTGCCGGACCTCGCTGACGTCCGGGGCCAGCCGATGGCGCGGTACGCCTTGGAGGTGGCCGCGGCCGGGGGCCACCACCTCCTGATGCTCGGCCCGCCCGGTGCCGGCAAGACGATGCTGGCCTCGCGGCTGCCCTCGCTCCTGCCGCCCCTCGGCCCGGCCGAGGCGATCGAGACCACCCGCATCCACTCCGCCGGGGGGTTCGGGCTGCCGCCGGGCGGGCTCGTGCGGGTCCCGCCGTTCCGGGCCCCGCACCACGGCGCGTCCTCGGTGGCGCTCGTCGGGGGCGGCACCTCGCTGATGCGGCCCGGCGAGATCAGCGCCGCCACCAACGGCGTGCTCTTCCTCGACGAGCTGGCCGAGTTCTCGCCCCACGTGCTCGACGCCCTCCGCCAGCCGCTCGAGGAGGGGGTGGTGCGGGTGGCCCGCGCCGCCGCCACCGTCACCTTCCCGGCCCGCTTCCTGCTCGTGGCGGCCATGAACCCCTGCCCGTGCGGCCACGGGGGCCAGCCCGGCGGGTGCCGGTGCACCGAGGGCGCCCGGCTCCGCTACCAGCGCCGCCTGTCGGGCCCGCTGCTCGATCGGTTCGACCTGCGGGTGGAGGTGCAGCGCCCCCGCCCCGACGACCTCTTCGGGAGCGAGCCGGGGGAGGCGTCGGCGGTGGTGGCCGAGCGGGTGCGGCAGGCTCGCGAGCTGGCCCGCGCCCGAGGCGTGCGCAGCAACGCCGAGCTGCCCGCCGGTCGCCTCGACGACCTGGCCCCCCTCGACGACGCCGCCACCCGGCTGCTCCTCGGAGCGCTGCGCTCCGGGCGCCTGTCGGCCAGGGGCCTGCACCGGGTGCGGCGGGTGGTCCGCACCGTCGCCGACCTGGCCGGCCACCCCGGGGCCCTCGGCGCCGACCACGTCGCGCTGGCGCTCAGCCTGCGGGTGGACCTGGCCGGGGCCACCCCGCACCCTGAGAGCGTGGCGGGATGAGCGAGCCCGCCCGCGCCCAGCTCGCCGCCCTGGCCGCCCTCGCCGGGCTGCCGGCGCTCGGGCCGCGGCGCTTCCTCGCCTTGGTGCACCACCGCAGCCCGCTCGACGCCTGGGCGCTCGCCTCGGCCGGCGACGCCGCCGCCCTCGCTCGGGCCCTGGGCGGCGACCGAGACCTCGACACCCTGGCCCGCAGCTGGCGGTCCGCCGCCGACGGGGTCGACCCGCTCGCCGTGCTGGCCGCCCACGAGGCCGCCGACGTGGCGGTGCTCGCCCACCCCTCCGTGCTCGCCGAACCTCCGTCGCCACCCGACGGGCCCCGGTACCCCGAGCGCCTGGTGGACGACCCCGAGCCGCCCGCTGTGCTGTTCGCTCGCGGCGGGCCCGTCCCCGCCGGGCCGAGCGTCGCCATCGTGGGCACCCGGCGCTGCACCGGCACCGGCGCGGGGATGGCCCGCGAGCTCGGCCGGGAGCTGGCGGCCGCCGGCGTCCACGTGATCTCCGGCTTGGCCCTCGGCATCGACGGCGCGGCGCACCGCGGCGCGCTCGACGCCCGGTCCGGCCACCCCGACGCGGCCTCGCCGATCGGCGTCGTGGGCTCCGGCCCCGACGTGGCCTACCCCACCCGCCACCGGGACCTGTGGGAGGCCGTGGCCGCCGAGGGGACCCTGCTCAGCGAGGCGCCGCTCGGCGCACGGCCGGCCGGCTGGCGCTTCCCGTGCCGCAACCGGCTCATCGCCGCGCTGGCCGACGTCGTCGTGGTGGTGGAGTCCCACGCCGCCGGCGGTTCGCTCCACACCGTCCACGAGGCGATCCGGCGCGACGTCGACGTCATGGCCGTCCCCGGCTCCGTGCGCAGCCCCGCCGCGGCCGGCACCAACCAGCTGCTCGCCGAGGGCTGCCCCCCGGTGCGCGACGCCGGGGACGTGCTCGTCGCGCTCGGCCTCGTCCGCGGCCGCCGCCGTCGGCCCGTCGAGCACCGGCCCCTGCCCGGCCCCGACGCGGCAGCCGTGCTCGACGCGCTCGGCTGGGAGCCCGCCACCTTCGAGCACCTCGCCGTGCGCTGCGGCCTCGGCCTGGCCGAGCTGGCCGTCGCGCTCGAAGAGCTCGTGGCCGGGGGGTGGGTGAGCCAGCACGGTGGCTGGTACGAGCAGCGGGCCACGGCATGAGCACCTTCACCCGCGGCGCGCTCGGCGGTACCGTCGTCCGATGCCCTGGCGTGCCGCGGACTTCCTCGCCTCGCTCACCTCGGCGGCGCCGCGCACCGTCGAGGCCTACCGGCGCGACCTGGCTGGGTTCACCGGCTGGGCCCTCGAGCAGGGAATCGCCGCCCCGTCCGGCGTCGACCGGCTGCTCCTGCGCCGCTACCTCGCGCACCTGGCCGCCGAGGGGTACGCCCGGCGCTCCATGGCCCGCAAGGCGTCCGCCCTGCGCCGCTACTTCCGCTGGGCCCACCGCCAGGGGCTCGTCGCCGCCGACCCCTCGGTCGGGCTCACCGCGCCGCGCGGCGACGGCCGCCTGCCCCGGGTGCTGCAGCAGGACGAGCTCAACGCGCTCCTGGAGGCCCCGCCGGCTCGCTGCGCCGACGACCCCGACGCGGTCCGGGCCCGCGACGACGCCGTCCTCGAGGTGCTCTACGGGGCCGGGCTGCGGGTGGGTGAGCTGTGCAGCCTCGACGTCGCCGACCTCGCGCTCGAGCACGGCCGGGCCACGGTCTGGGGCAAGGGCGGCAAGCAGCGCGCCGTGCCCCTCGGCGAGCCCGCCGTGGCCGCGCTCACCCGCTGGCTCGAGCGGCGCGACGAGCTGCCCGCCACCACCGACGACGCCGAGCGCGCCCTGTTCCGCAACCGCCGCGGCCGGCGGCTCACGCCACGGGACGTGCGGCGCCTCCTCGATCGCCGGGCGCCGGCCCCCACCCACCCGCACGCGCTGCGCCACACCTTCGCCACCCACCTGCTCGACGGCGGCGCGGACCTGCGCGCGGTGCAGGAGCTGCTGGGTCACGCAGACCTGGCCACCACCCAGCGTTACACTCACGTCAGCCGTGAGCGGCTGCGGTCCGTCTACGAAGCCACGCATCCACGGGCCTAGGGCGAGAGGCCACATCTTGACCACCGAACCCGATCCCGACATCGAGCGCATCTGGGCCGAGTACAAGTCCACCGGGGACGCGTCGGTGCGGGACCAGCTGATCGTCCACTACTCGCCGCTCGTGAAGTACGTGGCCGGCCGCATGGCCACCGGCCTCCCGCAGAACGTCGACCAGGCCGACCTCGTCTCCTACGGGATCTTCGGGCTCATCGACGCCATCGAGAAGTTCGAGCCCGAGCGGGGCTTCAAGTTCGAGACCTACGCCATCGCGCGGATCAAGGGGAACATCCTCGACGAGCTCCGCTCGATCGACTGGGTGCCCCGCTCCGTGCGGGCCAAGGCCCGGGCGATGGAGAAGGCCTACGCCAAGCTCGAGGCCGAGCTGCACCGCACCCCCACGGACCGCGAGCTGGCCGAGGAGCTCGACCTCACCGACGACCAGCTCCAGACCACCCTCAGCCAGATCTCCTTCACCGGCCTCGTCGCCCTCGACGAGATGCTCTCCACGGGCGACCGCGGGGACGCCATCACCCTCGGCGACACCCTCGCCGACCAGGCGCCCGGCCCGGTGGCGGCCTACGAGGTGGAGGAGATGCGCCACCTCCTCGCCGACGCCATCAACCGCCTGCCGGAGCGGGAGAAGACGGTCCTCAGCCTCTACTACTACGAGGGTCTCACGCTGGCCGAGATCGGGTCGATCCTCGGGGTCACCGAGAGCCGGGTCAGCCAGATCCACACCAAGTCGGTCCTCCAGCTGCGGGCCCGCCTGGCGGCCAGCGAGCGCGAGCCGGCCTGACCGCCGGCCGCTGACCCCTCGCCGGGCGCCGCCCGGCCGCTGAGCTCGCGACCTCCCCGTCGCCTCCCTCGCCGGGCGCGCCCTGGGGCGGGCCCGAGCCGTCGCTTCCCCCGCTGCTGCCCGGCGCGCCCGCGCGCCCCGCCCGCAGGGAGGCCCCATGGCCCGCCCCCCGTCGCCCGCCGACCGCACCCGGCGCTGCGCCGCCGCGCTCCTCGTCGCCCTCCTGGCCGCGACGCTCCCCGCCGCTCCCGCCGCCGCCGAGTCGTCCCCTCGCCACGAGCCGCCGGTCGACGCACCGATCCGAGACCCGTTCCGACCGCCCACGTCCCGGTGGGGACGGGGCAACCGGGGCCTCGAGTACGACACCGCACCCGGCACCCCGGTCCGGGCCACCGCCGACGGCGTCGTCACCTTCGCCGGGGACGTGGCCGGCAGCCGCCACGTCACCGTCCGCCACGCCGACGGCGTCCGCACCTCCTACTCGTTCCTCGACGAGGTCCACGTGCTCGTCGGGCAGCAGGTCCGCCAGGGCGACGTCGTGGGCACCACCGCCCACCGGCTCCACCTCGGGGCCCGGATCGGCGACGCGTACTTCGACCCAGCCACCCTCTTCGACGGCGCGGCCCCGACCGTGCGGCTCGTGCCCTTCGAGCTGCCGCTCGGCCTGGGGGAGTCGGGGGAGCGCGGCGCCATCCGCCAGCTCATCGGCGGCGCCGGCAGCCTGATCGGCGACGCCGCCGCCTGGCTGGTGGGGGAGGGGCTCGACCGGGTCGGCGGCGCGGTCGGCGCCTCCGCAGCGTGGGTGCAGGAGCACGGCGGCGCCCTCCTCCGCACCGCCGGCCACTACGCGGTGCCGGTCGTCGTCCGGGCCGGGCAGGGCCTCTACCGAGCCGCCCGCCACGCCCACCGGGTGGCCAGCCAGGTCTGCACCCCGGCCGGCGCGGCCGTGCGACCCCCGCCCGGGCGGCGGGTGGCCATCCGCGTCGGCGGGCTCGGCTCCACGAGCGACGACGCCGCCATCGACGACCTCGACCTGGCCGCCCTCGGCTACGCGGCAGCGGACACCGCCCGGTTCAGCTACCGGGGTGGCACCACCCCCGGCCGGGGTACCACCTTCGCCGCCGTGGCGGCCAGCGAGTACGCGTCGTCCGACACCCAGGCGGACCTCTGGACGAGCGGCCGGGCCCTCGCCGACCTCATCGAGGCGGCCGCGGCGGCCAGCCCCGGCACCCCCATCGACGTGCTGGCCCACTCCCAGGGCGGGCTCGTGGCCCGGGTGGCGGTCATCGAGCTGCACGAGCGCCACGGCCAGGCCTGGCTCGACGCGCACCTCGGGGCGGTCGTCACGCTCGGGACGCCGCACGGCGGCGCCGACCTGGCCACCGGCGTGTTCGCGCTCCAGTCGCTCACGCCGACCGACCGCGCGCTCGAGGTGGGGGAGCGGCTGACCGGGCTCGACGCCGACGCGCCCGCCGCCGTCCAGCTGGCCGAGACCTCCGACTTCCAGCGCCAGCTCGAAGCAGCCTGGTCCCCGCACCTGGTCGAGCTCACCTCGATCGCCGCCCGGGGCGACCTCGTCGTCCCCGTGCCCCGCACCGCGGTGGGCGGCGCCGCCCACGCCGTCGTGTCCGTGGACGGCATCCGGGCCCACGACGCGCTCCCCGGCAGCGCCGAAGCAGCCCGGGAGGTGGCCCTCGCCGTCGCCGGCCGACCGCCCACCTGCCGCTCGTTCGGCACCGCCTTCGGGGACGCGCTCGTGGGGGAGGGGATCAGCCTGGCCGAAGACGTCCTGTTCGGGGTGGGGTGGGCCGCCACCGCGGCCCGCGCCGTGCCCGCCGGGTGAGCGCTGGCTGATCGACGCCGCCGACCGCTAGCATCGCCCGTCGGCCCGGCGACCGCCTGGCCACGTCAACCACCTAGCACCCGGACCATCCCGCGGTCGCCCTCTGGGCGCCAGGTCCGGCGCCGGCTCCGGCCGGCACAGCCAACCCCGGGAAAGGAGCCCTCGTGGCCGTCGTCACCATGAAGCAGCTGCTCGAGGCTGGGGTCCACTTCGGACACCAGACCCGCCGTTGGAACCCGAAGATGAAGCGCTTCATCTTCGGTGAGCGCAACGGCATCTACATCATCGACCTGCAGCAGACCCTGCAGCGGATCGAGACCGCCTACACCTTCGTCCGCGACCTCGTGGCCGACGGCGGCACCGTGCTGTTCATCGGCACGAAGAAGCAGGCGCAGGATCCGATCCAGTCCTACGCCGAGAAGGTCGGCATGCCCTACGTAAACCAGCGCTGGCTGGGCGGCATGCTCACGAACTTCGAGACGATCTCCAAGCGCGTCGGCAAGATGCAGGAGTACCGCCGGATGCGAGCCTCCGGCGAGTTCGACGCCATGCCGAAGAAGGAGGCGCTCCTCCTCAGCCGCGAGCTCGAGAAGCTCGAGCGCAACCTCGGCGGCATCGCCACGATGGAGAAGCTCCCCGACGCGGTGTTCATCCTCGACACCAAGAAGGAGCACATCGCCGTCACCGAGGCCAACAAGCTCGGCATCCCGATCATCGCCGTGGTCGACACCAACTGCGACCCCGACGTGATCCAGTACGTCATCCCCGGCAACGACGACGCGATCCGCTCCGGCACCCTGATGTGCCGCGTCATCGCCGATGCCGTCGAGGAGGGCCGCTACATCGCCTCGCGCCGCGGCGTCGCCGCCCAGGTGGCCGCCCGCAGCGAGGAGGAGGAGGCCCGCATCGCCGCTCAGCAGGCCGAGGCCCGCCGCCAGGCGCTCCTCGCCCAGCAGGAGCGCGACGCCCGCCTCGCCGCCCAGGCCGCGGCCCCGGCGGCGCCCAGCGCCCCGGTCGTCGAGGCCGCCCCGGAGGCCCCCGAGGCCCCTGCGGCCGCCGAGGCGCCGGCGACCGAGCCGGCCGCCGCCGACACCCCCGAGGCCCCCGCCGAAGGCTGACCCGCCGCCCTCGCCCGCGGCAGCGCCGCCCGGCGCTCCACTCACCCCCCACCGACCGAACCCGAGGAGCCCACCCATGTCGTTCACCGCCAAGGACGTGCAGCGCCTGCGCCAGGCCACCGGCGCGGGGATGATGGACGCGAAGCGCGCCCTGGAGGAGACCGGCGGCGACTTCGACGCCGCCGCCAAGGTCCTCCGCGAGAAGGGCCTGGCCAAGTCGGCCAGCCGCGCCGACCGGGAGAACACGCAGGGGGCCGTCGCGGTGGGGGCCACCGACACCGCCGCCGCGATCGTCGAGCTCAAGTGCGAGACCGACTTCGTGGCCAAGTCGGAGGAGTTCCTCGCCGTGCTCGACCAGCTCCTCGAGACGGTCCTGGCGGGCGGCTCCGTCGACGAGCACGCCGCCAAGGTGGACGACCTCAAGGTCACCCTCAAGGAGAACATCGAGGTGGGCCGGGTGGAGCGGGTCGAGATCCAGCCCGGTCAGGTCGTCGACACCTACCTCCACAAGCAGGAGGGTCGCGGCGTCAACGCCGTGGTCGTCGTGCTCGAGGGCGGTGACCAGGAGCTGGCCCACGAGGTCGCCGTGTCCGCTGCCTTCACCAAGCCCCGCTACATCACCCGCGACGAGGTCCCCGAAGCCGACGTGGCTGCCGAGCGCGAGACGCTCGAGGGCGTCACCCGGGCCGAGGGCAAGCCCGAGCAGGCGATCCCCAAGATCGTGGAGGGCCGCCTGAACGCCTGGTTCAAGGACCAGGTGCTGCTCGAGCAGCCCTACGCCAAGGACGACAAGAAGTCGATCAGCGACCTGCTCGGCGACGCCAAGCTGGCTGCCTTCGCCCAGGTCTACATCGGCTCTTGACCGCCCCCGTCTACTCGCGGGTCCTGCTCAAGCTCTCCGGCGAGGCGTTCGCCGGGGAGGACAACCCGATCGACGGCAAGATCGCCGAGTACGTCGCGGAGGAGATCGTCTCCGCCCGTGAGCTCGGCGTGGACGTGGCCGTCGTGATCGGTGGCGGCAACATCTGGCGGGGCCTCACCGGCGCCGGCGCCGGGATGGACCGCGCCCAGGCCGACTACATGGGCATGCTGGCCACGGTCATCAACTCCCTGGCCCTGCAGGACACGCTCGAGCGCCTGGGGCAGCCCACCCGAGTGCAGACCGCCATCCACATGGCCCAGGTGGCCGAGCCCTACATCCGCCGTCGCGCCATCCGGCACCTCGAGAAGGGCCGGGTGGTGATCTTCGCGGCCGGCACCGGCAACCCGTTCTTCACCACGGACACCGCCGCGGCGCTCCGGGCCGTGGAGATCGAGGCCGACGCCATGCTCCGGGG
>DATGRC010000167.1:0-6710 GCA_035303865.1 Acidimicrobiales bacterium
AGGGCGGCGGCGAGCTGGTGGCCCACTCAAGCGTGTGGCCGGACCACGGGTCGTCGCCGGGCTGCTCGTCGCGGCGGGCGGCAGCCGCGAAGAGGGCGACGAGCCCGGCCACGCCGAGGGCGAGCACGACGCCGCCCACGAGGGTGACGAGGTTGAGCGCCTCGATGGTGCTGACGTTCTCGGCCACCTCGACGAGCGGCAGCGCGGCCTGGCCCATCAGGCCGGCGATGAGCTCGGGGAAGGCCCAGAGCACGGTGCCCGCCAGCAGCACGATCGCCATCAGCCGGGTGGGGCCCTCGGCGAAGGTGCGGCCCACGAGCTTGGGCGCCCAGTAGACGACGCCGCCCAGCAGCGCGATGGCGGTGGCCAGGCCGACGTAGCCGGCCACGGAGGCGGACCACGAGGTGCTGTAGAGCGGGGTGGCGCCCTCGTCGACCAGGGTCTCGAGCGGCTCGACGGCCTGCACGGCGCCGGCCACGACGCCGACGAGGAGCATGAGCACAGCGGCGCCGGCGAACAGCAGCGGGCTCGACGCGCTGAGCCGGCCCTTCACGCCGGTGAGGGCCCAGAGGCCGATCAGGCCGAGCAGCGGCAGGGCGATGGCGAAGGAGACGGCCACCCACGGGCCCTCGTAGAGCCAGGCGTACGGGTCGGCGCCGTAGCCGGGCATGGCCCAGACGCCCACCGACAGCGCACCGAAGGCGGCGATCAGCCCCTGGGCCACGCCGTGGCGCTGGTGGCGGGTCTGGGCGAAGACCGGGATGATCGAGGCGATGACGCCGAGGGCCGGGATGGCGAAGGCGTAGACGGTGGGGGTGCCGAAGACCCAGGAGATCCGGGCGTAGAGGGTCTGCTCGCCGCCGCCGAAGAAGCCGCCGACGCCGCCGTAGCGGATGTCGAGGTAGGCGAGGACCGTCACGGCGGCCAGAACCGGCAGGGTGATCAGCCAGACGGTGGCGGCGACGAGGTTCGACCAGGCGAACAGCGGGACCCGCCGCATCGACATGCCCGGCACCCGCAGCGACAGGACCGTGGTGGCGATGCACACCCAGGCCACGGCCTGCGCCACCAGCACGAGGGCGAAGGACACGACGAAGAGGCGCACCCCGTCGACGTCGGTGCCGTAGGGGCCGCCCTCGATGAGGATCGAGCCGACCAGGAGGCCGCCGGCGAGGAGGTAGCTCCAGGCGGCGGCGGTGGCGGCCCGGGGGAACGCCAGCGTGGACGCCCCCACCTGCAGCGGGACGATCGCCGTGGCCACGCCGATGGTCAGCGGCAGGAGGAAGAGGAAGGCCATCCCGACGGAGCGGTAGGCGTAGAGCGGACCGAACCACTCGGCGTCGAGCACGTCGACGCCGGAGAGGTCGATCCGCTCCAGGGCGACGGCCAGGGCGGCGGCGCCGGCGAGCAGCAGGTGGAACAGGGAGGCGACGATCCACAGGCGGCCGACGACCTTGTGGTCGCCGGAGCCGAGGATGGCGGCCAGGCCGGTGTTCGCCGGGACTGCGGCCGGCGGCTCGGAAGCCGCGCTGACAGCGGCCGGAGCGTCTTCGGTGACGGTCATCGAGGCACCTGTGGGAGCGGACGGGGTCGGTTCGGGAATCTAGTCACGTGGCTCCTCGGGCTTCGAACCTGGGTGGCTGGCACGGCGGTCACCAACCCGACCGCAGGAGCTGGTCGAGGGCCATGGCCCCGAAGAGCAGCGTGATGTAGGTGATGGACCAGGTGAAGAGCCGCATCGCCGTGGCTCGGACCTCGCCCTCGACGGCGGCCGTGCCGCCGCCGGAGACCCGCAGGTCCGGGTCGGGCAGGCGGACCAGCCGCACGGCGTACCAGGTGAACACCGCACCGAGGACGATCGCCGAGCCGAGGTAGAGGTGGCCCATCCCGGCGACGGGCGAGAAGACGACGGTGAGCGCCCAGAGCAGCAGCGTGTACCAGAGGATCCGCAGGCTCGTGCGCCGCATGCTCTCGACCACCGGCAGCATCGGGACGTCGACGGCCGCGTAGTCGTCCTTGTACCGGATGGCGAGGGCCCAGAAGTGCGGGGGCGTCCAGTAGAAGATGACGGCGAAGAGGATGACGGGGGCCCAGTCGAGCGAGTTCGTGACCGAGCTCCAGCCGATGAGCACCGGCACCGCCCCCGCCGCCCCGCCGATCACGATGTTCCGGCTCGACGTGCGCTTGAGCCACAGCGTGTACACGAACACGTAGAAGAGGCAGGCGGCGACGGCCAGCACGGCGCTCAGCAGGTTCACCGTGGCCCAGAGGAAGAGGAAGGCCACCACCTCGAGGGCGATCGCGAACGTGAGCGCGGCCCGGGGGGTGACCGCGCCGGTGACCAGCGGGCGCCCCTTGGTGCGCTCCATCACCCGGTCGATGTCGCGGTCGACGTACATGTTGATGGCGTTCGCGCCGCCGGCCGCCATCGTCCCGCCGAGCACCGTGCACGCGATCAGCCAGATCGACGGGAGGCCGCGCTCGGCCACGATCATCGTGGGCACGGTGGTGACGAGGAGGAGCTCGATGATGCGGGGCTTGGTGAGCGCCACGTAGGCGCCGAGCCGCGCACGCATCGGGAGCCTTGCGGCGGACACGAGGCCAGGGTAGGTCGGGGGGTCGGCCGACGGCGAACCCGTCGCCGCCCGCCGCTCGAGGCCCCGGCGACCGGCTGGAGGACCCCCGGGACGGCTCCGTAGCCTGGGGTTCGTGCCCGGCCTCCTCGCTCGCTGGCGAACTCCGATCTCCCCACAGGCGTACCGCCGGATCACCTTCGTCGCCCTGTTCGCGCTGGGGGCGATCATCGTCACCGGCGCCTCGGTCCGCCTGACCGGCTCCGGCATGGGCTGCCCCACCTGGCCCACCTGCGAGGAGGGCTCGCTCGTGCCCCGGGGGGCCACCGGGATCCACGGCTGGATCGAGTTCCTGAACCGCCTCGTCACCGGCGCGGTGTCCGTGGCGGTGGCCCTCGCCGTGCTCGGCGCCCACCGGCGCCGCCCCTACCGGCCCGACCTCACCCGCTGGGCGTGGGGGCTCGTGGCCGGGGTGGGCGCCCAGGCCCTCCTCGGAGGCGTCGTGGTGTGGCTGCACGTGGCTCCGGTGGCGGTGGCCGGCCACTACCTGCTCTCCGCGGTGCTGATGTGGAACGCGGTGGTCCTCCACGACCGGGCCGGACGCCCGGAGGGCGAGCCCCGCCGAGCGGTCCCGCCCGAGCTGCGCACCCGCTCGCGGGCGATGGTGGCGCTGGCCGGGCTCGTCCTCGTCACCGGCACCGTCGTCACCGGGACCGGCCCCCACGGCGGCGACGAGGCCGCCGACCGCCTCGATCTGGCCGTCATCACCGCGGTGCGGATCCACAGCGCGGTCGTGTGGACGTTCCTCGCCGTCGCCGTCGTCACCCTCGTGGCGGTGGAGCGCCGGCCGGGCGCCCGGGAGGCACGGGGCACCGGCCGGGTCCTGCTCGGGCTGATCGTGGCCCAGGGATCGCTCGGCTACCTCCAGCACTTCACCGGGGTGCCGGAGATCCTCGTCGGCGGCCACGTCCTCGGCTCGGTGCTCGTGTGGGTGACGGCCCTGCGCCTCCACCTGTCGCTCAGCGTCCCCGAGCCGGCCGTGGCCGCCCGTCCCGCCGACGCGCCGGGCCCGGCGGCGCCGGTGGCGCCGGTCGTGCCGTGATCGCCGGGCCGTCGCTCGCCGGCCCCCTCGCGCCGAGCGAGGTGGAGCAGCCGGTCGACGAGACGACCGCCGTCCCGGACCGCCCGTGGGTGGTGATCGTCTGGAACGACCCGATCAACCTCATGTCCTACGTGACCTACGTGCTGCAGAAGCTGTTCGGGTACCCGAAGCCCAAGGCCGAGCGGCTGATGTGGCAGGTGCACACCGAGGGGCGGGCGGCGGTGGCCAGCGGGCCTCGCGAGACCTGCGAGCTGCACGTGTTCCGGCTCCACGAGCACGGCCTGTGGGCCACGATGCAGCAGGACGACTGATGGGCCTCTTCGATCGCCGCCGGGTCCGGCGCCGGGGTCCGGGGCGCTACGAGCTGCGCCTGCCCGCCACCGAGCGGACGGTCCTCGCCGACCTGGTCGCCCAGCTCCGGGAGCTGCTCGTGGCCACCACGGACGATCCGCTGGTGCGGCGCCTCTTCCCCACCGCCTACCACGTGGACGCCGACCGGGACCGGGAGTACCAGCAGCTCGTGCGCGACGAGCTCCTCGAGCGGCGGCTCGCTGCGCTGTCGACCGTCGAGGAGACCCTGGAGCTCGACTCGCTCGACGAGGCGCAGCTCACCGGCTGGATGACGGCGATCAACGACGTCCGTCTCGTGCTCGGCACCCGCCTCGACGTGAGCGAGGAGCCCGTGGAGATCGACCTGGACGACCCGGAGGCCCCCCCCTACGCCGTCTACGAGTACCTCGGGTTCCTGCTCAGCCAGGTGGTCGACGCCCTCGAGGGCGACCTGCCCGAGCCCGACGAGGACGCCGGCTGAGCCCGCTCCGGTCCCGGATTTGTCCGCGTCGGCGGCGCTGCTAGTGTCTCCGCCCTACCCTCAACGGGGAGCAAACCCGGGTCGCCGGCAGGTGCCCCGAGCCCCCATCGTCTAGCGGCCTAGGACACCGGCCTTTCACGCCGGCAGCACGGGTTCGAATCCCGTTGGGGGTGCGGAAAATCGAAAGACCACCAAGGTCCCGTGGTGCAGTTTGGAGTGCACGCCGGCCTGTCACGCCGGAGGTCGCGGGTTCAAATCCCGTCGGGACCGCCACACCGCCGAGCCGCTCGCGGCTCGTCGGTCGGGGTCGGGTAGCTCAGTTGGCAGAGCGTCCGCCTGAAAAGCGGAAGGTCACCGGATCGACGCCGGTCCCGACCACCACCGACGCCAGGCCAGAGCCACCCGCTCTGGCCTGGTGCGCGTGGGGGCCGCTCAGCGCGGCGCCGGCTGCGGGCCGCGCACCAGCCGACCCGGGAGCTCGCCGGTGTGCTCGTCGTCGGCGACGGTCTGCACCCCGGCCACGAACGTGGCGTGGTAGCCCCGGCCCCGCTGCACGAGCCGGCGCCCGCCGGCGGGCAGGTCGAAGGCCATGCGGGGCACCTCGAAGCCGAGCTCGTCGAGGTCGATGACGTTCAGGTCGGCCCGCATCCCGGGGGCGACGGCGCCCCGGTCGAGGAGGCCGTAGAGCTCGGCGGTCTGGCGGGTCTGGCGGTGCACCACCAGCTCGAGCGGCAGGCGGGGCCCGCGGGTGCGGTCCCGCACCCAGTGGGTGAGCATGAAGGTGGGGGTGCCGCCGTCGCAGATCGCCCCGCAGTGGGCGCCGGCGTCGGACAGGCCCATGCGGGTGTGCGGGTGGCGGGTGACCTCGTAGGTCATCGACAGGTCGCCGTAGGCGTAGTTGAAGAACGGGGCGTAGACCATGCCGTGACCCTCGGCCGAGGTGAGCTGGTCGACGAGCAGCGCCATCGGGGGCACGCCCCGGCGGGCCGCCTCGGCCGCCACCGACGCCTCCGGTGCGGGCTCGTAGTCGATGTCGGGGCCCTCGACGAGCCACATCCGGTCGAGCTTGGAGAGGACCACCTTCTCGAAGAGGCCGCCGTCGTCGGGCACCTCCTCCACGAGGCGGCGGCGCCGGTCGGGATCGGCCAGCGCGGCGAGCCGCTCGGGCATCGGGAGGTGCGCCACCTCGGCGTAGGCCGGGTGGAACAGCAGCGGGTGCACGCTGCCGTGCAGGCAGTAGAGGATGCCGATCGACCGCCCGGCCACCTGGGCGACGATGGGCAGGCCGTCGCGGTGCGCCTCCTCGAGCAGCTCGAGGACGGTGCGCCACACGTCAGGGTCGCTGTCGGGCTGGTTGAGGTTGACGCTGACGGTCCGCCCGGTGCGGGCGGCCAGCTCGCGCATCCAGGGCCACTCGTCGATCGGGAGCCGAGCGTGGTCGGGGGCGAACTGGAACACGCCGTGGCCGGCGTCGGCCATGGCGTCCGCGATGGCCAGCAGCTCGGCGGCGTCGGCGGTGGTGCCGGGGACGAGCTCGCCCTGCTTCGACCGGTGGATCGGGGTGCGGCTGGTGGAGAACCCGAGCGCCCCGGCGGCGAGCGCCTCCCGCACCAGGGTCGCCATCGCCGTGCGGTCGTCGTCGGTGGCGGGCTCGTTGGCGGCCCCGCGCTCGCCCATCACGAACGCCCGCAGCGGGCCGTGGGCGATCTGGGCGCCCACGTCGAGCACGCGGGGCCGGCGCTCGAGCGCGTCGAGGTACTCCGGGAACGTGACCCACTCCCACTCGATGCCCTCGGCGAGCGCCGAGCCCGGGATGTCCTCGACCCCCTCCATGAGGTCGATGAGCCAGTCGTGGCGGTCGGGGGCCGCGGGGGCGAACCCGACCCCGCAGTTGCCCATGACCACGGTGGTGACGCCGTGCCAGCCCGACGGGGTCATCTCGGGGTCCCAGGTGGCCTGCCCGTCGTAGTGGGTGTGGACGTCGATCCACCCCGGGGCGAGCACGCGGCCCTCGGCCTCGACCTCGCGGGCGCCTCGGCCCAGCGCGGCGCCGACCTCGGCGATGCGGGCGCCGTCGACGGCGACGTCGGCGATCCTCGGCGGTGCCCCCGTCCCGTCGACGACGGTGGCGTTGCGGATCACGATGTCGTGCACGATGTCACCCCCCGGTCATCGGACAGTCTCCCTCAGGTGGCGACCCGGATGGCGAGGTCCTGGTGCTGCT
>DATGRC010000168.1:0-3605 GCA_035303865.1 Acidimicrobiales bacterium
CCTTCATGCTGCACCTCCGTGGGCCTCGGGGGGCGGGCCGCCGGGGCCGCCACCGCCCAGCTGGCCGAGCCGGGCCACCGCCTCGGCCAGCACCTCGGTGCGCCGGGCGAACGAGAAGCGCACCAGGTGCCGGCCCCGGGCAGGGTCGCCGTAGAAGACCTGGGTGGGGATGGCCACCACGCCGCACCGCTCGGGCAGCTCGCGGCAGAACGCCATGCCGTCGCCGTCGGGGCGGAGCGGGCGGATGTCGACGGTGACGAAGTAGGTGGCCTGGGGCCGGAACACCTCGAAGCCGGCCTCGGCCAGGCCCGCGCAGAGCAGGTCCCGCTTGGCGGCGAGGTCGGCGGCGACGCCGCGGAAGTAGTCGTCGGGCAGGTCGAGCCCGACGGCGACCGCCGGCTGGAACGGCGCGCCGCCCGCGTAGGTGAGGAACTGCTTGGCGGTCGTCACAGCGGTGACCAGCGGGGCGGGGGCGCAGACCCACCCGACCTTCCAGCCGGTCGTCCGGAACGTCTTGCCGGCCGACGAGATCACCACCGTGCGGTCGCGCATCCCGGGGAGGGTGGCGAGGGGCACGTGGCGTCGGCCGTCGAAGGTCAGGTGCTCGTAGACCTCGTCGGTGACGACCAGCAGGTCGTGGTCACGGGCCACCTCGGCCACGGCGGCCAGCTCGGCCTCGTCGAGCACGGTGCCCGTGGGGTTGTGCGGCGTGTTGACCAGGAGCAGGCGGGTGCGGGGCGTCACCGCCGCCCGGAGGGCGTCGACGTCGAGCCGGTGGTCGGGCGGCCGCAGGGTGACGAACACTGGCCGGGCGCCGGCCATGGCGATCGACGCCTGGTAGCTGTCGTAGGTCGGCTCCAGCACGACGACCTCGTCGCCCGGCTCGCACAGGGCCAGGCAGGCCGCGGCGATGGCCTCGGTGGCGCCGGCGGTGACCAGCACCTCGGTGTCGGGGTCGTAGGCCAGGCCGTAGAAGCGCTGCTGGTGGCGGGCGATGGCGGCCCGCAGCTCGGGCACGCCCCGGCCCGGCGGGTACTGGTTGCGCCCCGACCGGATGGCGGCGACGGCGGCGTCGAGCACCTCGGGCGGGCCCTCCTCGTCGGGGAACCCCTGGCCGAGGTTGACGGCGCCGGTGCGGGCCGCCAGCTCGGACATCTCGGCGAAGATCGTGGTGCCGAAGCCCTGGAGCCGGCTGGTGAGGTACGGGACACGGTCGCCCATCGCCCGCCGAGCGTAGGGCGGACGGCCCGGCGGCGACGCCGGGTCGATCCCTGACGGTGTGTCAGATACCGTCTGGGCGTGGATCTCAGGGAGTCGGCGGAGGACCGGGCCTTCCGCGAGGAGGTGCGGACCTTCCTCGAGGAGAGCCTGCGGGGCGACTTCGCCGTCGTCCGTGGCCGAGGCGGCCCGGGCGACGAGCACGCGCTGTTCGAGGAGCGCCTCGCCTGGGAGCGGCACCTCGGGGCCCACGGCTGGACCTGCGTCGCCTGGCCGAAGGAGTACGGCGGGCGCGGCCTGACGCTGCGCCAGCAGGTGATCTTCCACGAGGAGTACGCCCGGGCCCGGGCGCCCGGCCGGCTCGGCCACATCGGCGAGACCCTCCTCGGGCCCACGGTCATCGCCTTCGGCACGCCCGAGCAGAAGGAGCGCTTCCTGCCGCCCATCGCCGCGGGCACCGAGCTGTGGTGCCAGGGCTACTCCGAGCCCGGCGCGGGGAGCGACCTGGCCAACATCGCCACCCGGGCCGAGCGCGACGGCGACGAGTGGGTGATCCACGGCCAGAAGGTGTGGACCTCGCTCGCCCACTGGGCCGACTGGTGCTTCGTCCTCGCCCGCACCCGGCCCCGGGACCCGGACCGCCGCCACGCCGGCATCTCGTACCTGCTCGTGCCCATGCACCAGCCGGGGATCGAGGTCCGCCCCATCGTCCAGATCACCGGCGACAGCGAGTTCAACGAGGTCTTCTTCGACGGCGCCCGCACGGCGGCGTCCAACGTCGTCGGCGGCGAGGGCGAGGGGTGGAAGGTCGCCATGGGCACCCTGGCCTTCGAGCGGGGCGTGTCGACGCTCGGCCAGCAGCTCGCCTTCCGCAACGAGCTGGACACCGTCGTCGCCGCCGCCCGCCGCACCGGCCGGGTCGAGGACCCCCGGGTCCGCCAGCGGCTCGCCCAGGCCCACATCGGCCTGGAGATCATGCGGCTCAACGCCCTGCGCACGCTGGCCGGCAGCACCTCGGGCTCGCTCGGCGGCGAGGCGCTGATCGCCAAGCTCTACTGGTCGACGTTCCACCGGGCGCTGGGCGAGCTGGCGATGGACGTGCTCGGACCCGCGGCGGTGGCCGGCGACGGCGAGGGCGCCGGCGACCCCGAACAGGTCGCCGCCCTGCGCCGGCTGTTCCTGTTCAGCCGGGCCGACACCATCTACGCCGGGTCGAGCGAGATCCAGCGGAACATCATCGGCGAGCGCGCCCTCGGGCTCCCCCGGGAGCCCCGGTGAGCGCCACGACGACGCGAGGAGCCACGGTGACCGACCGACCGACCGCCACCGCCGCCCCCACCGAGCCGCCCGGCCACGACCTGCTCGCCGGCAAGGTCGCCGTCGTGACCGCGGCCGCCGGCACCGGCATCGGCTCGGCCACCGCCCGCCGGCTGCTGGCCGAGGGGGCCACGGTGGTCGTCAGCGACGCCCACGAGCGGCGGCTGCGCGAGACGGCGGACGCCCTGGCCGGCACGCCCCGGGCCGACGGCAGCGGCAGCGAACGCCCCCTCGCGGTGCCCTGCGACGTCACCGACGAGGCGCAGGTGCAGGCGCTGTTCGACGCCGTCGTCGAGGCCCACGGCCGGATCGACGTGGCGGTGAACAACGCCGGCCTCGGCGGCACGGCCGAGCTGGTGGACATGACCGACGACCAGTGGGCGGCCGTGGTCGACGTGACGCTCACCGGCACCATGCGCTGCACCCGGGCCGCCCTCCGGAGGATGATCCCCCGGGGCGGAGGCGTCATCGTCAACAACGCCTCGGTGCTCGGGTGGCGGGCGCAGGCCGGCCAGGCGCACTACGCGGCGGCCAAGGCCGGCGTCATGGCGCTCACCCGCACCGCGGCCATGGAGGGCGCGCCCCACGGCGTGCGGGTCAACGCCGTGTCGCCGAGCCTGGCCATGCACCCGTTCCTCAGCAAGGTCATGGACCAGCGGCTGCTCGACGAGATGGCCGGCCGCGAGGCGTTCGGCCGGGCGGCCGAGCCGTGGGAGGTGGCGACCGTCATCGCCTTCCTGGCCAGCGACTACTCGAGCTACATGACCGGCGAGGTCGTGAGCGTCAGCTCGCAGCACCCGTGACCTCGACCGGGGAGAGGGGGACGACGATGGCGCAGACCGTGTTCGAGACGCTCGACGACCTGCGGGCGGCGGTGGGGACGACGCTCGGCACGAGCGACTGGATCGAGGTGACCCAGGACCGGGTCGACGCCTTCGCCGAGGCGACCGGCGACCACCAGTGGATCCACGTCGACGTCGAGCGGGCCCGGCGCGAGAGCCCCTACGGCGGGCCGATCGCCCACGGCTACCTCACGCTCGCCCTGACCAACCTCGTGCTGCCCCAGGTGC
>DATGRC010000169.1:0-24982 GCA_035303865.1 Acidimicrobiales bacterium
GCGGCGAGCGCGTTCCAGCGGGCGGCACCCGACGACGCCGGGTTCGGGGTGACGATCTCGACGCCGGGCTGGATGAGGTCGTCCCAGTCCTCGATGCCGAGCGGGTTGCCCTCTCGGACGGCGAACACCACGATCGAGCTCGACACGACGCCCTTGGTCGGCCCGTCGTCCCAGCGCTCGTCGACGAGGCCGGCCTCGACGAGGCGGGTGACGTCGCTCGTCACCGAGAAGTGCACGTAGTCGGCCTTGAGGCCGTTGACGACGGCCCGGCTCTGGTCGCCCGAGGCCCCGTAGGAGGTCTTGAACCGCACCCCCTCCCCCTCCGGCGTCTTCACGAACTCGTCGGCGATCGCCTTGTTGGCCGCCTCCGGCACGGCGAAGCCGACGATCGAGATCTCGGCGCCGCCGTCGCCGCCAGCGCCGGCCTCGTCGCTGCCGCACGCCGACGCGAGGAGGAGGAGCGCGGCTGCGGCGGTGGCGAGGAGTCGTCGATGGGTTCTCATGGTCGTGCCCTTCTGCCCGGAGGCATTCTCTGTAATGTCGGTTGGGATGACCGACAATATGTTGACCGACTTTCCCGGTCAACTTTCCTCACAACGGCGGAACCGGCTTCCCGTCCCCCGCCGGCCGGGCCATGCTCGTGCGATGCGCGAGGTGCGACGGGACGACGGCGAGCTGCTGGCGCCTGGAGCACCGCTCCTGAGCGGGCGCCGGGCGCGCAGCGACCCCCACCGGCGGGGATGGGGGTCGCTGGACGCGGGGCGGGTGGCGGTACCCGCGCTCCGCTGAAGCGACCGCGGACGGCGGGATCCGGCGGTCGTCACCCAGGTGATCGCCGGCGGCGGCGATCGGGATACGGGCCAGTCCGATCGGATCACGGGGCGATGAGACCGATGCCTCATGTGCTCCTGGGGTCGCCGCTCCTACCCTTCGACGCATGGGCAGGAACGGGCACCGCCTCGAGGTGTGGGCGCTGCGCTCCGGGGGCTGGGCCGCCTCGTGCTCGTGCGGCTGGACGGCCCCGCTGCAGCCCACCCGGGAGGCGGCCGTCGAGGAGTACGAGCGCCACGGCGCCGCCCTCCGCCTCGGCCGCCACCTCTCGCACTGAGCGCGACACGTCGCCAAGACGCAGAAGAGCCCGTGCTGGGCACGGGCTCTCGGCTGCATCTCCGTTGGTCGGGTGGGGGAGATTTGAACTCCCGACCTCTGCGTCCCGAACGCAGCGCTCTACCAAGCTGAGCCACCACCCGGAGGGAGCGGTCAGGGTACCGCATCGACCCCGGCGGCCGGCAAAGGCGAACCCTGGGCCGGCCGGGACCCGCTCGCTACAGCGGGTTGACGTCGCCGGCCAGCTGCGGCTCGGCGGCGGGCTGGGCGTCCTCGTCGGTGCGGCCCTCCAGCACGGCGGCGGCCGCCCGGCGGAGCTGGATCGGGTCGAGCGGCTTGACCACCCAGCCGTCGGCACCGGCCCGGCGGGCCAGCATCACGTCCGCGCCCCGGTCGAGGAGCAGCAGGACCGGGAGGTCCGGCAGCCGCCCGTCGATCGCCTCGTGGCGCAGGAGGATGCAGGTGGCGATGCCCCCCATGTTCCCGATCTGCAGGTCGAGGACGACCAGGTCGGGGGTGGCCTCCTGCACGGCGGGGACGACGTCGTGGCCCGCTCGGACCCGCCGGACGGTGGTGCCCGGATCGACCAGGGCGGCCTCCACCTGCTTGAAGACGGCGTCCGCGTCGGTGGCGATGAGAACGTCGGTCACGACGGCGACGCTAGTGGTCCCGGGGAGGAGGCGGCGACTCTGCGGGGCGGGTCATCGAGCCCCGCACGTGCATCCCGCAGGGTCGTGACTACCATCGACCGGACGCCGACGACCGTCTCTGGAGGACGTGTGCTCGAGATCGAGGTGGAAGACGCAGGCGGCTACACCCTCTGCCGGCCCGTCGGGGAGCTCGACGCCTACACGGTGAGCCAGTTCCGGGAGGCGCTCGGCGGCCTGGCCGATCAGCAGTACCTGCTGATCGACCTCTCCGCGGTCCCGTTCATGGACTCCGCCGGGCTCGGGGCGCTGATCGGCGGGATCCGGCGAGCCCGGGAGGCCGGCGGCGACGTGGCGGTGGCCTGCAGCCGGCCCACCCTCACCCGCCTGCTCCACACCACCGGCTTCGACCGCATCGTCAGCGTCACCGAGACGGTCGACGAGGCCGCGGCGGCCCTCGCCGAGGCCCGCGACGCGAACAGCTGAGCGCCTGAGGCAGCCGGCCCGCCCAGCGGGCCTCAGTCGGGCAGCACGTGGCGGGCCAGGTCGCGCAAGCCGTCCAGGTCGTGGACGTCCGTGTTGAGGAACGGCACCCGCACGATCGGCGCCGGGTCCACCGCGGCGGCCAGGCCGGCCAGGTGCTCGTCCTCGCGGGACGCGACCAGCTGGAACTCGGCCAGGTTCCGGTAGAGCCCGCCGATGGCGGTCCCCGCCAGGCGCTCGGCCCGCTCCCGGGTGGCCTCGGCCAGCCCGTCGCCGAAGCGGGGGTGCATGCGGTTCACGATCAGGGCCCGCACGGCGATGTCGGCCTCCGCCAGCTTCTCGGCGAAGAACGTGGCCTCCTCGATCGTGTCCCGGCGGGGGGAGGCCACGAGGACGAAGGCGGTGTCGTCGTCGGAGAGCAGGTGCAGCACCGCCTCGGCCCGGTCCCGGAAGCCCTGCTCCATGCCCTCGAAGGCCTGGAAGAAGGCGACTGCGTCCTCGATCACCTCGGCGCCGACCACCTTGGCCACGGTGCGCAGGAACGTCGTGGTGGCGACGTTCACCGCTCGGAGCACGCCGCGGCCCGGCGAGGTGATCATCCGGAACAGGCGGTGGTCGAGGAAGCGGGTGAGCCGGCGGGGCGCGTCGATGAAGTCGAGCGCGTTGC
This sequence comes from Acidimicrobiales bacterium, assembly GCA_035303865.1. Taxonomy (GTDB): domain Bacteria; phylum Actinomycetota; class Acidimicrobiia; order Acidimicrobiales; family VFJN01; genus VFJN01. The sequence continues at coordinate 2,905 of DATGRC010000169.1, forward strand.
GAGTGGGCGGCGTGTCGACGACGACGAGGTCGAAGTCGGTGCGCTGGTTGAGCTCGTAGAGCTTCTCCATCGCCATGTACTCCTGGGTGCCCGACAGGGCCCCGGAGATGTTGCGGTAGAAGCGGTTGGCGAGGATCCGCTCCGCCTGCTCCGGGCTGGCGGCGTTCTGCACGACGAGCTCGTCGAACGTGCTCTTCGTGTCGAGCATCAGCGCCCACAGCTCGCCCGGCCAGTCGCCCTCGATCTGGCTCGGCGTGTCGGTGAGGCCCTCCAGGCCGAGGGCGTCGGCCAGGCGCTTCGCCGGGTCGATCGTCACGACGACGGCCCGCCGGCCGGCCCGCGCCGCCTCCAGGGCGAGGACGGCCGCGGTGGTGGTCTTGCCGACCCCACCGGAGCCGCAGCAGACGAGGATCCGGCGCTCCTGCACGAGCGTGCGCAGATCGGGGGTCGCCATCACACGACCTCCGGGAGCCGCTCGATCTCGGCGAGCAGGTGCTCGGCCAGCGCCTCGAGCTCGGCCGGCCCGATCTCGGTGGTGAACACGAACGGGAGCCGCAGCTGCTCGAGCGGGAGCGCCTCGGCGAGGCGGGCCAGCTGCTCCTCCTGCAGCGCGATGCGGTCGGTGCGGAACTCGGCGGCGGCCCGCAGGACCTCGGCCTCGCCGGCCCGCAGCGAGGTGCCTGCCGCCTCGGCGGCCTCGACGGGGTCGGCGGCGAGCCCGTCGATGCGGTCGTAGAGCCCGTTCACCACGACCGGCGCCAGGCCGACGCCGACGCGGTCCTCGATGCTGAAGGCCGTCTCCACCAGCTCGTTGACCGGGGTCTCCTCGGGGAGCGTCACGAGCAGCACCCGGCAGCGCTCGTGGTCGGTCAGCATCTCCAGCACGTCTCGGGCCTGGGCGTTGATCGGCCCCACCCGCACCGTGTCGAGCAGCGCCCGAGCGGACTGCAGGAACGTGATGGCGTGCCCGGCGGCCGGCGCGTCGAGGATCAGCAGGTCCACCTCGCCGGAGCGCTCGAGCTGCTTCACCTTCCCGAGGATGAGGATGTCCTTGATGCCGGGAGCGGCGGTGGCGACGACGTCGAGGGCCCCGGAGGCGACGAGCCGCTTCGAGATGCGCGACAGGCCGTGGTCGGCCAGGTACTCGAGGAGGGCCTGGTCGGGGGTGATCGTGCGGGCCCGGACCTCGCCCTCGCCCCGAGGACCGCCCCCGGGGTGCAGGGTCACCTCCTCGTACTCGAGGGCGGCCTGGCCGAACATCGTGGGCAGGCCGGACTTCCCCTCGACCTCGATCACCAGGGCTGACAGGCCGGCGCGCGACGCGGCGCGGGCCAGCGAGGCGCTCACCACCGTTTTGCCCACACCGCCCTTCCCGGCAACGATGACCAGCCGAGATGCAGCGAAGAAGCGCGCGGGATCCAAAGGCAACCTTCCCGGGCGGGCCGGTCCCAGCCGGTCCGGCCCCTGACCTGGTGACGCGCCCGAGGCTACAGAGGCTCGCCCCCGTCCTCGCACTTCTGGCCGCGCTCGCGGTGCTGCTCGCCTCCCCCGCCGCGGCCGCCCCCGCCCAGGACGGCGACACCCGGCCCCGCACCGGGTACGTCTCGGTCATCGAGGTCAGCGGCCTCCTCGACCGGGTCCTCGTCGACTTCGTGCAGACCGAGATCGACGAGGCCGCCTCCCGAGGGGCCGTCGCGCTGGTGCTGCAGCTCAACAGCAGCGGCGCCGTGGTGTCCCACGACCGCCTCGAGGCGCTCGTCGAGGCGATCGAGGCCTCGCCGGTGCCCGTCGACGTGTGGGTCGGCCCCTCCGGCAGCCAGGCCAGCGGGGAGGCCACCGCCGTGCTGGCCGCCGCCCGCACCGTCGGCGTGGCCCCGAAGAGCCGGGTCGAGATCACCCGCACGCTGCTCGGCGACCGCCGCCTGGAGGGCGACGCCGCCGTCGGCGACAAGGTCGGCGCCGAGACCGCCGTGGAGCTCGGCCTCGCCGACAACGACGCCCCCACGATCGGCGAGTTCGTCCTCGGCCTCGACGGCGTCGAGAGCGAGGTCGTCGGCGAGGGCGAGGCGGCCGAGCGCCGCCCCGTCACCCAGACCCGCTTCTCGCAGCTGCCGCTCGCCGGCCAGCTGATGCACACCGTGGCCAGCCCGCCGGTGGCCTACCTCCTCTTCGCCATCGGGCTCGGCCTGCTCGTGTTCGAGCTCTACACGGCCGGGGTCGGCATCGCCGGCATGGTCGGCGCCGGATCCCTCGTGCTCGGCTGCTACGGCCTGGCCTCGCTGCCCACCAACCCCGTGGGCGTCGCGCTCCTCCTCTTCGCCGCCTTCGGGTACGCCGTCGACGTCCAGACCGGGGTGCCCCGGGTCTGGAGCGTGATCGCCACGCTGTCGTTCGCGCTCGGCTCGCTCGTCCTCTACGACGGCGTGTCGATGTCGTGGATCCCCCTCGTGGCCGGCATCGTCGGCATGGTGCTGGGCATGGTCGGTGGCATGCCGGCCATGGTGCGGACCCGCTTCGCCACCCCCACGATCGGCCGCGAGTGGATGATCGGCGAGATCGGCACCGCCGTCGGGCCCGTGGCGCCCGACGGCGTGGTCATGGTCCGCGACGCCCCGTGGCGGGCCCGCACCAACCGGGCCACCCCGATCGAGGCCGGGTCCGAGGTGCGGGTGGCCTCGATCGACGGCCTGCTCCTCGAGGTCGAGCCGCTCGAGGGCGCAGCCCGCGATCACCGCGATCGCCGCCGCGGGGATTGACGGCCTCGGCGCCCCACCCATATCGGCGATAGCGGCAGCCCGCGGGCCCGCCATCTCGGGCCGATCGGGGTCCTCAGGCCCCGCCGCACCCCTCCTGACCTGCGGCGACTCCCCGAGCCGGCGCCGGCCACCCGCGCGATTCACCCCTTGTCTCGGCGAAAAGCGGCGCGTAGGGTCGCCGCCGAAAGGGGGATGCCACGTGAGCGCACAGCGTCTTGACGAGGCTTGGCAGCTGAAGGCCGCGTGCCGTGGTCCGCAGGCCGAGGTCTTCTTCCCACCTGCTCACTTCGAGCGCAAGGACGAGAAGCTCGACCGCGAGGGCCGGGCCAAGGAGATCTGCGGCACCTGCCCGGTCCGCCAGCCGTGCCTGGAGTACGCGCTCAAGATCCGTGAGCCCCACGGCATCTGGGGTGGGCTCAACGAGGCGGAGCGCCGGCAGTTGACCCTGCGCGCCACCTGACGGCTGGCGCCGCTTCCCGCCCCCCGGCGCCAGCTCGGGAGGGATGGGCCGCCGGGAGGCGAATGAGGGGCTGATGCGCCGCTTCCTGTCGCTCGCCGCCGCGGCGCTCCTGGTGGTGCTCACGCCGGTGAGCTCGGCGGCGGTGCTGCTGGCCGCCAACCTGTTCCTCCCGCTGCCCGCCCACCTGCCGGAGCGGATCCCGCCGGCGCCGTCCCAGATCAGCCGGGTCTACGACGCGGCCGGCAACGAGATCGGCACGTTCAAGCAGTTCGACACGAGCATCCCCGTGGAGCCGGGCGACATCCCCGAGGTGCTCAAGCAGGCCGTGATCGCGGCCGAGGACCGCAGCTTCTACTCCCACGACGGCGTCGACATCCGCGGCACGCTGCGGGCCCTCGTGGCCGACATCCGCAACCGGTCAGCGGACCAGGGCGGCTCGACGATCACCCAGCAGCTCGTGAAGAACACCGTGACCGGCGGGGAGAAGACGATCTCCCGCAAGATCCGCGAGGCGGTGCTGGCCAGCCAGCTCGACCGCCAGCTCTCGAAGGAGGAGATCCTCTTCGAGTACCTCTCCGTGATCTTCCTCGGCGAGGGCGCCTACGGGGTCGGGGCCGCCGCGCAGACGTACTTCCGCAAGCCGGTCAGCGACCTGACCCTGTCCGAGGCGGCGCTGCTGGCCGGGATCATCCCCGCCCCCAGCCGGTTCAACCCCCGCCACGATCCGGCCGCGGCGGAGATCCGTCGCCGGCAGGTGCTGCGGATCATGCTCGACGAGGGGATGATCGACCAGGCCGAGCACGACGCCGCCGCCGCCGAGGAGGTGTGGCTGGCCGTGAACGGCTGGCCGGACCGGCCCGCCACGATCGTGTGGCCCCGCGAGGTGCAGCAGTCGAGCGACCCGTACTTCACCGACTACGTGCGGCGCTGGCTGGCCGTCCACCTGCCCGGCGGCGAGGAGCGGCTCTACCAGGGCGGGCTGCGCATCGAGACCACGCTCGACCCGGTGGTGCAGGCCGCCGCCCAGGAGGAGGTGGCCGCCTTCCTCGACGGGACGGAGCCGGACCTGCGGACCTCGCTGGTGGCGATCGAGCCGCCGACGGGCTTCGTCCGGGCGTTCGTGTCAGGGCGCGACTTCGCCACGGACGCCGTCAACTACGCGCTCGGCCAGACGAGCGGGGGCGGGGTGGGCGGCGGCGGGTCGGGCCGGCAGCCGGGCTCGGCGTTCAAGCCGTTCGTCCTGGCCCGGGCCTTCGCCGCCGGCGTGGCCCCGAGCACGACCTACTCGGGCGCGCCCCACGACGTGTCCGACGCCTGCGGACCGCCCGGCACGGTGCTCGAGAACTACGAGGGCGCCGGCTACGGCACGGTCGACCTGCGCCGGGCCGCGGTGGCGTCGGTGAACACCGTGTTCACCCGGCTGATCCTCGACGTGGGGGTCGAGGAGACGATGCAGCTGGCCCGGGACCTCGGCGTCACCGGTGTGCGGGAGTACGACCCCGCGGTGCACTGCGCGAGCGTGGCGCTCGGCTCCGAGTCCGTGTCGCCGCTCGACATGGCCGCCGCCTACGGCGTGTTCGCCGCCCGCGGGCTGCGGGTGGAGCCCACGCCGGTGCTGCGCGTGACCGACCTCGACGGGAACGTGCTCGTGGACCGCACCCAGCCGGAGCCGGTGCGGGTCCTCGACGAGGCGGTGGCCGACAACGTCACCGACGTGCTGCGAGGCGTCCTCGTCAGCGGCACCGCCGCCGGCCGGGGCCTCGACCGCCCGGCAGCCGGCAAGACCGGCACCACCCAGAACAACCGCGACGCCTGGTTCGTCGGCTACACGCCGACGCTGTCGACCGCCGTGTGGATCGGCTACGAGAACAAGACCCCCGAGACCGTCAAGGAGCTCGTGGGCATCAAGGGCGTGCGGCGCGTCACCGGCGGCACCCACCCGGCGCGCATCTGGCAGGCGTTCATGCGGCGGGCCCTCGCGGACGTGCCCGTCACGGAGTTCACCGAGCCGGCCCCGATCGAGCCGATCCCCGACGTGGAGAAGCGCGCCGCCCGCCGGGGCTTCGAGCCGGGTCGCCGCAAGCAGCCGGTGCCGGCCCCGGGCCGGGTGTACGTGGAGGAGCCGGCGCCGCCGGAGGCGCCGCTGCCGACGACCACCACCACGACCACCGCGCCGCCGACGACCACCACCACGGTGCCGCCCACGACCACCACCACCCGGGCCTTCGGGCTGTTCGGCTGACCGCTCGCCGTCAGCCGGGCTGGGCGTCGTCCGGGCAGCGCAGCACCTCCGCGCAGGCGGCGCGGATCGGCACCCCGAAGAACACGGCCTGTGGATCGAACCCGAGGGGCGCGTACGCCCGGCTGGCCACCGCCAGCACCTCGCCGTTCGAGGTGAGGATCGGTCCCCCCTGGAAGGCGGCACCGATCGGGGCGTCGTGCTGGATGCCGTTGGCGGACACGTCGGCCACGAACCCCTGGCTGATCGCCCCGCCGCTGGCCCCCAGGCCGGACACGGCAAAGACCCGGTCCCCCACCCGCAGCGGGGGGTCCGTCGGCGCCCAGCGCAGCGCAGGCAGCGAGGGCCGGTCCGCGGTGAGCAGGGCCAGGTCGGTGGCCGGGTTCCAGGTGGTGAGCGACACCGCCAGCACGTCGTCGCCCTTGCGGACGGTGATCTCCGGCGCCGGCTGCTGGGTGGCGGCCCGCACCGTGGTGTACGAGGTGAGGAGGAAGGACTGCTCGCTGTCGGAGAACACGACGAAGGCCGACCCCACCGACGGCTGCCCGGCCTCGTCGAGCGTCGACACGAACCACACCGACGGGGCGGCCGCCTCGAGCAGCCCGCTCAGCGTCTCGCCGCTCGCCGCGAAGCGCTGGAGCTCGTCGAGCTGGCCCTGCACCGCGCCCACGGCAGTGTCCCGCTCGGTCTCGATCCGCTCGACGGCCTCGTCGACCGCGCCCTCGAACCGGGCGGCGAACTCGTCCACCCGGTCCTCCGTCTGGCCGAGGCGGTAGGCGTAGTAGGCGTAGAGCACGGCGCCGGTGAGCGCGGACGCCACGCTCATGGCGAACAGCAGCCCGGCCAGGCCGAGCGCGGTGCGGGGCACGAGGCCGCGCAGCGACGGACGTGCGCCACCGCTCGGCGCGCTCGCGGCGGCCCCAGCCCCGTCGTCCCTCGCCATCGGAGCGACGCTACCTCGGCGGTAGGCTGACCCGATGCTCGGCGCGCTGCTCCTGCTCCTCGTCATCGTGCCGATCATCGAGCTCTACGTGATCGTCCAGGTCGCCACCGGCATCGGCGTGGCGGAGACGATCCTCCTGCTCATCGCCATCAGCGTCGTCGGCGCCTGGTGCGCCAAGGTGGCCGGCATCGGGGTCCTGAACCGCTTCCACCGCACGATCCGCGAGGGCCGGGTCCCGTCCCGGGAGGTGATCGACGGGGCGCTCGTGCTGGCCGCCGGTGGCCTCATGATCTTCCCCGGCTTCGTGTCCGACGTGGTCGCCATCCTCCTGCTGCTGCCCCCCACTCGGGCCGTGCTGCGGGGGTCGATCCTCCGGCGGATCCGGGCCGGCGGCGGCATCGTGCGGGTCGTGCGGGGGCGGAGCGCCGCGCCGGGGGTGTGGGACGTCGAGAGCTGGGAGGAGCCCCCGGGGGGCGGCCACCCCGAGCTGGGCCGATGACCGTCGGCCCGACCGGTCAGGGAGGACTGCGATGACCGACCCATCCACCGAGGACACCCGCAAGCCCATCGTGGCCGGCGTGCCCAGCGCGCTGAGCCCGCTCGTGCGCCGCATCGTCGCCCCCAACCCCTCGGTGATGACGGGCCCGGGCACCAACACCTACCTGGTGGGCATCGACGAGGTGGCGGTCATCGACCCGGGTCCGGCCGACGACTCGCACCTCGACGCCATCGCCGGCTGCGGCGGCGACCGCATCCGCTGGATCCTCTGCACCCACACCCACGAGGACCACTCCCCCGGGGCGGCCGGGCTGAAGGCTCGCACCGGCGCCGAGGTCCTCGGCTTCGACAGCCGGGATGGCCTCGTCGTCGACCGGGAGCTGCGCGACGGCGACACGATCGAGGCCACCGAGTTCGTGCTGCGGGCCCTGCACACGCCCGGCCACGCGTCGAACCACCTCTGCTACCTGCTCGAGCAGGAGCGGATGCTGTTCTCCGGCGACCACATCATGGAGGGGTCCACGGTCGTCATCCACCCGCCCGACGGCGACATGGCCGCTTACCTCGCGTCGCTCGACCGCCTGGCCGAGTTGCGGCCCCGGCTGCGCTCGATCGCGCCCGGCCACGGGCACCTCATCGAGGACCCGCAGGCCAAGATCGACGAGTACCGCGAGCACCGCCTCGCCCGGGAGGCCCAGGTGCTCGAGGCGCTCGCCGCGGCGGGAACGGCCACGATCCCCGACCTCGTGAAGGCGATCTACGTCGACGTGCCCGAGGAGCTCCACGGCTGGGCCGCGTTCTCCGTGTGGGCCCACCTGCGCAAGCTGGCCGACGAGGGCCGCGTCGACGGCGAGGGGTTCGAGGACCCCTGGACCGCCCGCTGAGCGCAGCCGACCCTCAGGCCTCCGCGGCCGGCGCCTCCGACGCGTCGAGCGCGGCCACGGCCGCCTGCAGCATCCGCACCGAGCAGCCGGCCAGCTCCGTGGGCGGGACGGCCTCGGTGAGGATCCGCTCGGCGATCGCCCGGAACGCGTCGGCCGCCGCACCCGAGCCCAGGGCCACCGGCTCGCCCTCGTCGCCGCCGGCGGCGACGGCCGGCTCGAGCGGCACCTGACCGAGCAGCGGCACGCCGGCGTCGGCGGCCAGGGCCTCGCCGCCGCCCTCGCCGAAGAGGGCGTAGCGGGTGCCGTGCTCGCACTCGAAGGCGCTCATGTTCTCGATCACCCCGGCCACGCGCAGGTAGCTCTTGCGGGCCATCGACACGGCCCGGCTGGCCACCTTCTGCGCGGCCCGGGCGGGCGTGGTGACCACCACCACCTCGGCTCGGGGCAGCAGCTTCGCCACACCCATCTGGACGTCGCCGGTGCCGGGGGGCATGTCGATGAGCAGGTAGTCGAGGTCGTCGCCCCAGTCGACGTCCTGCAGGAAGTGGGTGACGCCCCGGTTGAGCATGAGGCCCCGCCACATGAGCGCCGACTCCTCGTCCTCCACGAGGAAGCCCATCGAGATGATCCGCAGGAGCCCGTCGCCGACGGTGCGCTCGATCGGCTCGATCAGCTTCCTGCCGTTCTCCTCCCGCCCCCGCAGACGGCCCTCCACGCCGAGCATGCGGGGGACGGAGAAGCCCCAGATGTCGGCGTCGAGGACCCCGACGCGCAGGCCGGTGGCGGCGAGGGCGGCGGCCAGGTTCACGGTGACCGACGACTTGCCGACGCCGCCCTTGCCGGAGGCCACCAGGATCACCTTGGTGGTGGGGGCCAGCGACGTCTCCTCGGGGCGCTGGGCGACGTTCCAGCGGGCCTTGGCCATCGCCGCGGCCTTCTCCGCCTGGGTCATCTCGGTCCACTCGAGGGTGACGTGGCGCACGCCGGGCAGCGACCCCACCCGGGTCCGGACGTCGCGCTGGATCTGGGCCCGCAGCGGGCAGCCGGCGGTGGTGAGGGCGACCGTGACGGTGACCTCGCCGTCGGGGTCGACCCGAGCGCCCTTGGCCATGCCCAGGTCGACGATGTCGCTGCCGAGCTCCGGGTCGATGACCCCTCGCAGGACGGCCAGGACGTCGTCCGGCGTCGGGAGGTCGGGTCCAGCCATCACCCGAGATTCTACCGGCGGGGTCCGTGTAAACTCACCCTCGTGCCTGCCCCTCGGCTCGAGCTCCTGAAGGCGCTGGGTGACAACACCCGCTACGCCATCTACCTCGAGCTCGCCCGCTCACCCTCGCCGCTGGCCACCGCCCAGATCGCCGAGACGCTCAACCTGCACCCCAACACGGTGCGCCCCCACCTCGAGCGCATGCGCGACGTGGGGCTGCTGCAGGTGACGATCGACGCCCAGGGCAACGTGGGCCGGCCGCAGCACCGCTACTCGCTGGCCCCTGACGCGCCGGCGCTCGGGTTCGAGCCGCCCGCCTTCCCGGTCCTGGCCCGGATGCTGCTGCAGCTGGCCTCGGCGGCCGGGCTGAGCTCAGCCGAGGCCGTCGAGGCGGCCCGCGACCAGGGCGCGGCCGACGCCAGCCGCCAGGACCGCCAGGGCCCGTGCGAGGTGGCGCTCAACGAGGAGCTCTCGTCCCTCGGGTTCGACCCGGAGGCGGTCGTCGAGCCCGACCGGGTCACGATCGCCTTCACCCGCTGCCCGTTCCGGGAGCTGGCCGAGGACAACCCCGACCTGGTCTGCGGCCTGCACCAGGGGCTCGTCGAGGGCTTCGTGGACGCCCGCGGCGACGGCACGGTCGTGGACTTCCACGGCCTCGTGCACCGCACGCCGTGCCAGGTCGAGATCGCACTCGGTGCCCGGTAGCCTGTTCCCACTCGTTCCGTCCTGCAGGAGGACCCGCTCGTGATCACGCTCACCGAATCCGCTGCTGAGAAGGTCAAGGACCTGATGGCGGCCGAGGGCGAAGAGGGCCTGGCGCTGCGCGTGGCGGTCCGCCCCGGCGGCTGCTCCGGGTTCAGCTACGAGATGTTCTTCGACACCGACGTGACCGAGGAGGACAACCTCGTCGACCAGTCCGGCGTGAAGGTCGTGGTGGACGCCTCGAGCGCCGAGCTCCTCGTGGGCGCCACGCTCGACTACAAGGACGGCCTCCAGGGCGCCGGGTTCGCCATCGAGAACCCGAACGCCCAGCGCAGCTGCGGCTGCGGCAAGTCCTTCAGCTGACGCTCGCCGCCCGCTGATCGCTCGAGCCGGCGTCAGGTCGACGCCGGCTCGTCCGCGTCGCGGACGACGAGCACGGCGGCCGTGGGCAGCCGGGCCGCCACCTCCTCGGCCCGGTCCGCCACCGGCGCGGCGAGGACGACCGTGACCGGCGCCGGCTGCTCGCGCAGGGCCCGGAGCGCGCCGTCCAGGCCCCCGTCCGCCGGGTCGGGGGCGGCCAGGTGGAGCTCGGCCCACGCCGCCCGCCATGCCTCGCGCAGCTGCTGGGCGGCGGACACCGCCGCCCGCACGCTCACGGACCCGTCCACCACCTGCTCGACCGCCTCGAGCTGGGGGTCGAACCGGCGGATCACCGCGTCGAGGTCGGCCACGTCGGCGTCCGGCCCGGCCAGGTCGTGCCAGGCCCGCTCGGCCAGCCGCAGCTCCTCCTCGGCCAGGGTGCGGCGGGTCTCGAGGCGCCGGCGCGCCGACGCCGGGTCGGCGGCGCGGGCGCCGGCGCCGGTGAAGGCGTCCATCTGGGCGAGGAGGCTGGTGGAGTCGGCGTCGTCGACGGGGTCGTCGCCGCCGTCGTCGCGCCCGTTCAGCAGCCGCAGCGCCGCGACCGAGGTGGCGAACACCACGAGCAGCGCCACCCAGAGGGGCGCGGCGTCGAGCGCGACGAGGAGGACGGCCAGGCCCACCGCAGCCAGGACGAGGCCGACCGCCCGGTTGCGGCGCACCCGCAGCGCGGCGTCCTCGCCGGCGGCCGGCTCCGGGGCCGGGTCGCCGCTGCCGCTCGGCGACGGGACAGGCGCCTCGTCCGGCACGGCGAGCTGGGCGAGCTCGCGCTCGGCGGCCACGAGCGCCTCCCGGGCCCGGAGGACGGCGTCGGCCCGGGCCCGCACCGTCTCGGGGTGGACGGCGAGCGCGGTGCTGCTAGCCAGGCGGGCCTCGGTGTCGGCCCGGACCCGGCGTCGGGTGCGGGCGACGACCTGCTCGGCCCGCTGGAGCCGGGCCGCCAGCGCCTCGAGATCGGCCAGCTGCGGGCCCTGAAGCGGCGCCGGCGGGTCCGCCAGCACGGCGTCGACCTCGGCGTTCGTGCCGCAGCGGAGCACCGGACGGGCCGGGCGCGCGGCGAGGGCCGCGTCGAGGGCGGCGGCGTCGACGTGGTGGATGCCGCCGGCGGCGAGGCGCTCCTCTGGGCTGTCCACCGGGCGGAGGCTACCCGTCAGGCCAGGGCGGCCAGCCGGTCGGCCAGCTCCACCTCGTCGTAGATCGTGTCGAGGCGCTCCACGATGCGACCGTCGGCGCCGGCCAGGAACAGGCACGGCTCGAAGTGCAGGCCGAGGGCGTCCACGATCGGCGCGGTGCGCTCGAGGTCCACGTCGGGCTCGGCGTACACCTCGGCGTGCAGGAAGCGCACGTGCGGGAACCGCTCGCGGACCTGGAGGGCGACGTCGAGCACCGGTCCGCAGATCGCCATCTGGCAGAAGGCCGGCGTGGACACGAGCAGCGCCGTGGGCTGCCCCTCGGCGAGGGCCGCCTCGAGGGTGACGTCGTGGAGCGGGCAGACGGGGTCGGCCGTGCAGATCGGGTCGACGCCGTGCGCGTCGTCGACGGTGGGCGTGGCGATCGCGGGCAGCGGGTCGCCCGGGCCGAGCACCGCGGCCTGGTCGCCCTCGAACACCTGGAAGGCCAGCTCGGAGCCGATGCCGTCGACCTCGGTGCGGATCGTGTACACGCCCGCCGCCTCCACCACCGTGCGCACGGCGTAGTACGGGCGGGGCAGGCCGGTGGCCCGCCGGGCCACGGTCATCGCGTCGCCGAGCGGCTGGCCGTCGCCGTCGAGCACCTGGACCTCGAGCTCGTCGGGGGCGCCGTCGACCGGCAGGAGGCCGTCGCCATCGGCCACCCCGAAGGGCACCCGCACCGGGCCGGGCACGTGCACCGGGGCGCCGCCCACGAACGGGACGAGCGCCAGCCCCTCCTCCCCCGCCGAGCCGCCGGGTGCGACCGACGTGGCGCTCGAACCGGCGTCGTCGTCCCCGCACGCGCCGAGCAGGAGGGCGCCGGCTGCGGCCGTCCCCCCGACGAGCAGCTGACGACGAGACAGGAGGACAGGCCGGTGCACCATCGGGCCGAACCTATCCTCCCTCCCATGGCCACCGGCAGTCGCCCACCCATCCGCCTCGACGTCGACGGCCGGGCCGTGGAGGTCCCGGATCGGGGCCAGTCCCTCCTCGCCGTCCTGCGCGAGGACCTGCAGGTCACCTCCCCCAAGGACGGCTGCAGCCCGCAGGGGCAGTGCGGGTGCTGCACCGTGCTCGTCGACGGCCAGCCCCGGGTGTCGTGCGTGACGCCGGCCCGGCGGGTCGCCGGCCGGTCGATCACCACCGTCGACGGCCTTCACCCGGACCGGCAGCAGCGGTGGGCACAGGCCTTCACCGCCACCGGGGGCAGCCAGTGCGGCTTCTGCACCCCGGGCATCGTCTGCCGCCTCGAGGGCCTCGCCCAGCGCTCGCCGGACGCCGACCGGCCCGCCGTGGAGCAGGCGCTGCTCGCCCACCTCTGCCGCTGCACCGGCTGGCGCACGATCCTCGACGCCTGGGACGTCGTCCGCGACGGCTCGCCGGTGGACGTCACCGACCGGGACCTCGAGGCGGCGAGCCGCCGGGCCGAGATCGAAGGCGGCACCCCGCAGCGGGTCCACCCCGAGGTGGCGCTCGGTCGGGGCGGCTTCGCCGACGACACCGCCCCGGCGGGCGCGCTCGTGGCGGTGCCCGACGGCGCCGGCGGCTGGGCGGTCGGCGAGACGCTGGCCGAGGCCCGCGCCGCCGCCGGCAAGATCCAGGGGCGACGCACCACCGTCGACCCGCACCCGCCGATCGAGGCGCCACCGGGCGACTGGGCCGCGGTGCTGCGCACCACCTGGGTGGAGCCGGCCTACCTCGAGCCGGACGCCGCGTGGTGCGAGCCCGGCGGCACGCCCACCTCCCCGCTCGCCAACGGCGGCGCGTTCGGCGGGAAGCTCGACAGCCCGGTGGTGGCCGCCGCTCGTGCGCTCGCCGACCAGCACGGGCGACCGGTGCGGGTGCTGCTCAACCGGGAGGACACGGTCCGCCTCGGCCCCAAGCGACCGCCGCTCAGCGGCGGCGCCCTGGCCGACGGCACCGGCGCCGTGCGGGTCGCCCGCACCCCCGGGATCGCCGCGGCCATCGCTGCCGTCGCCCCCGACCTCACCGTCGAGGAGGTGGACGTGGCCGGCCCGCCCACCTCCAGCGCGCTGCGGGCCGCGGGCTGGGCGGAGGCCACCGTCCTGCTCGCCGGGGCCCGCCGTGCCCTCACCCCGATCGTCGACCCCACCACCGGGGCGCGGGCCGAGGCCGAGATCGTCGACGGCACCGTGCGCGTCCAGGTCCAGGCCGGGGACGTCGTCGACGAGACCGTGCTGCGCTCCTACTGCACCGGGGCCGCCCACATGGCGCTGTCCTGGGTGAGCAGCGAGGGCCTGGCCGTCGACGACGACGGCACGGTCCACGACCTCACGATCCGCTCGTTCGGGATCCTCCGGGCCACCGAGACGCCCCCCATCGAGATCGAGGTGCTGCCCGGCGACGGGCCGCCGGTGCGGGGCTCCGACGCCGTCTTCGCGGCGGTCGCGGCGGCCGCCTGGCTCCACGGCGGCTGCATTCCCGACTGGCCCACCGGGCAGCGCTGGCGCTGACCCCGCCGCGCCCGACGCACCGCACGCGAGACTGGGTGGCATGTCCAAGCCGGTCGGTCCCTACACCCCCGTCGTGCGCGCCGGGGACCTCCTCTTCGTCTCCGGCCAGGTCGGCATCGTCGACGGCCAGCTCGTCCCCGGCGGGCTCGAGGCCGAGCTCCGCCAGGCCCTCGCCAACCTCCGGGGCCTCCTTGAGGCCGAGGGCGCGTCGCTGACCGACGTGGTCAAGACCACCGTGTTCCTCCGTCACCTGGCCAGCGACTACGCCCGCATGAACGAGGTGTACCTGGAGGTCTTCGGCGACCACCGGCCGGCCCGCTCCGCCATCGGCGTGGCCGAGCTGCCCCTCGGCGCCCTCGTGGAGGTGGAAGCCATCGCCCGCCACGGGGCAGGATGACCCCATGCTCGGCCCCATCGTCATCGTCTTCGTGCTGCTGATCGGCATCCCCGTCGGGGTGATGCTGACCGGGGCCGTCGTGGCCGGCATCCTCGGCTGGGCCCTGCGCAACCACGGCCACGCCCTCCACGAGGGCAGCGAGCTGATCGACCTCTCGTAGCGCCCCCCGGACGCCGGCGACGCTCCCGCCGCGCCGCCCCCGGGTGCGGGCGGGTCAGAAGCCCCAGCGGGACTGGCCGAAGCGGTAGCCGACGCTGCGGACGGTCTGGATGAGCCCGGCGTGCTCCTCGCCGAGCTTGGCCCGCAGCCGCCGGATGTGGACGTCCACCGTGCGGGCCCCGCCGTAGTACTCGTACCCCCACACCCGTGACAGCAGGGTCTCCCGGGTGAAGACCTTGCCCGGGTGCTGGGCGAGGAACTTGAGCAGCTCGTACTCCATGTAGGTGAGGTCGATCGGCCGGCCGGCCACCGCCGCCTGGTACGTCTCGAGGTTGAGGACGAGGTCGCCGTACTCGACCAGCTCGGGGCGGCTCCCGCTCCCGGTGCGCCAGAACAGGTGGCGCATGCGGGCCTCGAGCTCACGGGGCTGGAACGGGTACAGGCAGAAGTCGTCGAACAGCTCGTCGCGCCGCTCGAGCTCGTGCAGCTGGGCGCCCCCGACGAGCAGCATGATCGGCTCCAGCGGCACGTCCCGCTTGCGCAGCGCCCGAGCCACCGCCAGCGCGCCGTCGGCGTCGCTGGCCATCACGATCACCGCGCCCGACCAGCCGTCGGGCGGCTCGGCGGTGGCGATCTCGTCCACGGACGCGACGCCCTTCCACGGGTAGCTGGCCAGGTCGAGGGCCTGGGCCAGCTCCGGCGGCGCCGGATCCGGGTAGACGAGGAGGGGCTCCATGGTCGGGCGGGAGGTCAGAGCCGGTGCAGGTACCGGTCGAGCTCGAACTGGCTCACCTGGGCCTTGTAGTCGCGCCACTCGGCCCGCTTGTTGCGGATGAACCACTCGAAGACGTGCTCGCCCAGCGCCTCGGCGACCAGCTCCGAGCGCTCCATCTCGTCGAGGGCGTCGGACAGGGAGTGGGGCAGCACGTCGATGCCCTCGGCCAGGCGCTCGGCCTCGGTGAGCTCGTAGAGGTTGGCGAGCGTCTCGTTCGGGAGCTCGTAGCCCTCCTCGATGCCCTTCAGCCCGGCGGCGAGGATCACCGAGAACGCGAGGTACGGGTTGCAGGCCGGGTCCGGCGCCCGGTACTCGATGCGGGCCGACTCGGCCTTGCCCACCTTGATCGGCGGCACGTTCACCACCACCGAGCGGTTGTTCCGGGCCCACGACACGTAGATCGGCGCCTCGAAGCCCATCACCAGCCGCTTGTAGGAGTTCACCCACTGGTTGGTGACAGCGGTGATCTCCCGGGCGTGGCGGAGGATCCCGGCGATGAACCCGCGGGCCACCTGCGACAGGTTCCGCTCGTCGCTCGGGTCGTAGAACGCGTTGGTGTCGCCCTCGAACAGCGAGAAGTGGGTGTGCATGCCCGAGCCCTGCTCCCCGGCCAGCGGCTTCGGCATGAACGTGGCGTGCACGCCGGCTTCGAGCGCCACCTCCCGCACGACGAGGCGGAACGTCATGATGTTGTCGGCCATGGCCAGCGCGTCGGTGTAGCGCAGGTCGATCTCGTGCTGGCTGGGGGCGTCCTCGTGGTGGCTGTACTCCACCGGGATGCCCATCGACTCGAGCGTGTGGATCGTGCGCTGCCGCAGGTCCGAGGCCACGTCGGCGGTGGTGAGGTCGAAGTACGAGGCCTGGTCGAGCGGCGTGGGCGCGCCGCGGCCGGCGTCGCCGTCTTCGAAGTAGAAGAACTCGAGCTCCGGCGCGGCGTAGAAGCTGAAGCCCCGCTCCCGGGCCCGGTCGAGGTTGCGGCGCAGCACCTGACGGGGGTCGCCCTCGAAGGGCGTGCCGTCGATGTTCGTGATGTCGCAGAACATCCGGGCCGACGCCCCGTAGGTGTCGCCCCAGGGGAGCAGCTCGAAGCTGTTCGGGTCGGGGCGGGCGAGCACGTCGCTCTCCTGGACCCGGCTGAAGCCGTCGATGGCCGAGCCATCGAAGCCCATGCCCTCGTCGAAGGCCACCTCGAGCTCGGCCGGGGAGATGGCGAAGCTCTTCAGCTGCCCGAGGACGTCGGTGAACCAGAGCCGGATGAGCCGGACCCCTCGCTCTTCGACGGTGCGGAGGACGTAGTCGCGCTGGCGTTCCATAGGTGTCGCAATGATGACAGGCCCTCCCCCGGCCGCCCACCTGGGACGGGGACCCGTTCACATAGCGTTCACAGACGGGAAAAGGCAGGGGAACAAGGGGCTGCGAGCGTGACCCCCAGTCCAACCGGGGCGGACCCGGGGACACCGCAGCCCCCACCGACTCCTTCGCGGAGGAAAGGAACCCTGATGCCGTACAAGGCTGAGTACATCTGGATCGACGGCACCGAGCCGACGGCCAAGCTCCGCTCGAAGACCAAGATCATCGCCGACGGAGTCGCCCCGGCCGACCTCCCCATCTGGGGCTTCGACGGGTCGTCGACCAACCAGGCGCCCGGCGACCAGTCCGACTGCGTCCTGAAGCCGGTGTTCAGCTGCCCGGACCCGATCCGCGGCGGCGACAACCTCCTCGTGCTGTGCGAGGTGCTGAACATCGACATGACCCCCCACATCACGAACACGCGCGCGCTGTGCGCGGCCACCGCCGAGAAGTACGCCGACCAGGAGCCGATCTTCGGGATCGAGCAGGAGTACACGTTCTTCAAGGACGGCCGCCCCTACGGCTTCCCCTTCGGCGGCTACCCGGCGCCCCAGGGCGGCTACTACTGCGGCGTCGGCGCCGACGAGGTGTTCGGCCGCGACATCGTCGAGGCCCACCTCGACGCCTGCCTCGCCGCCGGGCTGCACATCTCCGGCATCAACGCCGAGGTGATGCCGGGCCAGTGGGAGTTCCAAGTCGGCCCCGTCGCGCCGCCGCAGGTGGCCGACGAGCTCTGGGTGGCCCGCTGGCTGCTCTACCGCATCGCCGAGGACTTCGACGTGTCGGCCACGCTCGACCCCAAGCCCGTGAAGGGTGACTGGAACGGCGCCGGCGCCCACACGAACTTCTCGACCAAGGCCATGCGCGAGGACTACGACGCGATCATCCGGGCCTGCGAGGCGCTCGGCAAGAAGCGTCAGGAGCACATCGACCTCTACGGCCACGGCATCGAGGAGCGCCTCACCGGCCTCCACGAGACCGCCCCGTGGACGGAGTACAGCTACGGCGTGTCGAACCGGGGGGCGTCGGTGCGCATCCCGTGGCAGGTCGAGGTGGACAAGAAGGGCTACATCGAGGATCGCCGGCCCAACGCCAACTGCGATCCCTACGAGGTGACCTACATCCTCATCGACACGATCTGCAGCGAGCTGGCCGAGTAGTCCCCCCCTCCTCGGAGCAGCAAGACGGCGGCGCCCGCAGGGGCGCCGCCGTCGCGCGTCGTGCCACCTCTCCGTTCGGGACCCGCCTGGGTCCGCCGCCGCAGGAGTCGTCAGCCTGAGGGGCACGAGAGCTCGAAGGACCCCTCCACCGGGGTCCCGCCGCCGGCCAGGACGGCGCCGAGGTCGATGAAGCTCGCCGTGCCGGTGGCGGTGCTGGTGCGCTCGTCGATCTGATGGCTCACGATGTCCACGTCGTCGGCCTCGAGCCCGTCCGGCAGGTCGAACAGCTCGACGAGGGCGCCACCCGTCTCCCACTGGTGGTACGGCTCCTCGATGGAGAGCGTGATCGCGCCGGCCATCTCCCAGCCCTCGGAGGGATCCCGGTCCTGCCAGTCCTGCGGGGAGAGGTCGAAGGCCACCTCGACGTTGTCGGGGTCGTTCGTGGCGTGCCCGTTGCCGGCCATGGCGCCGAACATCTCGACGCAGCCCTCGATGGTCAGCTCGTAGCGCTCGTCCCCGATCTGCACGAAGCCGGTCCCGGAGCCGCCTCCGGTGGCGCTGCTCGCGCCGTCGGAGCCCCCGTCGTCGTCTCCCGCTGGCGCCTCCGCGGCGGTGTCCGGGGGCGAGGAGGACGCGTCATCGTCGTCGCCGCAGGCCCCCAGCAGGGCCAGCGCAGCGAGGGCGGGGACGGTCCGGCGGCCGAGGTTCATCAGGGGGCGACGCATGCCGGGACCGTACGAAGGGGACTTTCACTCTCGTGAAACATGGCGCCCCGTCAGCTCGGCAGGCGAGCGAAGGCCTCCGCGGCGGCCGTCTCGCCGGCGACGACGAGCACGTCGCCGCGCTGGAGGACCGTGTCGGGGGTGGCGTAGGTGAACGGGGCGTCGCCGTGCTTCACGCAGACGACGGTGACGTCGTAGCGGGCCCGCACCCCCACGGCAGCCAGGCTCTTGCCGGCCAGCTCCTTGGGGACGCGGGTCTCGACCATGGCGAAGCGCTCGTCGAGCTGGAACCAGTCGAGCATCCGCCCGCCGAGCACGTGGGCGACCCGGTGGCCCATGTCGTGCTCCGGGTACACGACGTGCTGGGCGCCGACGCGCTCGAGGATGCGGCCGTGCTGGCGGTTGACCGCCTTCGCCCAGATCGAGGGGACCCCGAGGTCCTCTAGCGCGGCGGTGGCCAGGACGCTGGCCTCGATGTGGCCGATGCCCACGACGGCGTGGCGCACCTCGGCGGCGCCGAGCTGGCGCAGCACCTCGACGTTCGTGACGTCGCCCTCCACGACGTGGGTGAGCAGCTGGGCGGCGCGCTGCACCACGTTGGGGTCGACGTCCACCCCGAGCACCTCCATCCCGAGGCGGACCAGCTCGGCGCCGACGGCGGCGCCGAAGCGGCCGAGGCCGAGGACGAGGACCTGCTCGCCGGGGCGGGGCGGATGCTCCGGACGGCGGTCGGTGCGCAGGATCGAGTCGGGGCCGGGGGCGTCTGGGTGCTGGTGGTCAGCCAATGATCGGCCTCTCTTCCGGGTGCCGGTACAGGCGCTCGCCCTCGCGGGACACGAGCGCCGCGAACAGGGTGGGGGGCCCGACCCGCCCGAGGAGCATGAGCCCGACGAGGAGCACCTTGGCCGGGTCGGGCAGGCCGGGGGTGATGCCGGTGGACAGCCCCACCGTGCCGAGGGCGGAGACCGCCTCGAAGAGGAGGGCGTCGAGGGAGTGGGCCGTCAGGCGCAGGAGCGCCAGCACCGCCCCCGCGACGAGGACCACGGCGAGCAGCGCCACCGTGAGGGCCTGGCGCTGGGCCTGGGTGGGGATGCGACGCCGGAACAGGGTGACGTCGGGGTCGCCGCGCAGCTCGCTCCAGATCACGAAGGCGAGCACGGCGGCGGTCGTCACCTTGATGCCGCCGGCGGTGGAGCCGCTGCCCCCGCCGATGAACATCAGCGCCTCCGTGACGAGCCGGCTCTCCTCGCGCATCGCGCCGTAGTCGAGCGCGTTGAACCCGGCGGTGCGGGGCGTGACGCTGGCGAACAGGCCGTTGAGCACCGAGCCGCCGGCATCCATGGAGCCGAGCGTGGCGGGGTTGGTCCACTCGAGGGCCCCGATGGCGAGCCAGCCGACGAGGATCAGGCCGAGCGTGGTGGCGACGGTCAGCTTGGTGTGGAGGTTCCAGCGCCGTGGCTCCCGCGGCCGGCGGGCGATCTGTACCCACACCGGGAAGCCGAGGCCGCCCACGACGATCGCGGCGGCCACGAGGAGGAGCACCACCGGGTCGTCGCGGAACGGCACGAGGTTGTCGGAGCGGAGCCCGAACCCGGCGTTGTTGAACGCGGAGACGGCGTGGAAGGCGCCCTCCCACAGCGCCCGGCCGAGGCCGAGGTCGTAGGCGGTGGCGAAGCGGAGCGTGAGCGCGGCGGCCACGACGGCCTCGACGGAGACGGTGACGAGCGCGACGCCGCGCAGGATCGAGCGGACCTCGCCGAGCTGCGGGGTGCCGGTGGCGGCGGCCGCGATGAGCCGCTGCCGCAGCCCGAGCCGGCGGGCCAGCCCGACGACGATGAGCGCGCTGAGCGTCATCACGCCCAACCCGCCGACCTGGATGAGGGCGAGGATGACGGCCTCACCGAACCCGCTCCAGTGCGCGCCGGTGTCGACGACGGCCAGGCCGGTGACGCACACCGCCGAGGTGGCGGTGAACCAGGCGTCCACGAACCCGGTGGTCCGCCCGGACGTCGACGCCGCCGGGAGCATGAGCAGCCCCGCGCCGACCAGGGTGGCGGCCGCGAAGCCGGCGACGACGTACTGCGCGGGGCGTCGGAGGACCCGTGGGCCGCGCCGCATCGAGCCGACTGCCATCGGCGCGGAGGCTACGCCGCTGCGGGGCCGACACCAGCACCGGCGGTCGGGGGTGAGTCGAGCGGGACCCGGAGCGGCCGCTAGCGTCGCCTCGCCCGTACGACCCATGGAGGGACCGTGGAAGAGCGCACGCCGAACGAGGTGCTGGAGCTGATCGCCGAAGAGGGCGTCGAGTTCGTCGACCTGCGCTTCTGCGATCTGCCCGGTGTGATGCAGCACGTGTCCGTCCCGGCGCACGCCGTGGACGAGTCGCAGTTCGAGGACGGCCACGCGTTCGACGGCTCATCGGTGCGCGGGTTCCAGGAGATCCAGGAGTCCGACATGGTCCTGATCGCCGACCCGAACACGGCGTACCTGGACCCGTTCCGCGCCCGCAAGACGCTGGTCCTGCACTGCTTCGTGGCCGACCCGGTCACCGGCGAGCGCTACAGCCGCGACCCCCGCTACGTGGCCCAGAAGGCCGAGGAGCACCTGTTCTCGACCGGGGTGGCCGACACCGCCTACTTCGGCCCGGAGCCGGAGTTCTTCGTCTTCGACGACGTGCGCTTCGAGACCCGCCCCAACGGCGCCTTCTACCAGGTCGACTCGGTGGAGGGGCAGTGGAACACCGGCACCGACGAAGGCCCCAACCTCGGGTACAAGCCCCGCACCAAGGAGGGGTACTTCCCGGCCCCGCCGATGGACCACTTCCAGGACCTGCGCTCGGAGATGAGCGCGGTGCTCCACGAGGTGGGGATCCAGACCGAGCTGCACCACCACGAGGTGGCCTCCGGCGGCCAGAACGAGATCGGCATCCGCTTCGACACGCTGCTGGCCATGGCCGACAAGCTGATGACGTTCAAGTACGTCACCCGCAACGTGGCCTGGCAGGCGGGCAAGAGCCTCACGTTCATGCCGAAGCCGGTGTTCGAGGACAACGGGTCTGGCTGCCACGTGCACCAGTCGCTGTGGAAGGGCGGCGAGCCGCTGTTCTACGACGAGGCCGGCTACGCGGGCCTGTCCGACCTGGCTCGCTGGTACATCGGCGGCCTCCTCAAGCACGCCGCCGCGGTCATCGCGTTCACGAACCCGACGACGAACAGCTTCAAGCGGCTCGTGCCCGGCTACGAGGCGCCGGTCAACCTCGTCTACAGCCAGCGGAACCGCTCGGCCGCCTGCCGGATCCCGCTCGGCCAGCGCAGCCCGAAGGCCAAGCGGATCGAGTTCCGCTGCCCGGACAACACCGCCAACCCGTACCTGGCGTTCGCGGCGATGCTCCTGGCCGGCCTCGACGGGATCGCCAACCGCATCGAGCCCCCGGAGCCGAAGGACAAGGACCTCTACGACCTCCCGCCCGAGGAGCTGGCCCTCGTCCCGCAGGTCCCCGGCTCGCTGGAGCAGGCCCTCGACGCCCTCGAGGCCGACAACGACTTCCTGCGGGTCGGCGACGTCTTCACCGACGACCTGATCGAGACGTGGATCACCTACAAGCGCAAGCGCGAGGTCGACGCCCTCCGCCTTCGCCCCCACCCCTACGAGTTCACGCTCTACTACGACATCTAGAGCAATAGGTCTCTGACCTGGGAATTTCGCAGCCCTGAAGGACACTTGGCTGTCCGTGGCCCCTAGGGGACTAGGGGGAACGCTCCCT